>NZ_WWHX01000460.1 GCF_009862125.1 Streptomyces sp. SID5910
CGATCTAAGGCGGTGACCAGCACGGTGTGGGCGACGATCACGATCCAGCGGGTGCCGTTGAGGAGGAACGGCGGCTGCGAGTACGCGACCAGGACGGCGAGGCCGACGACCACCGAGGGCACGGCGACCGGCAGCACGAACAGGGCGTCCATCACCCTGCGGTACCGCTTCTTCAGCGCGGCGGCGGCGAGCGCGGCCCAGGTGCCGACGGCCAGCGCGAGCAGGCTCGCGGTGAGGGCGGTGACCAGGCTGGTGGTGAGCGCCTGGAGGGCCTCGCCGCGGGTGGCGGCCCGGTAGTTGGCGGTGGTGAAACCGGAGGGCAGGACGCTGGACCAGTGGGCGGCGAAGGAGGCGCCGAGGACGACGAGGAGGGGCAGGGCGAACAGGGGGAGGAAGAGGACGAGGAAGACGGCCCACAGGGCCCACCTCCCCTTGCGGCTATGCACCAGCACGGCGGCTCACCACCCGGTAGAGGCCGTACAGGCCCACGGAGATCAGTACGTTGACGACGGCGACCACGCAGGCGCCCGGGTAGTCGGACTCCAGGATCGCCTTGCCGTAGACGAGCATCGGCAGGGTCGTGACGCCCTTGGCGCCGGTGAACAGGACGATGCCGAACTCGTTGAGGCACAGGACGAGGACGAGGCTGCCGCCGGCCGCGAGGGCGGGCAGCGCCTCCGGCAGGATGATCCGCCGCACGATCCGCGGGGCCCGGGCGCCCAGCGAGCCGGCCGCCTCGATCTGCGCGGTGTCGATCTGGGAGAACGCGGCGAGCAGTGGGCGCATCACGAACGGGGTGAAGTACGTGATCTCCGCGAGGAGGACGCCCCAGGGCGTGGTGAGGAACTGGAAGGGCCCCTCGGCGGCACCCGTGACGCCCGTCCACGCCCCGTTGGCCATGCCGACCGTGCCGTAGACGAAGAGCAGGGCGAGCGTGATGAGGAAGGAGGGGAAGGAGAGAAAGACATCGATGAACCGGGAGACCGCTTTCGCCCCCGGGAAGGGCACGAAGGCGATGACCAGCGCGAGCACGAACCCGAGCACGAGACACCCGACGGTGGAGGCCACGGCGAGCCAGACGGTCGTCCAGAGCGCCTCCCGGAACGCCTCGGAGGCGAACACGTCGGCGTAGGGCTGGACCGAGGTCCCACCGCTGTCGGGCTGGAAGGACTGCTGAACGACGAGGGCGAGGGGGTAGAGGAACACGAGAGCAAGCAGGACCACTGGAGGCAAGGCCCAGATCAGCGCCCCGAAGGGGCGCGGGGAACTGCGCGCCAAGCCCCCACCGGGCCGCGGTTCGGCAACAACCTCAGCCACGGCCCACCCCCGCAGGCAGCAACACGACGTCGTCGGACGCGAAGTGCAACCTCACCGCCTCCCCCACCACCGGCGGCGTCCGAAGTTCCCGCACGTCGGCCATGACCCGGTGCCCGGCCACGTCCACGAGGAGCCGATGCGTGGCCCCCCGCCACTGGACCTCCCCCACCGTGCCGGTGAGCCGGTTGGGCCCGTCACCGAGCCCGACCAGATGCGGACGTACGCACAGGGTCGCCGTCGCCCCCGGGGCGACCCCCTCCGTGGCGACCTTGATCTCCGCGTCCCCGAAGGACACGCCCGCGACCCCCACGGTCACCGGCAGCAGGTTCGCGCCGCCCACGAAGGACGCCGTGAACGCGTCGGCCGGCGCCCGGTACAGCGCCCTAGGCGTCCCGCACGCGCGCAGCCTCGCGTTGTCCATCACCGCGATCCGGTCGGCGAGGGTGAGCGCCTCGACCTGGTCGTGGGTGACGTACAGCATCGACACGTCGGGCAGTTCGCGGTGGAGGCGGGCCAGCTCGGCGAGCATGCCCGAACGGAGCTGGGCGTCCAGCGCGGACAGCGGTTCGTCCAGCAGCAGGACCCCCGGCCGGATGGCCAGCGCCCGGGCGATGGCGACGCGCTGCTGCTGGCCGCCCGACAGCTCGCGCGGATGGCGGCGGGCGTAGGCGGCCATGCCGGTCATCTCCAGGGCCTCGCCGACCCGTTCGCGGATCTCGGCCCTGGACACCTTGCGGGCCTTGAGACCGAAGGCGACGTTGTCCTCGACCCGCATGTGGGGGAAGAGGGCGTAGCTCTGGACGACCATGCCGATGCCCCGCCGGTGCGGGGGCAGGCCGGTGACGTCCCGGTCGCCGAGGAGGACCCGCCCGGAGGCGGGCCGTACGAACCCGGCGACCGCCCGCAGCGCGGTGGTCTTGCCGGATCCGGACGGCCCGAGCAGCGCCATGACCTCGCCCGGTCCGACCGTGAGGTCGAGGGCGTCCAGGACGACGTTGCCGTCGTAGGCGACGGTGACCGAGTCGAAGCGGATGCCGCTGCTGGCACTCATCAGCCGGCTGCTCCCCGCAGGAGGGCGGGCAGGGCGGCGACGGAGTCCAGCACATGGGTGGCGCAGGCCTCGCGGAAGGCGTCGTCGCCGTGGGCCCCGGTGCGCACCCCGGCGACGAGGCCCGCGCCGGCGCGTACGCCGCTCAGCACGTCGTACGAGGTGTCGCCGACGACGGCCACCTGAGCGAGGGAGTCGGCGGCCTTGGTGCGCAGGAACGCCTCCAGGACCATGTCCGGGTACGGCCGTCCGCGCCCGCCCGCGTCGGCGGGGCACAGGGTGAGCGGCACCAGGTCCTGCCAGCCGAGGGCGCCGAGGATGGCGTCCTGGGTGACCCGGGCGAAGCCGGTGGTGAGGACGACGGTGCGGCCGTCGGCGGCGAGTTCCTCGACGGCCTCGCGGGCGCCGGGGACCGGGGCGATCAGGCCGCCGTCGACGGATTCGCCGTACGCCTTCTCGAAGGCGGCGTTGGCGTGCTGGGCGCGGTCCTCGTCGCCGAAGAGGTGCCGGAAGACGGAGATCTTGGACTCGCCCATGGTGGCGCGGACGTAGTCCAGCTTCTCGGCGTGGTCGGCGGTGCCGGGCTCGACGCCGAGTTCGCGGGCGGCGGCGTCGAAGGCGCGCTCGACCAGGCCGCCGTCGGCGACGGTGGTGCCGGCCATGTCGAGGACGACGAGGCGGATGTCTGTCGGGTTCATGAGTGCTTTCACCAGCCCAGTTCGTTCGCGGTGGTCTCGGCTATCGCGGGCGAGCAGGTCATGCCGCGCCCGCCGGGCCCGGTGACCAGCCAGACGCCGTCGCGCACCTGCTGCCGGTGCACGACCCGGCTCGTGTCGGTGCACTGCGCGTACACCCCGGCCCAGCGGCGGCGGATCCTCGGCAGCGGGCGGCCGAGCAGGGACTCGACGACGCCGGTGAGGTGCTCGTAGGGGTCCTCGACGGTGTCGAAGGCGAAGGGGTGCTCGTACTCGTGGGTGTCGCCGATGGTCAGGCCGCCGTCGGCGCGCTGGACCATCAGGAGCTGCATCCTGTGCTCCGCGGCCGTGGCCGGCTGCGGCTGCCGGGCGTTCAGCTCGTCCAGGGTGGGCGAGCCGTACGCGGGGTAGTAGCGGAAGCTGTCGGCGTCGGCGACCGAGGTGGTCAGCGGTTCGCCGAGGGGGTCGGTCTGCATCATCTGGAGGCGGACCCGGCGCACGGGCAGGTCAGGTCCGGCCAGCTCGCGCACGAGGCCGCCGAGCCAGGCGCCGGTGGCGAGGACGACGACGTCGCCGGTGTGCGTGTCGCCGTGGTCGTCGCGGACGGCGTTCTCGCCGACGACGTCGCGGACCTCGCGGCCGGGCAGGAAGGTGTAGCGCGGGGACTTCAGCAGCTCGGCGCGCAGGGCGAGCTGGGCGGTGCGCGGTTCGACGGCCGCGTCCCGCTCGCAGTACAGGGCCGCGTCGAACTCGCCGCGCAGGGCGGGGTTGAGTGCCCGCGCCTCACCGGGGGTGAGGAGCTTGTGGCCGCGGGCGGCGGCGTCCGGGCGGGCGACGGCGGCCTCGGCGACGGCGCGTTCGAGGTCGCCGCGCAGGGGGGTCAGGGAGCCGTTCGGGCGGAAGCCGAGCGCCGGGATCCGGCCGCCGATCTCCTCCCAGAGCTCCCGGGCCCGCAGCGCGGTCTCCAGCTCCTCGCCGCCCGCGCGGCCGCTCACCCAGATCTGGCCGAAGTTGCGCAGCGAGGCGCCGCGCGCCTCGGTCTCGCGCTCGATCTGTACGACCTCGTGGCCGCGTTCCACTGCGTGCCAGGCGTGCATGGTGCCCACCACGCCGGCTCCGACGACTATCACTCTCACGACCGCAACACTCCTTGGCATCGGGGAACCGGAGGAATCCGGCTGACAACGAGAGCGTGAACTGGTCACCACGTTTGGGCTAGACCCGTTATCTTTTCGTGATACTCAAGGGTGGGTAATAACGGTACTTTCCCTCTGCTTTCCGGCGCTTTTCAGCCCTGGAGATGGGCGGTGAAGGAGAAGCGGTCGCCCCGGTAGAGGGTGCGGACCCGCTCCAGCGGGCGGCCCTCCGTGTCGCGGGAGACGCGGTGGATGAGCAGCATCGGCAGAGCGGGCGGGGTGCCGATCAGCAGGGCCTCGCGCGGAGTGGCCAGCACGGTCTCGATCCGCTCGTCGGCGTCCCCGAAGGCGATGCCCTGCGCGGCGAGGTGGGCGTAGAAGGACGAGTCCGGGTCGAAGGCGGTGTCCAGGTCGGGCATGCGGGCCACGGCGACGTACGTGCTCTCCAGGCCGACCCGCTCGTCGTCCGCGAGCAGCACGCGCTCCAGGTGCCAGACGGGCTCGCCGCGCGTGAGGCCGGTCTCGGCGGCTAGCGGCTCGGGGCAGGGGAAGCGGTCGAGGGTGACGAGCGCGCGGCCGGGGGTACGGCCCTGGCGCCGGACGCCCTCGGTGTAGCTGGCCAGGGACAGCGGCTGGGCGAGCTTGGGTCCGGCGACCACCGTGCCGCGCCCCTGCCGGCGCAGCTTGCCCTCCAGCACGAGCTCGCGCAGGGCCTGCCGGACGGTCTCGCGGGCGACCTCGTACCGCTCGGAGAGGTCCCGCTCGGTGGGGATGGCGCTGCCCTCCCCCAGCTCGCCCACGAGACGGTCGATGCGCGCCTTGACGGCGTAGTACTTCGGCACACGGCCGTGCTCCGGGATCCCGGAGCGGACGGGGGCGCCGGGGGCCTGGTCGTTCGGGTAGTCCACGCAGGGATCGTCGCAGACGCGGGGGGAGGGGAGCAGGGGGGACCTCTTCAGGGGCGGGTCTGCGGCATCAGCGGCGTCTGCGGGAGAGCAGTACGGCCGCTGCGCCGGTGGCGAGGAGCAGGGCCGCGGTGGCGAGGGCGGCGTCCAGGCGGCCCAGGCCCGTGCCGGCGAGTTCGTCGGCGAACGGGAACCCGGTGCCCCGGCTGTCCGGCGTGGAGGCGACGGAGGGCGCGACGGGCTCGGCGCTCCCCGCGGCGGCCGACTCGTCGGCGGGCTCGTCGGACGGGCCGCCGCTCCCGACGCGGAAGCGGTAGTCGTTCGACTGGCCGACCCAGTCGCCGTCGTCGCCGCGGCGCTGGACGACGGCGGCGTTGGCGGTGACCTGCCCCGGCGCCGTGTCCGAGGTGAGCGCGAGCCGCACCTTGACGGTGAGGGTCTTGCCGGGGCCGACGGTGAAGCCGGGGAAGGCGGCGTCGACCCCTTCCTCGCCCTTTCCTTCTCCCTCTCCGAAGGCGCCGATCAGCTCGTCGCGGTCGGTCGCCTCGAAGATGACGGGACGGGGGCGGTCACCGTCGTAGAACTCCAGGCGGGCCTGTTCCGGCTTCATGGCCCGTCGTTCGTCGACGAGGACGACGACCGGGTGGACGGCCTCGCAGGTGCGGGACGTGGTGTTGGTGAGGTCCAGGTACCAGACGCCGAAGCCGCCGCCGGACTCGTAGGCGCTCGGGCCGCCGTGGAGGCGGGTGGTGAGCGGGAAGGTGTGGTCGTCGGGGGCCGTGCAGGCGGGCAGCGGGGCGCTGGAGCCGACGGGGACCGGGGCATCGGCGAGGGCTGCGGCGGCGGCCGGGCCGGCGACGGCCAGGAGGGCGGCTGCCGCCGCCAGGCAGGGGGACGCGGGCGTGAACAGTCGCATAAACACATGAGCGTGTCGGAGGGTTCCGGTCACGGGGACCGCCGTTCGGGGTGTGCCCCTCTAACGGCGGTGCGGGTGCGCTCGTTCGGCGTAGGGGGTGCCGTGACGGGGCTGCCGGGTCGGTACGGGCGCTGCCCCCGGGTCGGTCCGGGCGCCGGCTCAGTGCCCCTCGCCCCGTCCGAACAGCGGCGCGAGCAGCAGCTGGGCCGCGCCCTGGGCGACCCCGCGTGTCCCGCCGGGCGCGATCCGCACCGGTACGGCGCCCTCACGCCCGCCCTCGCGCCGGGCCCGGGCGTCGAGGACGGCGCCGACCCCGGAGACGAACACGTCGGGCGCGGCGGCGACGGTACGCCCGCCGAGCAGGACCAGGTCGATGTCCAGCAGCCCGGCGAGGTTGGTGGCGCCCGCGCCCAGCACCCGCGCCGCCTCCGCGAGGTCGCCGCGGGCGACGGCGCCCAGGCACAGGGCCTCGATGCAGCCGCGCCCGCCGCAGGTGCAGGGCGGCCCGTCCAGTTGGACGACCTGGTGCCCGAACTCGCCGGCACCGGTCCGGGCGCCCCGGTGCACGGCGCCGCCGAAGACGAGGCCGGCGCCGAGCCCCGTACCGAGGTGCAGATAGGCGAAGGAGCCGCCCTCGCCACCTCCCTCGCCCGCGACCGCCAGCCCGAGAGCCGCCGCGTTGGTGTCCTTGTCGACGACGACCGGCACACCCAGGCGCCGGGTCAGCGCGTCCCGCAGCGGGAAGCCGTCCCACTCCGGGAAGCCGGTGACCCGGTGCAGCACGCCCCGGGCGTGGTCGAGCGGCCCCGGGAGGGCCACCCCCAGCCCGAGCAGCGTGGGCACGCCGGCGAGACGCCCGCCCTCCACGTCGGCGGCGTGCCCGCCCAGCGCACCGCCGGTATGCCCGCCCGGCACCCCCAACACCTCGGCGACCAGCTCCCCCGCCGCCCCCGCCACCCCCTCCAGCACGGCCGGCGCCCCCGCGCCCAGGTCCAGCGGGGACCGGCGCTCCCCCACGACCGTCCCGACGAGGTCCACCAGCACCGCCCGCAGCTCGTCCCGGTCCAGATGCACGCCCACCGCGTGCCCCGCCTCCGGCACCAGCCGCAGCACCGTGCGCGGCTTGCCGCCCGTGGAGGCGCGGCGCCCGGCGTCGGCGGCGAGCCCCTCCGCCCGCAGCCGGGCGGTGATCTTGCTGACCGCCTGCGGGGTGAGCCCGGTGCGCTCGGCGAGTTCGAGGCGGCTTATGCCCTCCGTACCGGCGCTGCGCAGCAGGTCGAGGACGAGGGCGGTGTTGTGACTGCGCAGGGCGAGCAGATTCGCCCCGCCGGCCACGGCACGCACGCCACCGCCCCCGCCCCCGCGCACGCCCGCGCCACTCCGCGTACCGTCGCCACCGTCGTCCGTTCCCTCGCCGTCAGCCCTGTTCACGCCCCCCATTGTCCCCGGCGCTTGCACTTTGGCAACAGCGTTGCGAAAGTGGACGTATGACTGGTACTCCCCCCGGCACCCCTCTGCGCGTCGGTCTCGTCGGCTACGGCCTCGCCGGCTCCGTCTTCCACGCCCCGCTGATCGCCGCCACCGAGGGCCTGGCCCTGGACACGGTGGTCACCTCGAACCCGGACCGGCAGCGGCAGGCCCGCGACGAGTTCCCGGACGTGCGGACCGTCGCCACGCCGGACGAGCTGTTCGACCGGGCCGCCGAGCTGGACCTGATCGTCATCGCGTCCCCGAACAAGACCCACGTACCGCTGGCCCGGCGTGCCCTGGAGGCCGGTCTGCCGGTCGTCGTGGACAAGCCGGTCGCGGGCACGGCGGCCGAGGCGCGCGAGCTGGCGGCGCTGGCGAAGGAGCGCGGTCTGCTGCTCTCCGTCTTCCAGAACCGCCGCTGGGACAACGACTTCCTCACCCTGCGGGGGCTGCTGGACGAGGGCGCGCTCGGCGACGTGTGGCGCTTCGAGTCCCGCTTCGAGCGCTGGCGGCCGAAGCCCAAGGGCGGCTGGCGCGAGTCGGGCGACCCGGCGGAGATCGGCGGCCTCCTCTACGACCTCGGCAGCCATGTCGTCGACCAGGCGCTCGTCCTGTTCGGCCCGGCCACGCAGGTGTACGCCGAGTCGGTCGTGCGGCGCGCGGGCGCCGAGGCGGACGACGACACGTTCATCGCGATCACGCACGCGAACGGCGTCCGCTCCCACCTCTACGTCTCCTCCACCGCCGCCCAGCTCGGCCCGCGTTTCCGGGTCCTGGGCTCGCAGGCGGGCTATGTGAAGCACGGCCTCGACCCGCAGGAGGCCGCGCTGCGCGAGGGCAAGCGGCCGGGCCCCGGCTGGGGCGAGGAGGACGAGTCGCTGTGGGGCCGCGTCGGCGCCGGCGAGTCCCCGCTGACCGGCGGCGGACGCGTGGAGGCGACCGTCCCGGGCGACTACCC
>NZ_WWHX01000461.1 GCF_009862125.1 Streptomyces sp. SID5910
CTCCTCGATGTCAATCGCCTCACTCGTCCGCCCCGCCTCCCAATAGAAAAAAGCGAGGCTCGAGCGCGCAGTCAGAGTGTCGGGATGGTCCGCACCCAGAATCCGCTCACGATCTCCAGCCACCTGCTCCCCGACTTCGATGGCCTCACTCAGCCGCCCGACCGCCTGGTAGTAGACAGTGAGGCCGGCACGCGCGGTCAGGGTATCGAGATGGTCCGCCCCCAGAGTCCGCTCACGATCCCCAGCCACCTGCTCCAGCAAATCGATGGCCTCACCCATCCGCCCCGCCTGCTGATAGGAAGCGGCGAGGTTGGCACGCGCGGTCAGGGTGCTGGGGTGGTCCGCACCCGCAACCCGCTCACGATCGGCGACCACCTTCTCCTCGATGTCAATGGCATCGCTCGTCCGCCCCGCCTCCCAATAGGAAAAGGCTAGGCTCGAGCGCGCAGTCAGAGTATCGGGATGGTCCGCACCCAGAATTCCCT
>NZ_WWHX01000462.1 GCF_009862125.1 Streptomyces sp. SID5910
GGATCGAACTCGGCGAGATCGAGGCCGTGCTCGGCGAACACCCGATGGTGGGCACGGCGGTGGTCCTGGCGGCGGGCGACAGCGCCTTCGAACGGGCCCTGGTCGCCTTCGTGATCCCCCGGCGGGAGTCCGGATCCGTCGAGGCCGGGGAGCTCGTCGGCTGGGTGGCCGACCGGCTGCCGGCGCACATGGTCCCCGCGCGGGTGCGCCTCGTGGATTCGCTGCCGCTGACCCCGAACGGCAAGGTCGACCGGAAGAAGCTGCTCGCCTCGGCCCCGGCACCCACCGCGTCGCGCGACGAGCCCTCCGAGCCGCCGCACCCGGGCGTCGAGCGACGGATCGCCGACCTGTGGGCCGAGACCCTCGGAGCCGAGCCGCCGAGCCGCGAGGCGGGCTTCTTCGACGCGGGTGGGGACTCGCTGCTGGCGGCCCGGTTCGTCGGGCGGATCCGCGAACTCGTGCCCGAGGCGGCGCACCTCACCTTCGACACCCTGCTCCGCGCCCTGCTGGACACCCCCACGGTCGCCGGCCTGGCCCGGTCGCTGCGGTCCGGCGCCGAGGCGGCTCCGGCCACGGAGGCGGCCCCGGCGGCCCGCACCTCGGCGCTGATCCCGCTCGCCGGATCCGGGGCGGGACCGGTGCGGCTGCTGGTGTACGACGGATCGGGCACCCTGACGCCGTACGACGCGCTCATCACCGAACTCGGCACGGACGCGCCCCTGTTCGGGATCGCCGTACCCGACGGCGACCCGTGCCCCGACCTCGCCGCACCGGACCTCGTCGAGGAACTGGCCGGGGGATACGCCCGCGAGGTGCGGGCCGCCGGGTTCGACGCCGTGGAGATCATCGGCCACGGCCTCGGCGGCCCGGTCGCCCTGGAACTGGCCCGCGCCCTGAGCGAGGCCGACGTGACGGTACGGCGGCTGACCCTGGTGTCCGGCCACCGCATGCCCTCCCCGCCGGCGGTCCTCGCACGGATCCGCGACGCGGTGGCGCAGTACGATCCGCTGCCGTACGCGGGGGACATCACCTTCCTGCGCCCCGTCGAGCCCGTGCCGGGCGCCCCCGGACCCACGGACGACACGAGCGCGTTCTGGCGCGGGACGTGCCTGGGGGACGTGACGGTGGTCGACGTACCGGGCGATCACTTCAGCTGCCTGCGGAGGCCCCATGTGACGCGCCTGGCGGACGCGCTCACCGCGCGGCCCGCGGAGCGCCGATGACCCGCCCGATGCGCGTCGTCGTCTGCGGCACCCGTTTCGGCCAGGTGTACGCCGCGGCCCTCGCCCGTGCGCCCGAACGCTTCCGGCTCGCCGGCATCCTGGCCCGGGGCAGTGCCCGCTCCGCGGCACTCGCCGAGGAGTACGGCGTCCCGCTGTACGACGCGGTCGAGCGGCTGCCCGACGACGTCGACGCGGCCTGTGTCGTGGTGTCGACCGCGGTCGGCGGCGGGCGCGGCGCCGAACTGGCCAAGGACCTGCTCC
>NZ_WWHX01000463.1 GCF_009862125.1 Streptomyces sp. SID5910
GCGGGAGCCGCGGTGGGCCAGGCGCCGGGCGCGGGGGCCGGTGCGGACGCCGAGGGGGCCGGGGTCGCCGGGGTCGCCGGGGGCTGACCGTCGCCCACGGCATCGGGAGCGGGTGCGGGCGTAGGAGTGGGCGTGGGTGCAGGAGAGGGTGCGGGCGTGGGAGAAGGAGCAGGTCCCGAGGGCGCACCCTCCCCGGCCGCCGGGCCGCCACCGGCACCCGGCCCCGGCCCCCGGACCGCCGCCCGGGCC
>NZ_WWHX01000047.1 GCF_009862125.1 Streptomyces sp. SID5910
AGGCCCGCCACGACGCCCTCGCCCTGGGCCTGCGCCGCAAGGACGGCACCGGTGCGCTGCTCGCCGCCCGCGACGCCCTCGGCGGACTGCTCGGCCCCGCCGCCGGGCTGCTCACCGTGACGCCGGGCCACGAGGTCGCCGTCGCCGCCGCCTTCGCCGCTGCCGCCGACGCCCTCGCGGTGACGTCCCCCGCGGCCGCCGCCGACGCCATCCGGCACCTGCGCAAGCAGGACGCGGGCCGCGCCGCCCTGCTGCTCGCCGGCGCCCCCGACGACGTACCGCACGAGCCGCGGAGCGACGGGCCGCCGTACGCCGCCGACCTCGTGCGCGGGCCCGCTGACCTGATGCCGGCGGTACGGCGGCTGCTGCGCGGGATCGTCGTCGTCGGCACCCTGGAGGACGCCGAGGACCTCGTCTACGCCCACCCC
>NZ_WWHX01000464.1 GCF_009862125.1 Streptomyces sp. SID5910
GTGACACCGTTCTGCGAGGACGGCTCGAACGACTTCACCCCGACGTTCATGCGCATCAACAGCGAGCGGACCGCAACGGGGAAGCGCCGCATACCCATGGACGGGTTGTCGTCGGTGTAGCCGACGATGACCTGCACCGGGACGGTCATCGCGTTGAGGAGCCTGGTGGCCTGGTCGCGCTTGGCACGGGCCGCCCTGCTCGTGCCGGTGGCGGCGTTGATGTCCCGGTGGGCGTTCTTGACGATCTCCCGGACGAGATCCCGCCGCTCGGTCAAGGGAAGCCGCATGAGGTGGGACGGAAGCAGGCTCTCGGGGTCCTTGGCGTTGGTGGGGCGAATCGAGCTGGACGGGACCTTGATGTCGGC
Source organism: Streptomyces sp. SID5910 (assembly GCF_009862125.1). Classification (GTDB taxonomy): domain Bacteria; phylum Actinomycetota; class Actinomycetes; order Streptomycetales; family Streptomycetaceae; genus Streptomyces. Next base: position 366 of record NZ_WWHX01000464.1, read on the forward strand.
GGTGCAGGACGCCCAGCGGCTGTTGCCGTCGACGATGCTCAGGTCGTCGTCGGGGTGCCGTCCGGGGTTGAGGAAGGTGACAGGGACGGCCGTCAGGGGTCGTTCCACGATGCGTCGGCCGACTTCCTGCGGGTTGCTCTTCCCCACGCTCTTGGACGCCCGGTCGATAGCGGCGAGGAGGTCGTCCATGGCGTCGGTGTAGACGAGGGTGGCGTCGGTGTCGTGCGCGGTGGGCATGGCCAGGACCCGCTGGTTGTTGCTGGTGTCCGGGTCGGCCGCGTAGTGGGCCTCGTCCAGGAGCCGGTCATTCTCGATCGCGGGGGACAGCAGCAGCGTGTACGCGCGGTAGGTGATGACGCTCAGCCAGCCGGTTTCGACGCGGTGGCGCTCCAGGCGGGCGCCTTCGAGGAGTGCGGGCTCGACCGCGCCGAACGCGATCCGGCGGACGGCGGAGGAGGAGATCTGGATGTCGGGGCGCTTGCCTTCGAGGAACTTGATCGCCTTGGTGGTCTTGCTGACCGGCTCTACGCGGTGCTCGAACGGCGTGGAGCGGTCGCCGGAGCGGATGTCGATGACCTCGATGCCGTCGATGTCGTCGCGCTCGTCCGTGGTGTCGATGGTGCTCACAGGGCCTCATTCGCATGGGCCGACGCGAGGCGGGCTCGCGGCCGGTGATCGGCGTACGCGAGCAGAGCGCCATAGGAGCGCAACGCACCCGTGCCCGCCTCGGTGAGGACCGCGGTCCATCACAGGGCTGACCCGGCGTCGCTTCGGTGATCTGTAGGCGGAATCCGGGTACCCGCCCGTGCGAGCGGCGTACTCAGGTCCTGCCGGTGGATACCGCGGTGTCCACCAACTGCCAAACAGATCGCCCTCAGCGGCGGCGATGATACGAGCGTACAGCCATCCGAGCCGCCGCAGCATGGGAGTTGACGGTCTTTCGGATCCGGCCGGCTGTGGGCTGCATGATCTAGCCGACGGCCCGTCAGTGGCCGCGTAAGCTGGTATTCACGGCGGATACCGCTCGGCGAGCATGCCGAGGATTTGGACACGGTCCTGAGACTGAACTGCCAGACGCGGCGTGAGATTTCACGAGAAGCCGCAGCTCACAGCCTGAGCCTAGGGCACGAGTCACGAGATCCTACAGACGCACGTCTGACAGCCGCCCAGAGCCACCCACTCCGCCGCAGGTGAGAACGCCCCACATGCGTGAGCGATGCGTGAGCGGACGGTGTGACACAACCCGCCGCGCGGCGGATCGGCACTCACGGCGCGCATGCTCTGACCAGGTGGTTCCGGATACCGAACCAGCGTCCGGAACCACCCAGCAAGCTTTGGCCAGGACTTTTAATCCATTGGTTGTGGGTTCGAGTCCCACAGGGCCTACCTGCGACGAGGCGCCCGGACCGGCGGAAAGCCGGTCCGGGCGCCTCGTCGTCGTCCGGGCGCTACTTGATGTAGACGAGACCGTCCGTGGTGACGGTGGGACGGCCGCTGGTGCCGACCACGACGATCTTCACGGTGTGCTTGGCGCTGCCGGCCCAGGTCTTCGTCCAGACCGCCTGCCGGTAGAGCGTGCCGGCGTACTTCAGGTCGACCGTGGCGGCCTTGACGCCGTCGACGTACACGTACACCTGGCCCGAACTGGAGGCCCGGGACGCCACCCAGGAGACGGAACGGCCCGTGAAGGTCCAGGTGAGCGCCGCGCCCTTGGAGCCGCTGGAGTACGACTTGCCGCCCAGGTAGCTGGCGGAGGAACGGCTCGTCCAGCTGCCGGACCGCACCGCCGACGTCTCCTGGAGGATGAGCGGGGTGTAGGAGGCGGACGCGTTGCGGTAGTTGCCGGCGTAGTCGTACGCCTGCATCGACCAGGTGGCGGCCGAGCCCGACGCGGCGGTGCGGTTGTTGGCCGTCCAGGTCGGCGGGAAGGTGGTGGCCGTCGGGGACAGCAGCTTCACCCCGCGCAGCGCCTTGTCGTCGGTCGCCTTCCAGGCGAGGGTGACCGGGACGGCGGTGGTGTTGACCGTGCCGGTGCGCAGGGAGAGCTTCGGCGTGGTGCCGAACACCGGCGCGGTCGTCTCCGCGACGACCTTCAGCGCGGTGGTGGTCACGGCCTTGCCGGACTGGTGCACCGCCCGCACCGCGACGGTGTGGCTGCCCAGGGGCAGGGTCGTGTTCGCGGAGGTGGCCGTACCGGAGGTGGTGACGACGGCCTTGCCGTCGACCAGCAGCTGGTAGTTCCTGACCAGCGACGCGGGCGTGGTGGCCGCCCACTTCACGCTCAGGGCGCCCTTCGTGTAGTACGTCGAGCCGGACAGGGCCGCGCCGCCGACCGAGGCCACCTTCAGCCCCTGCACCGGGCCGGACGCCCAGGCGCGGACGGTCGGAAGCTGGGCGTAGAGGGAGTTGCCCGGGCACTGCGTGTTGTAGCCGTCGCGGTGGCCGGAGATCCGGTTGAAGGTGTACTTGGTGTTCGCGGTGAAGCCGGTGCCGAAGTAGTTCTTCTGGCTCGCCCCGGCGTTGAGCTGCACCGTGCCGGCCGGGTCGGCGCCGTACTGGCCGAGCTTCCAGGCGGCGACGCGGGCGACCGAGGCCAGCGCGGCGCTGGAGGCACCGGTGGAGGTGTACTCACCGAGCACCGCGATGCCGGCGGACTCCCGGTTCCAGCCGTAGGTGTGCGCACCGAGGACGGGCAGGTCGGAACCGCCCTTGCGGCCCTCGAAGACGGTGCCGCACTTGTCGACCAGGAAGTTGTAACCGACGTCGTTCCAGCCGTTGACCTGCGTGTGGTACGCGTAGATGCCCCGCACGATCGCCGCGGAGTCGGCGCAGGAGTAGTCGTTGGCCCCGTCGGTGTGGTGGACGAAGACGGCCTTCACGTCGGCCGTGTACTCGGACGGGTCGGGGCTCAGCGACTCGTCGGCGCCCCAGCCGGCGCGCGAGGTCATCGGCGGCTTGGGCACGGTGGACGCCGGCGCGGACGGCGGCGCCGTGGGCGTGGTGGCCGACGGGCTCGGCGACGTGGAGGCGGTCGGCGAGCCGGTGGGCACCGGCGCGGTCGTGGTGTCGGTGGGTGCCGGGGACGTGCTGCCGGCCGGCGCGGGCGACGTCCTGCCGGTCCCATCGTCGGCCGGCGTCGCGGTCGTGCCGTCGGTGGGCGCCGTGCCGTCGGTGGGCGTGGCCGCCGGGCTGCTCTCCTCGGCGACGAACGCCGCCGGACCGGTCGCCTGCGTCTCGGCCTTGGTCACCACACCGGGGTCGACCAGGTTGACCTGGAGACCCTTGGGCAGCGCGCCGGTGGTGCCGTCCTCGTGGAGGACCTGGACCTCCACGCCGTCCGAGGGACCGACCCACAGCGGCTCGGACGCGCCGCGCATCCCCGCCTCCGGGTCCTCCGGCGGGTCGATGTTCACCTCCAGGTCCTGCCAGGAGCCCCACGCACCGCTCTCCAGATCGCGGGTGCGCACCTGCGCCCGCCCGTCGAGGCCCTCGACGGGCCCCGACCAGGACACGCCGACCAGCGAGAACTGCGCGGTGCCCGTGCGCGGCAGCTCCCGCTTGCCGCTCGCGGTGCCCTTCAGCGCGAGGTCGTACACCTTCACGGGCCGCTTGGCCCGGCCCGCCGTACCGGGGTCGTCGGACGGGCTGGCGACCGCGTACGTCACCACGCCCCCGCCCCCCAGGACCACGGCACCGAGCGTCAGCCACGCCCGTCGTTTCAAACTCAGCGGTCTGTACGCGTGCGACGACGTACGACGACTCATGACAAACCCACCCCATATGGCAAGCCCGCTAAGGCCTCAGAAAGCAGCGTGAGCCACACCCGTCACACGGGCGGGCCGATACGTACAGCGCGCCGCGCACCACAAACGTCACGGCGGAGACGGTGAGCCCTCGCCCGCGCGGCCGGTGCGGCACGTCGAGCGGTGGGCAGAGCACACGGTACCGGGCGCCGGCGGCACGGCCGCCTAGGGTGGCCCCGCCGCACCCGTCGCCGTCCGCCCGCCCCACCGGAGTACGCCCATGCCCCTCCCGTACGTCCTGCTCTCCGCCGCCGTCTCCCTCGACGGCTACCTGGACGACACCGGCCCCGAGCGGCTTCTGCTGTCCTCCCCGGCCGACTTCGACCGGGTCGACGAGGTGCGGGCGTCGGTCGACGCGATCCTGGTCGGCGCCGGCACGATCCGGGCCGACAACCCGCGGCTGCTGGTGAACTCGCCCGGGCGACGCGCCGCCCGGGCCGCCGCGGGGAAGCCGGAGTACCCGCTGAAGGTCACGGTCAGCGGATCGGGCGAGCTGGACCCGGCGGCGAACTTCTGGCACACCGGCGGCGACAAGGTCCTCCTGACCACCGACGACGGCGCCCGGCGGGCCCACGCGCTCGGGATCGCCGCCGACGTCGTGCCGCTCGGGGACACGCTCGACTGGCGGGCGGCGCTGGAGCATCTGCACGACCGGCGGGGTGTGCGCCGGCTGATGGTGGAGGGCGGCGGGATCGTGCACAGCCGGCTGCTGCGGGAAGGGCTCGCCGACGAGCTCCAGCTGGTCCTCGCCCCGCTGTTCGTCGGCGACCCGGACGCGCCCCGGCTGTTCGGGCCCGGCGACTACCAGCGCGGCCGGCTCCGGCTGGTGGAGACGCGGCGGATCGAGGACGTCGTGCTCATGCGCTACCGGCCGACCGCCCCGGGCACCGCCGGTGACGTGTCCGCCGCCGACCGGCACTGGCTGGCGCTCGCCTGCGAGCTGGCCGAGCTGTGCCCGCCGTCCGGCACGGCGTTCAGCGTGGGGGCGGTGGTCGTCGCCGCCGACGGGACGGAGCTCGCGCGCGGTCACTCGCGGGAGGGCGGCGACCCGGTCGTGCACGCCGAGGAGGCCGCGCTCGCCAAGACCGACCCGGCGGATCCGCGGCTCGCGACCGCCACGGTCTACAGCAGCCTGGAACCGTGCGCCCGCCGCGCCTCCCGGCCCGCCCCCTGCGCCCGGCTGATCCTCGACGCCGGGGTGCGCCGGGTGGTCACCGCCTGGCGGGAGCCGGACACGTTCGTGCCGGGGGCCGACGGCAGTGGAGTGCTCGCCGCCGGGGGCGCCGCCGTCGTCGTCCTGCCGGAGTACGAGGCGGCGGCGAAGGGCCCGAACCGTCATCTGCCGGGCCCCTGAGATACGCGTGTGCGTTCCGCCCCCGACATGACGTACACTGGAGACACAACGACGCGGGGTGGAGCAGCTCGGTAGCTCGCTGGGCTCATAACCCAGAGGTCGCAGGTTCAAATCCTGTCCCCGCTACTCAAGGCCGAAGGCCGGAATCCTCAAGGATTCCGGCCTTCGGTGCGTCCAGGCCATACCCGCGCCCCCGTCACCCGACCGGCCCGCACGGCTCGCCCCCCGCCCCGCCTCCGGGAAACCTGGAGAGCGGGACGGCAAGCGGCGTGGACGTGCAGGGGCGGCGGGAGATCGAGTGGTGCGGCCAGGTGACGTGGACGACGAGGGCCCGTATGCCAGGGCCGGTGGCCGACTGCCCGGCGACCCCGTGCCCGACCCCGGCCTCGGCACCGCCCCGATGCCCGTGCCGCCCGCCGGACCGGCCCGGCGGCGGACCCCGTACGGCAGGACCTTCGTGCGCCTGCTCCCCGTCCTCCTGATCGTCGTGGCCATCCTGTACGACCTCTTCACCCCCCGGTACTTCACCGCCGGCCCGCTCTACACGGCCGCGCCCCTGGTCGCGGCGCCCCTCTACTCGCGGCGCGGCACCGTGCTCACCGCCCTCGCCGTGGTCGCCACCGTCATCGGGCTCCAGCTCAGCAAGGGCGTCATCCACTACGTGGACTCGCTCACCGAACTGATCACCATCGCGACGGTCGCCGGTCTCGCCGTCTTCGTGAACGCCTTCGTCCGCCGCACCGACGAGCGCCTCGCCTCCGCCCGCGAGATCGCCGAGGCCGCCCAGCGCGCCGTGCTGCCCGAGCCCGCCGAGCGCATCGGCGGCTTCGAGATCGCCGCCTGCTACGAGGCGGCGCAGGCCGACGCCTTCATCGGCGGCGACCTGTACGCGGTGCAGGACAGCGCGCGCGGCGTGCGGCTCATCGTCGGCGACGTGCGCGGCAAGGGCATGGGCGCGGTGGCCGCCGTCGCCGTGGTGATCGGCGCCTTCCGGGAGGCCGCCGAGCAGGAGGCGACGCTGGAGGCGGTCGCGCAGCGGCTGGAGCGGGCGCTGGCCCGGGAGGGTACCCGGCGGGACGGGCTGGACGCCTTCGAGGGGTTCACCACCGCCGTCCTCGCCGAGGTCCCGCACGGCGACGGCATCGTCCGCGTCGTCAACCGCGGCCACCCGCCGCCGCTGCTGCTGCACCCCGACGGCACCGTGCACCCCGTGCAGGCCGGGGAGTTCGCGCTGCCGCTCGGGATGGGCGACCTGGGCGTGTGGCCCGACCGGGCCGAGCAGGCCGGTTTCCCCGGCGGTGCCACGCTGCTGCTGTACACCGACGGACTGTCCGAGGCCCGCGACGCGCTCGGCCGGTTCTACGACCCGCACACGCGGCTGACCGGCCGCGTCTTCCGGCACCCGGCCCATCTGCTCGACACCCTCGCCGACGACGTGCGCCGGCACGCCGGGGGCGGCCTGACGGACGACATGGCGTTGCTCGCCGTACGCCGCCGGCACTGACCGGCGTCACAGGTGGTGACGAAGCGGCAGCCCTCCGCATAACAACTGACGCGCCATCAGAAACCTGTGATGTGAAGTTGTGATCTGAGGGCCGGTCAACTCGCCCGGTTTTCGCCGACGGTGGGGCGTACGTCCGGGCCGGGATCCTTAACGATCAAGCGGAACGGCTTGGAATCAGCCCCTCGCGTCTATTAACGTTCGATAACGCAGCGCGGTCGTCCCAGCCGTCACAGAAGGCGGCTCCGTGCGCACGCGCCGAATCCCGTGAGGGAACCGGGGAACCACCACTTTGGGGTGAATCGGGCGTATGCCGCCGTGGAGACACGGCACGTATACGCGCGTAGGAGACCTTCCTGCTCCGAACCCGTCAGCTAACCCGGTAGGCGGAAGGAAGGAAAGGAGTACGCCCACGTGGCGTCCAACCGGCCTGCCCCCGAGGCCCCGTTCGTGCCGAGCACGCACGACACCGAACCCTTCGGCTACGACGGCTACCGCGCCGAAGAGGGCCCCTGGGAGGAGTGGAACCCCACCGCGGAGTCCATCCGTCCCGTACGCGGCCGGCACCGCGTCGCCAAGCAGCGCGGCGGACTCGCCCGCAGCTCCACCGTCCTCGGCGTAGGCGTCATCGCGGCCGTCGGAGCGGGCGGCATGGCCAGCGCCCAGACCGGCAAGCCCCCGGTGTCGATCTCGATGCCGGATCTGCCGAACGTCGGCTCGCTCATCTCCGACGACGAGCCGGAGCCCCAGGGTTCCGCCACCCCGCTCAGCAGCCTCGGCGTGACCGCCGACGACACCGCCGAGGGCACCTCCGACGCCGGTGAGGTCCTGCGGGCGCGCATCATGCAGCAGGCCGAGCAGCAGCAGGTCCAGGTCGAGAACAAGGCCGCCGCCGACGCCGCAGCCAAGGCCGAGAAGGCCGCCGCCGACGCCGCCGCCAAGGCGGAGAAGGAGGCCGAGGCCAAGGCCGCCGCCGCCAAGAAGAAGGCGGAGGAGGAAGCCGCGAAGAAGGCCGAGGCCGAGCGGCTCGCCGAGCTGGCCAAGCAGTTCACGCTGCCGACCTCCTCGTACACGATCACCTCCACCTTCGGCCAGGCCGGTTCCATGTGGTCCTCCGGCTACCACACCGGCCTCGACTTCGCCGCGCCCACGGGTACCCTCATCAAGGCCGTGCACACCGGCACGATCACCGAGGCCGGCTGGGCCGGTGCCTACGGGTACCGCACGATCCTGACCCTGGACGACGGCACCGAGCTGTGGTTCTGCCACCAGTCGTCGATCAACGTCAGCGCCGGCCAGCAGGTCAACACCGGGGACGTCATCGGCCGCGTGGGCGCCACCGGCAACGTCACCGGGCCGCACCTCCACTTCGAGGTCCACACCGACGGCGCCGAGGGCGGCATCGACCCGGCGGCCTGGCTCCAGGGCAAGGGCCTCAGCATCTGACGACGCGCCTCCCCGCGACGGCGCACCCCCGTGGACCCCGGCGGTCCTGACGGCGACCCCCCGACGTCAGGGCTGCCGGTTTTCGCGTGGGGACGGAATGATCGCCTCCGGGCTGCTTGTTGTCGATGGACATGACTTCACTGCGCAAGCTCGGCTCCTCCGACCTCGAGGTCTTCCCGCTCTCCCTCGGCGGCAACGTCTTCGGCTGGACCGCCGACCAGGACACCTCCTTCGCCGTCCTCGACGCCTACACCGCCGCCGGCGGCAACTTCGTCGACACCGCCGACTCCTACTCCGCGTGGGTCGACGGCAACAGCGGCGGCGAGTCCGAGACCCTCATCGGCAAGTGGCTCGCGGCCCGCGGCAACCGCGCCGACGTCGTGATCGCCACGAAGGTCAGCCAGCACCCGGAGTACCCCGGCCTGTCCGCCGCCAACATCAAGGCCGCCGCCGACGCCTCGCTGCGCCGCCTGGGCACCGACCACATCGACCTCTACTACACCCACTTCGACAAGCCCGAGGTGCCGGTCGAGGAGATCATCGGCGCGCTCGACGAACTGGTGCGCGTGGGCAAGGTCCGCTACGTCGGCGCCTCCAACATCACGGCCGAGCGGCTCGCCGAGTCCCTGGAGTTCTCCGACCGCGAGGGCTTCGCCCGGTACGTGGCCGTGCAGCCCCACTACAACCTGGTCTCGCGCGACACCTACGAGGGTGAGCTGCGCGACCTCGCCGAGCGGTCCGGTCTGGCCGCCGTGCCGTACTACGCCCTCGCGTCCGGCTTCCTCACGGGCAAGTACCGGCCCGGTACGGCCGTCGACAGCCCGCGGGCGGGCGGCGCCGCCAAGCACCTGGAGAGCGAGCGCGGCCGGCGGGTGCTGACCGCGCTGGACGAGATCTCCGAGGCCCACGGCGTGCCGGTGGCCACGGTGGCCCTGGCCTGGCTGGCAGCCCAGCCGACGGTGGCCGCGCCGATCGCGTCCGCGCGCACGGTCGAGCAGCTTCCGGCGCTGCTGGGAGTGGCGGATCTGGAGCTGACGGAGGCCGAGGTGCGCAGGCTGACGGAGGCGTCCGCCTGAGGGCTCTTCCCGGCTGCCGCTACGACCGGTACGGGTTCTGGGGCGGGTACGCGGAGTACACGGAGTACGCGCCGTAAGGGGCGTAGGCGGGCGTGGCGTACGAGGTGAGGTACGGGGCCTGCGCGGTGTACGGCGCGGGCGCGGGCGCCGCCGGCGTCCCGTACGCCGGCCAGGGCGGTGCGGTCACCGGGGCGGGCGGCGCCGTGGCCCGGGCCGCGTAGTCCAGCGCCGGGCGCGCGGTCTCCCGCCGGTGCCACAGCGCGGTCAGCAACTCCCGCTCCCGTGCGACGTAGTCGGCGCCGGCCCGGCCCCGGCGCCCGCGTTGCCGCAGGAACGCCAGCGAGGTCGCGTACGCCTCGTACTCCGCCACCGCCCGCGCGGCCGGCTTCCCGGCGTGCCGGCGGGCGTGCTGCCGGGCGATGCGGCGCGCCCGCATCGAGCCGAGCGCGAACGGCTCGGCCGGCGCCAGCCAGCCGGCCACCGCGTAGACGGGCAGCTCGGCCCGTACGGCGCCGAGTTCGCGCTGCCGGTTCCAGACCGCCAGCCAGGTCAGCAGGCCGAAGACCGGCACCATGAACGCCCCGTACACGGCGAAGAAGCCGTACTCGCCGAGCGAGGCCGAGCCGTTCCACAGCGCGTGCATGCCCATCGCGAGCAGCAGGCCGGCCAGGGGGAGCAGCACGCGGCGCAGGCGGTGGCGGTCGGCGCAGAGCGCGGCGATGCCGAAGCCGATCCCGGTGAGCACGGTGAACAGCGGGTGGGCGAACGGCGACAGGACGACCCGGACGAAGAAGGTCGCCGCGGTCACCGAGGCGATGCCCCGGTCGCCGGTGAGCTGGTCGGTGCCGAAGGCGGTGCCCAGGTAGAGGATGTTCTCGGTGAAGGCGAAGCCGGTGGCGGTGACACCGGCTATGACGACGCCGTCGACGATGCCGGTGAAGTTCCGCCTGCGGAAGAGGAAGACCAGCAGGACCGCCGCGGCCTTGGCGGACTCCTCCACGACCGGCGCTATCACCGTGGCGCCCAGGGTGTCCGCGCCGGTGGGGTCGGCGGTGGCCGTCGCTATCCAGCGCGTCGCGAAGCTGTTGGCGACGATCGCTATCAGCGCCGCCGCGCAGGCGCCCCAGGCCAAGCAGAACAGCAGGTTCCGCCAGGGGCCGGGGTCGACCCGGTCCAGCCAGCGGAAGGCGGCCAGGAGCAGGGGCACGGGGAAGACCGCCAGCCCCAGTCCGACCAGGAACCCCTGGGTGCCGGTCTGTTCGCGCACGAGGGCCAGGATCACCAGGCCGGAGAGCGCGAGCAGCGCGACCAGCGCGCTGTAACGCACCCAGGTGCGCTGCCACCAGTGCGGACGCGTCGGATACGGGGGACAGGTGGCCACGGCATGGACCCTAACCGGTGGGGGGATGCTCCTGTACGCGACGGAAGAGCAAGTCGTTCACCACATGACCCTTGTCCAGTCCCTGGCCCTCGAAACGGGTCAGCGGCCGGTGGGCGGGGCGCGGCGCGAAACCGCCGTCGGCCACGGTGTTCTCGAAGTCGGGGTGCGCGGTGAGGACGTCGAGCATCTGCTCCGCGTACGGCTCCCAGTCGGTGGCGCAGTGCACGGTGCCGCCCGGTGCGAGGCGGGTGGCGGCGAGGGTCAGGAACTCCGGCTGGATCAGACGGCGCTTGTGGTGCCGCTTCTTCGGCCAGGGGTCGGGGAAGTAGACGCGCAGCCCGGCGAGGGAGCCGGGGGTGAGCATCTCGCGCAGGAGGATGATCGCGTCGCCGTTGCCCACGCGGATGTTGGTCAGGCCGTTACGGTCGGCGAGACCGAGCAGGTTTCCCTGGCCGGGGGTGTGGACGTCCACGGCGAGGATGTTGGTGCCCGGGTCGCCGGCGGCCATCTGCGCGGTGGCCTCGCCCATCCCGAAGCCGATCTCCAGGACGACGGGGTTCGCGTTCCCGAACAGCTCGGCGAGGTCGATGACCCGCTGCCCGTCGATGTCCAGGCCCCACTTCGGCCACAGCCGCTGCAAGGCCTCCGCCTGCCCGGCGGTGACCCGGCTCCGGCGCGGCTGGAAGCTCCGGATGCGCCGCTCGAAGTGCGACCCGGCGGGATCGGCCTTGGGCCCATCCGGAAACCGGGGCTCCCCCTTGGCACGAACGGGCTGCGGGGTCTCGGGGGCATGACGTGATTCAGACACAGTCCTTAGATTTTACGGCCTGCCTCCCACCGGCGTAGCTGCGGGCAATCGTGCCGCTGGGGCGGCACGGGTGGGCGCAGCGGCACCCGGCCATCGCCGGTGAGAGCCACCCACCCCCGCTGAGCACCCACGCCGGGCACCCTTGATCAAGAAACGTCGCCCAACATGCTGAGCGCCCGCCGCCCCACCTCCCGCCCAACCGGCAGCGCCGCCGTCGCCGCAGGAGACGGCGCGTTCAGCACATGCACCGTCCGCGCCCCCTCCTTGATCAGGAAGTCGTCCACCAGCGTCCCGTCCGCCAGCACCGCCTGCGCCCGCACCCCCGCCGGCGCCTCCACCAGGTCGCCCTCCGTCACCGCCGGCAGCAGCCTGCGCACGGCCGACGTGAACGCCCCCTTGGACAGCGACCGCCGCAGCTCCCCGGCGCCGTACCTCCAGTGGCGCCGGGCGATGCGCCACGAGCCCGGCCAGGCGAGCGTGGCACCCAGCTCGCGCGGTCTGACCACACCCCACCCGTAGCCCTCCCGGGCCAGCGCCGGCACCGCGTTCGGCCCGACGTGCACGCCCCCGTCGATGCCGCGGGTCAGGTGCACGCCGAGGAACGGGAACGCCGGGTCCGGCACCGGATACACCAGGCCCCGCACCAGCTCCGGCCGCGCCAGCTCGTAGTACTCACCCCGGAAGGGCACGATCCGCATCCCCGGGTCGTCCCCCGTCATCCGCGCGACCTCGTCGCAGTGCAGGCCGGCGCAGTTGACCAGGACCCGGGCGCGGATCACGTCGCCGGTGCGGGTGCGGACGGCGACCCCGAGGTCCGGGCGCCGGTCGACGCGCAGAACCTCCGCGCCGTAGCGGATCTCCGCGCCCGAGGCCCGGGCCAGCTGCCGTGCCACTCCGACGTAGTCGCAGACGCCGGTCGTCCCGACGTGTATGGCGGCCAGGCCCCGGACCTCCGGTTCGTACTCGGGGATCTGGGCCGCGCCCAGCTCCCGCACCGGGATGCCGTTCTCCCGGCCGCGCTGCACGAGCGCGTGCAGCCGGGGCAGCTCGGCCCGCTCGGTGGCGACGATCAGCTTGCCGGTGACCGCGTGGTCGATGCCGTACTCCGCGCAGAACTTGACCATCTCGGCGGCGCCCCGCACCGCGAAGCGGGCCTTCAGCGAGCCCGGGCGGTAGTAGACGCCGCTGTGGATCACGCCGCTGTTGCGGCCGGTCTGGTGCCGGGCCGGTCCCGGCTCCTTCTCCAGCACCGTCACCCGGGTGCCCGGCGCGGTGCGCGTGATCGCGTACGCCGTGGACAGGCCGACGATGCCGCCGCCGATCACCAGCACGTCGCAGTCGTATGCGATCCCGGTCCGCACGTGTGCCACCTTCCGGTCCCTTCCCGGTCCGTCCCCCGGCTTCGATAGTGCACTGCGCCACTGACAATGCCCGCAAACCCGTGCGGCGCCGCAGTCAGGCCGGGGTGACCAGGAGCGGCCGGGCGCGCTCGCGGAGCTCGACGACGCGCGGCTCGTCGCCGTACGGCTCCAGGCGGTGCAGGAGGTCCTTCACGTACTCGGTGGTGCGGGCCGAGGAGATCCGCCCGGCGACCTCGACCGCCCGCACGCCCTGCTCGCAGGCCGCGTCCAGGTTGCCGGACTCCAGCTCGGCCACCGCCGAGACGACGAGCCTGAGGCCGTGCGAGCGTACGAACTCCTCCGTCGGCTGCGACAGGGCCTGCTCGGTGAAACGGCGGACCTGGCGTGGTGCCTTCAGGTCGCGGTAGCACTCGGCCGCGTCGGCGGCGAACCGGTCGTAGGAGTAGAAACCCAGCCACGACGGGTCGCTGTCGCCGGGCCGGGCCCGTTCCAGCCAGCTCTCGGCGGCCTTCAGGGCCGCCCCGGCCGCCACCGCGTCGCCCGCGCGCGCGTGGGCGCGTGCCTCGACCAGGCGGAAGAAGCTCATCGTGCGGGCCGTGGCGAGGCCCCGGTTGCGTTCCAGGGCGGCTTGGGCGAGGTCCACGCCCTCGTCGCCGAAGCCGCGGTAGGTGGCCTGGAGGGACATGGAGGCGAGGACGTACCCGCCGAGCGGGACGTCGGCCGCGGCGCGGGCCAGGCGCAGGGCCTGGATGTAGTAGCGCTGGGCCGCCTCCTGCTGGCCGGTGTCGAAGGCCATCCAGCCGGCCAGCCGCGTCAGTTCGGCCGAGGCGCCGAACAGGGCGCGGCCGACCTCGTCGGAGTAGGAGCCGAGGAGCAGCGGGGCCGCCTCGACGCGTAAGCACTCGGGGACCATCGACGAACGCCAGTCGCCGCCGCCGTACTTGGAGTCCCAGCGGCGGGCGTCCTCGGCGGCCTCCCGGAGTTTGCGTACATCGCTGTGGCCGACTTTGAGCGGTGCGCCGGAGCCCTCGGCCGGGCTCGCGTCACGCGCCACCGAGCTGTCGGCCGGGGTTATCAGCCACCGTGAGGCGGGCGTGGCGTACGCGCTCACCGCGAACGATCCGGCGAGCGACTGCCAGATGCCGCCACCTCCGGCCCGGCGGCCGGCGAGGTCGAGGCGGTACAGCTCGGTGGCGGACGTGACCGCCTGTCCGACGTCCCGCGGGAAGGCGAGGCCCACCTCGGGGGCGGGGTCCGCGTCCGCCAGGCCGATCTCGTGGAGCGGCACCGGACGGCCGAGCTTCTGGCCGATGGCGGCGGCGATCAGGTGCGGAGCCGCACCCTGCGGCACCATGCCCTTCGACACCCAGCGCGCCACCGACGTCTTGTCGTAGCGAAGCGTCAACCCGCGCTGGGCGCCGAGGTCGTTGACGCGCCGGGCGAGTCCTGCGTTGCTGATTCCCGCGAGGGCGAGAACGGCGCCGAGCTTTTCGTTCGGCCCGCGTTGCTCCCTGGACATGCGCCACCCCTCGACACAGACGGCTGCCGCACTGGCATAACCACGCGGCATTCGTAAACCCAGCGTAGTTCGCCGCATCCCATGCGTTAAGAGGCATTGTTCCGGATGGCGGGATTGTGGTCCGTACTGAAGTGCGGTGTCTGTACGGACTGTTGCCGTGTGCTCCCGGTGTGTGGCCGTGCGCCCGTCCGTGCGCTCTTCTCCGGCCACCTGGGGAGCGGTTCCATGGCGGTGCGTGGGTCGGCCCGCTGTACTGGGTCCAGTGGGCTGGGGGACGCCGCCGCCTACATCCCCGCGGGCGGCGGACCGGTCCGGGAGGCGTGGCCCGTCTCCCGGACTGCGCACCGCCGGGCGGTGCGCAGAGCCTGCACGGAGCGTGTTCAACACCGTGTGTAGGGCGCCGATTTGGCCAAAAATGGCCCCCGCGTTTACGGGGCTTCGGCGCCCTCACCATGGGACTTGAGGGCGCGCCGGGTAGCCAAAGGGCGCGTTCCGGGGGCGCATTCGCGTCGTCGGTGCGAGCCCCCCGGTGGACCGCCACGCCGTGCCCGGCGGGCGGCGACCGGGAGTTGACGCCCTCGCACGGGCCTTGGCGGGGGCGCATTCATGGGAGCACACGCGGCTCCGCCGACGCTCTGCGGCGCGCCCTTCATGGCAGCATGGGGAACCAGTTCGTACGGTGCACTGGTTCCCCGGCCTGTGGAGGCGTCGATGCGGTGGTTGGTGGGGTGGAGCAGCACCGCCGTGGGAGCCGCGGGAGGCGCGGGGGCCGGCGGCTCCGCCGGGGCCACCGGGTACGACGGTGAGACGGTGCAGCCCGTGGGGTCCCAGCTCCTGTGGGGCGACCCGGACCCCCTGTGGGCGGTCGGCGACTGGCGCCCCGACGAGGTGCGCGTCGTCACGGCCGACCCCCAGACCCGGATCGCCGTCCTCGGCATCTGCGGCGCCTCCGACGAGCAGCTGCGCGTCGGGCTGTTCGCCGCGCGCGGCGGTGCCCTGCGGCACCTGACGGCGTGGCCCGGCAGCTACACGGCGGTCGTCCAGGTCGGCCGGCGGATCACCGTCTGCGGCGATCTCGCGGGCGCACGGCCCGTGTTCCACACCCCCTGGGCCGGCGGCACGGCGTACGCGACCGCCGCGCTGCCCCTGGCCGACCTCGTCGAGGCCAACCTCGACTTCGGGCACCTCGCCGCGCTGCTCGCCGCCCCCGACGTGCCGGCCGCGCTGGACGACTCCACCCCGTACGACGGCGTGAAGCGCATTCCGCCGGGGCATGCGCTGATCCTGCGCGCCGGGGCGCGCGAGATCGCCGGATACGAGCAGGTGGCCTCGCTCGCCGTGGCGGCGCCCGCCGCCGACCCGGGCAGAGCCGTGGACGGCGTGCGGGACGCCCTGGTGGAAGCCGTACGCACCCGCCTCGCCGCGCCCCGGCACGTCCCCGGCGACGGCATCGACCCCGGCCCGGTGCCGGGCATGGGCCCCGCCGAGCGGCGCGCCGCGCGCGGGATGCCGGTGCCCGGGATCGGCGCCGACCTGTCCGGCGGCCCGGCCTCGGGGACGCTGGCGCTGCTGGCCGCCGGGCTGCCGGGGATGCCGGGCACCGTGCTCGGACACGGCACGGGCGCGGGCGAGCGGCTGCTCGCCGTCACCTTCAACGACCTGGCCGTCGGCGGACGCGAGTCCGAACTGGAGCGGGCGGGCGCGCTGGCCGCCAACCCCCGGCTGCACCACGTGGTCGTCACCGGCGGCGAGGACGTCCTGCCGTACACCTCGCTCGACGGTCCCCTGACCGACGAACCGGGCTCCTGCCTGGTGTCGGCGGCACGGCACCGGGCGCGGCTGGCCGCCGGCAGCGCGGACCACTTCACGGGCTACGGGGCGCGGCAGGTGCTCGACGCCCATCCGGCCCGGCTCGCCGACCTGCTGATGGACCGCAAACGGCGCCATCTCGTCCGCCCGGTCGCCGCGCTCGCCAAGGCCGACGGCTCGGTACTGGTCCCCGCGCGCGTGTACGCCGCCGCCCGGCGCCTGTCGCGCACGCCCTACCGCACGGGCGTCGAGGGACTCGCCGAACGGCTGCTGCGCCGGCGCTTCGACGAGGCGGCCGTCGGGGGCGGCGGTGCGATGGAGGCGTCGCTCGCCGTGCTCACCTGGGCCGGGCCCGGACCGGCGGCGCGGTGGCTGACCGGAGAGGCACTGGCTGAAGTATCGGTTCGCCTCCAGGCGTCCACCCAGCGGTCCGGCGTCGGCCCGGGACAGCGGCCCGGCGACTTCCGGGCGCGTACGGCACTGGCCCGGCAGGCGGCCGAGGTGCGGGTCCTTGAGCAGGCCGCGGAGATCCGCTTCCAGCGGCTGCACGCGCCGTTCCTCGACAACCAGGTCGTCCGCGCCTGCCGCGCCCTGCCGGAGGCGCTGCGCGTCCAGCCCGGGGCACGGGCCGCGATCCTGCGCACGGTGCTGGAGGGCGCCGGGGTGAGCGAGCTGCCCAGCGGGTGGGGCGCGCCGACACAGGCGCTGGCCGCCTCCGACGCGCGCACGGGACTGCGGGTCGCCGCCGACTCCCTGCTGGCCCTGTTCGACACGCCGCTGCTCGCCGAGGCGGGACTGGTCGAGGCGCGGGTCGTGCGCAAGGCGGTGCGCGGGGCGGCCGCGGGCGAACCCCTGCCGCTGGACGGGCTCGCCGGCCTGGTCTCCCTGGAGCTCTGGCTCCGCCGCCTCCTCGCCCGCCGGGGCACCTGCTGGACCGGCACCCCGGCACGGCAGCGCGCGGTCCCCGGGGGCATCGCGCCGCAACGGGGTGCGCTGGGCGGCGCGGGGACGGTGGCGCGCCGGGGCTGACGGCGCCCGGACGCCCTACGCGCAGGTGAAGCGCGACTGCGCCCAGTCCGCGAGCGCGACCGAGTCCAGGTGGCTGTGCGGCTCGGCCACCAGCCGTACGGTCTCGCGTCCGGAGAGGTCCACATGGACGGGCACCGCCGGGTCCCCGCCCTCGACCGTCCCGGAGTTCCACAGCCGGACGCCGTCCGCGTACACCGAGAAGTCCACCTTGCCGAGCTTCAGCGTCAGGTCGTCGACGCCGACCAGGGCGTCGTAGGACGAGCAGGAGCGGTTGAGGTCGATGGTGACGGAGGAGCGTCCGTTCACGGTGACCCCGTGCGCGTACCGCACCTCGCCGATCGACAGGGCGGAGCGCTGCCACACCCAGCTGCTCCCGGCCAGCCGCATCTCGGGCCCGGTGCCGTCGCCGGTCAGGTCGTACGCCAGCTCGCTCCACCGGTAGACGGTCGGCGGGGGAGGCGGTGTGGGCGTGGGTGCGGGGGGCGGGGTCGGTGT
>NZ_WWHX01000465.1 GCF_009862125.1 Streptomyces sp. SID5910
TGCCGCCTTCGGCGGCACCACGCCGCTGGTCACCGAGGCGCTGGTGAGCATCACCGGCGACGAGCTGATGCCCGCCTACTACCTGATGGCGGCCGGCGTCATCGGCCTGGTGACGGTGAAGTTCCTGCCGGAGAGCGCCCAGGTGCCGCTGCACGGCTCGCAGCCCATGGTCGGCTCCCAGAGCGAACAGCGGGAGCTGATCAGCACGTCCAAGGACCTCTACAGCTTCTCCAAGGAGCGCTCCGCGAGCCGGTGAGCCGCACGGTCAGCCCGGTCCATCCGGTCCGCCCGGGGACGGCCGCGCCGGGCGGACCGGGCGGCCAGGGCCCCCGAGCCCACCGCCACCCCGGCGAAGACGAGGGCGCTGCCCACGGCCTGCGCGGCACCGTAGGAGCCCGTGCCGACGAGCGGGGCCGTGCCGGCGGCGGCGACCGGGATCAGGCCGGAGAACAGGGTGGCGCGCTCGGCCCCGATGCGCTGCATGCCCATGTACCAGCACACGAACCCGACGACGGTGACTACCGCCGCCTGCCACAGCAGCGCACCCGTCTCGACCGCGTCCGGCCGGCGCAGCCAGCCGGCGCCGTCGATCAGCACACCGGCGAGCGCGGACTCGACGGCGGCGATCCCGCACACCACCGTGGACAGCAGCCGCGGCCCCAGGGGACGCAGGACGGGCACGGCGAGCACCGCGAACCCGACCTCGCCGGCCAGCGCGCACACGGAGAACGCGATGCCCGCGCCGTCGGTGCGCCCCCAGCCCTGGACCGTGAAGGCGCCGACGGCCACGAGCGTCGCGCCGTACAGCACGGCGCGCTGCGGCCGACGCCCGTCCAGCAGGGGGACGAGCACGGCCACGACGACGGGCGCGCAGCCGACGAAGACACCGGGGACCGCCGGTTCCGCGGTGCGTTCGGCCGCGAGGACGGCCAGGTTGAAGCCGACCATGCCGACGGCCGCGAGCAGCGCCAGCCGGAGCCAGCGGGCGGCGCCGAGCGTGCGCAGCCGGGCCGCGGCACCCGGGCCGGCGAGCGGGACGAGCAGCAGGAAGGCCAGGCCGTAGCGCAGGAACTGGCCGCCGGCGTACGGATAGTCGCCGAGCAGGCTGTTGGCGGTGAAGGAGCCGCCGACGAGGACACAGGCGAGCGCGGCGAGCAGGGCCCCGCGCGTGGTGGTGGAGTTCATGGCCACGACGTTAGGAAGTACGGCGGTCCGCCATGAGGTCCACTTCCCGGGCGCCGTCGGGGACCAATCCGCGCCCGGCGACCCTCGCTCGGGCCCTACGCCTCCCCCGGCTCGCGGTCCGAGGCGGGCCACACGTAGGGCAGGTCGTCCGGGACCCCCGGGAAGAGAACGGCGTAGGCGTCCGGGTCCTTGCGCACCAGTGCCGAGCGGTGGCTGCGGTGGAAGGCGTCGTCGCCGAGCCAGGGCGGCAGTTCCCCGGCGGCGGCCAGCTCCGGCTGGTCGCGCACGGCGGTGCCGGGGTGGGAGGCGGCGAGCCCGGCGACGAGCTGGGCGGCGCAGCTGTCCTGGTGCCCCTGCTCCCGCCAGACCCGGCAGATCTCCAGGCCGTAGCGGACGAGGGCCTCCTCGTAGCCGGTCCACATCCGCACCGCCGGGTGCCGGCGCCAGCCGTAGCCGGGGACGGTCAGGCCGCGCAGCACCTGGAGCGCCTCGACCCGCTGCTTGCCCAGCCGGCGGCGGTCCAGGGCGAGCGCCGACTCCCGGAAGCCGGGGTGGGGCAGGAAGGTCTGCATGACGGTCCTCCTCCGGTCAGCCGGGGAACAGGCCGCGGCGGCGCAGGTCCCGGCGCCGTTCGGCGTAGGCGAGGTCGTCGCGCCACAGACGGCCGGCGGCGGCCCGCATCAGCGGGCGCAGGGCCGGTGCCAGGCGGCGGGCCACGGGGAAGCCGGGCCGGTCGGAGGTGGCCAGCACCGCCTCGGTGACCACGGTCCGCGGCCTGCCCCGGTCGTCGGGGCCGAGCGGCGTGGCGTGGCTCTCCACGACGGACCCGGCGCCCTCGCCGTCGGTGATGCGCATGACCACGGTGCGCGGTCCGGGCGCGGTGAACTCGGCCCGTACGGGGACGACGAGCCGCCCGGTGAGCCGGAAGGAGACGTCGACCACGAAGCGGTCGTCGTCCCCGGTGTCGTCCGGGGCCCTCAGGACGGTGAGGTCGACGAAGGAGTACGGGTGGAACCAGGCGCCGTGCCACGGGTCGAGCCGGTTGGCGACGACGTCCTCCGGCTCGCAGACGCCGGTGCCGCGCCAGACGGACGTCAGTGACGCCGCCGGGTCCGGTCTGGCGGGCACGACGGGGGCGGGCGTCGGCGGCTCCTGCCCCACGCCGTCCAGCCGGACCCACACCAGGACGCCGTCGTCGTGAACCGGCAGGGGTTCCCAGCCGGCGAACGGGGTGCCGTCCAGGGCGAGTCCGTGCCAGTGGCACACGAGGGTGCCGCACCGCACCGGGCTGTCGGCCAGCGGGGCACCGAGGTGCGGGCAGACGCCGGGCCCGCCGACCAGGCGCCCCCGCGCGTCCCGCCAGACGACGACCTCGACGCCGTCGACCGTCGTGGCCAGCGGCCGGGTGGGGCGTACGCCGGTGGCGGCGCCGAGGACGTACCAGTTGCCCGAGGGACGCGCCAGCGCGCGCTTGAGGGCCCCGGCGACGAGGGCCGGCCGGGCCTCGCGCCAGGTCGGGCGCTGCGCCTGCCAGGGGACGGGGTGGCGGCGCAGGCGCAGCGGGTACCGTCCCCGGCGGGGGCGGGGGTCCTGGTTCATCGGGCCTCCTCGGCCTCGTGGGGCACCGTCGGGGGGCGGGACGGGGGACGAGACGCGGGCGTGGCCCGGGCCCCGAGCCGGGCGGCCAGCACCCGGGCGAGCCCGTCCGCGGCGACGGCCGCGCGGCGTCCGCGGGAGACCACCGCGCGCCGGTGCAGTACCGCGTACCCGCCGTCCGCGACGGCGTCGAGGATGTTCCGGTAGAGCACGTACGCGGTGCGGATGCAGGGCCGGGCGACGGGGTCGAGCATCGCGATGCCGGGCACGGCCTCGCGGTAGACGGCCCGGGTGAGGTCCTCGGCGGCCCGCAGCGCGGCGGTGATGCGCCGGTCGTGGCGGCCGGTGCGCCGGCTCCAGCGCAGCAGGGACCGCTCCACACCGTGCGCGGCGAGCAGGTCGGCGGGGAGGTAGACCCGGCCGCGGTCCAGGTCCTCGCCGACGTCCCGCAGGAAGTTGGTCAGCTGGAAGGCGACGCCCAGCGCGGCGGCGTGCGGGGCGGCCTCGGCGCGGGGCGTCACGGTGCCGAGGACGGGCAGCATCTGGAGGCCGATGACCGCGGCCGAGCCGTGCATGTAGGCGCGCAGATCGGCGTACGTGGCGTAGTCGGTGACCGTGAGGTCGCTGCGCATGGAGGCCATGAACGCGGTGAAGTGCTCCGGGTCGATGGCGTGGCGGGCGGCGGTGTCGGCGACGGCGAGCGCGACGGGCTCCCCGACGGGCCGGCCGCCGGTCAGCGCGTGCCGCAGGCGTTCCTCCAGCCGGGTCAGCGCGGCGGCGCGCTCGGCGGGTGCCGCGTCGGCTCCCATGTCGTCGACGATGTCGTCGGCCCACCGCGCGAAGCCGTACAGGGCGTGCACGGACGGTCTGCGGTCGACGGGCAGGAGCCGGGTCGCGAGGAAGTAGGTGCGTCCGTGGCGGGCGTTGAGACGGCGGCAGCGGGTGTAGGCGGCGCGCAGCACGGGGTCGGTGATGCCGGCGGCGTCCAGCTCACGGCGGGTCATCGGCCGCCGCCCTTCGGGGCGGTGCCGGTGATGCGGGCGGCGGCGAGCTTCCCCGAGATCAGCACGGTCGGCACCCCGACGCCCGGGGTGGTGCCGCAGCCGGCGAGGACCGCGTTGTCCGTGCCGCGCACCAGGTTGCGGGGCCGGAAGGGCCCGGTCTGGGCGAAGGTGTGGGCGACGGAGAAGGGGGTGCCCGCGGCGTGGCCCTGGGCGGTCCAGTCGGCGGGCGTCACCAGGCACTCGGCCTCGACGGCGGCGGCGATGCCGGTCAAGCCCCGGCGTTCCAGGGTGGCGAGGAGGCGGTCGCGGTAGCGGGGCGCGAGGTCGCTCCAGGCCTCGGCGCCCGGGCCGATGTCGGTGTTGGGGCAGGGGGCGAGGACGTAGTGCAGGTGGCGGCCCGCGGGGGCGAGGCCGGGGTCGCCGGCGGTGGGCCGGGTGATCAGCAGGGACGGGTCGGTCATGAGGGCGCCGGTCCGGGTCAGTTCGTCGAAGGTCCGCCGCCACGCGGTACCGAAGGACAGGGTGTGGTGGGCGAGTTGGGGCCAGGTGCGGGTGGTGCCGGCGTGCAGGACGACGGCGGACGGCGCGTGGCGCAGCCGCAGCGGGCGGCGCGGGCGGCGGCCCAGCAGCCGGTGCGCCACGGGCAGGTCGGGGGTGAGGACGACGGCGTCGCAGGGGATGCGCTCGTCGGCGGTGACGACGGCGGTGACGCGGCTCCCGGACCGTTCCAGGCGGGTGACGTCCTGACCGAGGCGCAGGTCGGCCCCGGCGTCGGCGGCAGCGGCGGCCATGGCGCGGGGCAGGGCGTGCATGCCGCCGCGCGGGAAGTACACGCCGGCCACGGTGTCCATGTAGGCGATGACGGCGTAGGCGGCCAGGGCGCGGGCCGGCGCGACGCCGGCGTACAGGGCCTGGAAGGAGAAGACCCGCTTGAGGCGTTCGTCGGTGAGGAAGCGTCCGATACGGGCGTCCAGGCGGCCGAATCCGCCGAGGGCGGCGAGCCGGGCCAGGTCGGGGGTGAGCAGGCCGAACGGCGAGTCGAAGTTGGCGTCGATGAAGCGGCGCATCTGCACGGCGTACAGCCGCTGGAGCCAGGTGCGCAGCCGCCGGTACCCGGCCGCCTCACGGGGCCCGGCGAACCGCTCCACCTCCGCTTCCATCGCGTCCGCGTCGGTGTGCACGTCCAGGGTGCCGCCGTCGGCGAAGCGGGCCCGGTAGGCGGGGTGGAGGGGCAGCAGCTCGACCCGGTCACGCAGGCGCTCGCCGACGGCCGCGAAGGCCTCGTCAGCCAGGTGGGGCATGGTGAGGACGGTCGGGCCGGTGTCGAGGTGATAGCCACCGACCTCACGCCGCCCGGCCCGGCCACCGGGCAGCGCCTCACGCTCCACAACCGTCACCCGCCGCCCCGCCCCCAGCAGATGCAGAGCAGCGGACAACCCCGCAAGCCCCGCCCCGACGACCACGACGTGCCCGGTCCTCCCGGACACGGTGCGCGTCATCGGGGCCCCCGGGTCGCGGACGGGCGGACACCGGGCCGGCTTCCGCGCCGGGCCCCTGGCCGGGCCTGCGGCCGGTCTCCGTGCCGGTCACCTGGCCGGCCCTGCGGCCGGTTTCCGTGCCGGTCACCTGGCCGGTCCTGCGGCCGGTCCCCGGGCAGGTCCCCGCACCAGACCCCTCGCCGGCCCATCTGCGGCCGGCCCCCGGGCAGGTTTCTGGGCCGGGCCACTGGCCGGTCCTGCGGCGGCCGGCCCTCGGGCAGGTTTCCGCACCAGACCCCTCGCCGGTCCTCCGGCCGGTCCCCTGACCAGACACCTGGCTGGCCCACCGGCCGGCCCACCGGCCGGCCCCCGGGCCCGTACTCCAGCCGGCTCCCTGGCCGGTGGCCGCTCCAGACCCCTCGCCGGCCCTCCGGCGGGCCCCCTGGCTGGTTCCCGGGCCGGGCCCCTGGCCGGGCCTGCGGCCGGGTGCTGCCGTCGTCGGCCCTGGTGGGGCGCATCGGGGGTCCTCTCGTCGTCGCGGCGGTCTGCCGCGCGGGGTCCGTCGGCTGCCGTGCCCACGCCGGCCGGGCGGGGCTCCGGGGCAGACGCGGATCCGGGTGCGCCGTCCGGCTCCGGCCGGCGGAGTGGGTCCGCGTCAGCCTTTCCCTCTTTGTCTCCGGCACGGCGGCGCCCGGGCGCGTCCACGCCCCGCTGTCACCCGCCCGGCGGGTACCCGGGCCCCGGGCGGGTGCCCGACGGGAGCCGCCCAGCGCGCCGTACGGCCGCGTGCGGTACGGGGAGGGAATACTCCGCCGGAGCCGGGCCGTCCCGGGCGCGCAAGCCGTGCGGGCGGCGCAGGTCGCACGGGCGGCGCGGGTCGTACAGGCGGCGCAAGCCGTACGCGCGGCGCGGGTCGAACGGGCGGCGCCGGTCGTGCCGGGATCGCGGGTCGTACGAGCGGCGCAGCCGTGCGCGCGGCGCGGGTCGTACGGGCGGCGGCGATCGTGTCGGGCTCGCGGGTCGTGTGGGGCGGGCAAGTCGTCGTATGTCGTCCGGTGTCGCGGGCGGGGCGGGTGGAAGGAGGCAGACCGTGGTCGACGTGGACATCGTCGTGGTCGGGGCCGGGGCCGCCGGGCTTTCCCTGGCGCACCGGCTCCCGGGCGGTACACCACGCCGCCCCGCCCCCTCCGTCGTGCTGATCGAGCCGCCCGACGGTGAACTGCGGCCGCCTCCCCGCACCTGGTGCTTCTGGGAGACCGGCCGCGGCCGCTTCGACCCGGCGGTGACCGCGTCGTGGGAGTGGCTGCGGTTGCGCGGCCGGGACGGTGCGGTCGTCCTGCGCCACATCGCGCCCGCGCGCTACAAGATGATCCGCTCGGACGATTTCGAGGCGCTGGTGGACCGCGACCTGAAGGACCGTCCGGGGCTGCGGCGCCTGGAGGCCACCGTCGGCACGGTGACCGCGCTGCCGGACGGCACCGTCCGGGTGTCGGCCACGGACGCCGCCGGCACGCACGTCTCGCTGTCCTCCCGCTGCGTCTTCGACTCGCGCCCGCCCGGCCGTCCGGCCGCCGCCCGCACCCGTCTCCTCCAGCACTTCCGCGGCTGGTTCGTCCGCACCGAACGGCCGGTCTTCGACCCGGCGGTGGTCGACCTGATGGACTTCCGCACCCGGCAGCCGGCGCGCGGCCTGTCCTTCGGCTACGTCCTGCCGACCGGCCGGCACACCGCGCTGGTCGAGTACACGGAGTTCGGCCCCGAGCCGCTGACCGCGGAGCGCTACGACCGTGAGCTGGAGGACTACACGCGTCGCGTCCTGCGCATCGGCGCCGCGGAGGTCCTGTCGACGGAGCAGGGGGTGATCCCCATGACCGACGCCCGCTTCGAGCGGCGGGCCAAGGGCTCCGGCACCGTCTTCCGGATCGGGACGGCGGGCGGGGCGACACGCGCCTCCACCGGCTACACGTTCGCCGCCGCGCAGCGCCAGGCGGAGGCCGTCGCCCGCGCCGTGCGCGCGGGCCGCAGCCCGGTCCCGCCGGCCCCGTACCCGGCCCGGGCGCGTCTGATGGACGCGGTGCTGCTGCGCGCGCTGGACACCGGCCGGGTCGACGGCCCCGACCTGTTCTTCCGGCTGTTCGACCGCGTCCCCGCCCGGCGGCTGCTGCGCTTCCTCGACGGGCGGACCCGGCTCCACGAGGACCTGGCGGTCGGCGCCCGCACCCCCGTCCTGCCGATGCTGCGCACGGCCGCCGAACTGCCGTGGCTGCCCCGCCGCCACCCCACCGCCCACTGAACCGTCAGGAGCCGTCGATGTCCCTGCTGCGCGATGCCGCGCTGGCCACCGCCTTCGACCGGGGCGCCGAGCGCTACGACCGGCTGGTCGCGCTGAACCCCGGCTACCACGCCCAGTTGCGCCGCTCCGCCCGTCGGCTGGCCCTCGCGGACGGCGGTGCCGGACGCCGGGTGCTCGACCTGGGGTGCGGCACGGGCGCGTCGACGGCG
>NZ_WWHX01000466.1 GCF_009862125.1 Streptomyces sp. SID5910
GGGACCCGTCACCGTGCAGCCGCCCGCCGCCAGCACCGCGCCCAGCGCGCAGGCGACCGCGCCCGACCTGTACCGCGCACTCCTCATGCCCCTCATACGCATCACTGTCCCCGCCGTCTCACGGTTCCGCACGGATGTCCCCCAGAGATGCTTCCCGCGGATGACGCGGCGCGAACGGCGCGGCATCGTGGTGACCGGGACCGGGACTCTTCACGAGGCTGTGAGGAAGGTCCCAGCGTGTGCCCCTCCACCGAGGCGCGCGCCCGCCGATACAGTCCGTCCGAGAACCGGTCGGTACCGGCGAGTGACCGACGAGTGGTCCGAGCAGCTCGAACACATGCTCAGCGGGAGGCGACGCACCATGACGCGCGAGTCGGGCAGTGTCCGATCCACCGAGAGTGGACTGCCCATCGAACCGGTCTACGGGCCCGACACCCAGGCGGACTGGGACCCGGCCGAGAAGCTGGGCGAACCGGGGCAGTACCCCTTCACCCGCGGCGTGTACCCGTCGATGTACACCGGCCGCCCGTGGACGATGCGCCAGTACGCCGGCTTCGGTACGGCGACGGAGTCCAACGCCCGCTACAAGCAGCTCATCGCCAACGGCACCATGGGCCTGTCCGTCGCCTTCGACCTGCCCACCCAGATGGGCCACGACTCCGACGCCCCGATCGCCTCGGGCGAGGTCGGCAAGGTCGGTGTCGCCATCGACTCGATCGACGACATGCGGGTGCTGTTCGGCGGGATCCCGCTGGACCAGGTCTCCACGTCCATGACGATCAACGCCCCCGCCGCGCTGCTGCTCCTGCTCTACCAACTCGTCGCCGAGGAGCAGGGCGTGAGCGCCGACCGGCTCACCGGCACGATCCAGAACGACGTGCTGAAGGAGTACATCGCGCGCGGGACGTACATCTTCCCGCCCAAGCCGTCGCTGCGGCTGATCGCGGACATCTTCAAGTACTGCCGGGCCGAGATCCCGAAGTGGAACACCATCTCGATCTCCGGCTACCACATGGCCGAGGCCGGCGCCTCGCCCGCGCAGGAGATCGCCTTCACCCTCGCGGACGGCATCGAGTACGTGCGCACGGCCGTCGCGGCCGGCATGGACGTGGACGACTTCGCGCCCCGCCTCTCCTTCTTCTTCGTGGCCCGCACGACGATCCTGGAGGAGGTCGCCAAGTTCCGCGCGGCCCGCCGGATCTGGGCGCGGGTGATGAAGGAGGAGTTCGGCGCGCAGAACCCCAAGTCGCTGATGCTGCGCTTCCACACCCAGACGGCCGGCGTCCAGCTGACGGCCCAGCAGCCCGAGGTCAACCTGGTCCGCGTCGCCGTGCAGGGCCTCGCGGCCGTCCTCGGCGGCACCCAGTCGCTGCACACCAACTCCTTCGACGAGGCCATCGCGCTGCCCACCGACAAGTCGGCCCGCCTCGCCCTGCGCACCCAGCAGGTCCTCGCCTACGAGACCGACGTGACGGCGACCGTCGACCCCTTCGCCGGGTCCTACGTGGTCGAGAGGATGACGGACGACGTCGAGGCGGCCGCGCTCGACCTGATGCGGCGGGTCGAGGACCTCGGCGGCGCCGTCGACGCCATCGAGCGCGGCTTCCAGAAGAGCGAGATCGAGCGCAGCGCCTACCGCATCGCCCAGGAGACCGACTCCGGCGAGCGGGTCGTCGTCGGCGTCAACCGCTACCAGCTCGACGAGGAGGAGCCCTACGAGCCCCTGCGCGTCGACCCGGCCATCGAGGCCCAGCAGGCCGCCCGCCTCGCCCGGCTGCGCGCCGAGCGCGACCAGCAGGCGGTGGACACGGCGCTGGCCGCCCTGAAGAAGGCCGCCGAGGGCGAGGACAACGTCCTCTACCCGATGAAGGACGCGCTGCGGGCCCGGGCCACGGTGGGCGAGGTGTGCGACGCGCTGCGCGCGGTGTGGGGGACGTACGTGCCCTCGGACGCCTTCTGAGGGCGTATCTGATCACCCGTCGGACGCGCTGCGTGCGCGTCCGTACCGACGGCTGAAACACCGGCGCGGAGTGTCGTACCCGCGTGCGACACTCCCTGCATGTTCGGCGTCATAGACCTCCCCACCTACCTGGCAGGCCTCGTCCTCATCGTCCTGCTGCCCGGTCCCAACTCCCTCTACGTCCTCTCCGTGGCCGCCCGCCGGGGCGTGCGCGCCGGGTACACGGCCGCCGCCGGGGTCTGGTGCGGGGACACGGTGCTGATGACGCTGTCGGCCGCCGGAGTGGCCTCGCTGCTCCAGGCCAACGCCGTGCTGTTCGGGATCGTGAAGTACGCCGGCGCCGGCTATCTGACGTGGCTCGCGATCGGCATGATGCGGGCCGCGTGGGGGATGTGGCGGACGCGGCGGGAGCAGCAGGCGCCGGACGCCGCCGCGCCGGTGGCCGGGGACGAACGGCCCTTCCGGCGGGCGCTGGTCGTCAGCCTCTTCAACCCGAAGGCGATCCTGTTCTTCGTCGCCTTCTTCGTGCAGTTCGTCGACCCGGGCTACGCCTACCCCGCCCTGTCCTTCGTCGTCCTCGGCGCCTTCGCCCAGTTCTTCAGCTTCCTGTACCTCAGCGCGCTGATCTTCAGCGGCACCAAGCTGGCCGCGGCCTTCCGCCGCCGCAAGCGCCTGTCGGCGGGCGCCACCTCGGCGGCGGGCGCCCTGTTCCTGGGCTTCGCGGTGAAGCTCTCGGTGGCCAGCGCGTAACGCTGCCGCTGGGCAGGTGGGACGACCGCGCCGGCCCACCCCGCGCCCGGCCTGGCTCGCCCGGTCGGACCGGTCCCGTTAGTTGGTCCCGTAAGGTCAGGCCGGAGTGGGGCACGTGGTCGTCGGGGTCGGTCGCGTCTTGGCCGGTCCGGCCGACGTAGCCGCCAGGCGGGGCCGTCCGGCCGGAGCCGCCAGACCAGTTCCGACAGGCCGGAGTCGCCAGGCCGATCCCGCTCGGCAGGGCCCGTCCGGCCAGTTCCGTCAGGTCAGGCCGAAGCGGGGCAGGTAGTCCGCGAGGCCCGTCGGGTTTTCGCCTGCCCAGCCGATGTAGCCGTCCGGGCGGATCAGGAACAGGCCCGTTCCGTACGTGCCGTGTTCCGGGCCCCGGACAACGGGGACCGACTCCGGCAGCGGCGGGGCGTCGGTGTTCAGGGCCAGCAGCGTCCAGTGCGGGCCGCGGAACGCGTCGAAGAGGCGGATGCCGTCCACCGTGCCGTCGGGGGCGCGGTCGCCGGCCCGCAGGGTGCCGTCCGGGACGGTGCGCGTCTCCGACGTCAGGGACGACTCCCGGTAGCCGATCCCCAGTTGCCGGGTCGCGTCCCCCCGCCGCACCTCGCCGCGGTGGACGCCGGTCGACAGGCCGAGCACCCCGGCGGCGACCGGGCGCCGCTCCTCCTCGTAGCTGTCCAGGAGCCCGTCCGGCGCCTCGCCCGCCAGCACCGCGCCCAGCTTCCAGCCCAGGTTGTAGGCGTCCTGCACGCTGGTGTTCAGGCCCTGCCCGCCGGCCGGCGAGTGCACGTGCGCGGCGTCCCCGGCGAGCAGGACGCGGCCCGCGCGGAAGCGGTCGGCCAGCGCGGCCCGGGGCCGGAAGTCGGAGGCCCAGCGGACCTCGGTGACGTCCTCGGCGGCCAGGTGGGAGCGTGCGGCGACGACCTTGCGCACGCCGTCCGCCGTGACGTCCACGTCGGTGCCCGCCGGGAACTGCGCGGTGACCTGGAAGTCCTCGGTGCCGGCCAGCGGGCACACGGCGAGGAAGCCGGTGTCCCCGCGCGGCGGGAAGACGTGCCAGTTGTCGCGGTCCAGGCCGCTGATCCGGACGTCCGCCACCAGCACCGGGTTGGGGTCGACCGTCTCGCCGGTCATGCCGATGCCGAGCGCGCGCCGTACGGCCGACCGGCCGCCGTCGGCCGCGACGAGGTACCGGGCGCGGACGGGCTCCCCGGCGGCGAAGCGCGCGGTCACGCCGTCCGCGTCCTGCGCGAGGCCGGTGACCTCCCGGCCGAAGGCCACCGTGCCGCCCAGCTCCGCCAGGCGGGCCGCCAGGATCTCCTGGGTCCGCCACTGCGGCACCATCCACGGCGCGTTGTACGGCGCGTCCTCGCTCGGCTCGGCCGGCTCGAACATGGCGTGCTCGCCGAGCCGCTGCCCGTCCTGCCAGACCATGCCGACCGGGTAGCCGCCGCCGGCCGCGTGGATCGCGCCGAGGACGCCGAGGTCGTCGAAGACCTCCATGGTGCGGGGCTGGATGCCCTTGCCGCGCGAGCCGGGGAACAGCGTCGCCGCCCGCTCCACCACCAGCGCGTCCACCCCGCGCCGGGCCAGGTCGATGCCGAGCGCGAGCCCGGTGGGGCCCGCGCCGACGATCAGAACGTCCGTGTCCATGCCGCTCCTCCTTAACGCCGTTAAGTGACTGCTCACCCCGAGCATCCCCTTAACAGCGTTAAGGTGTCAAGCTGTGCGCGTGGGAACGGAACGACGCGCGCCCCTCGACCGCCGACGGGTCGCGGACACGGCGCTGAAGCTGCTGAACGAGGTCGGCCTCGACGGCCTGACCCTGCGCACCATCGCCCGGGAACTGGACGTCAAGGCGCCCGCCCTCTACTGGCACTTCAAGGACAAGCAGGCCCTGCTCGACGAGATGGCGACCGAGATGTACCGCCGGATGATCGCCGAGGGCTCGCTCGATCCGGACGACACCTGGCGCGAACGGCTGCTCAAGTCCAACCGGGGCCTGCGCACGTCGCTGCTGCGCTACCGCGACGGCGCCAAGGTCTTCAGCGGCTCGCGCTTCACCGGCCTGGAGCACGCCGAGCAGATGGAGGACAGCCTGCGCCTGTTCACCGCCGCCGGCTTCACCCTGCCCCAGGCGGTGCGGGCGACCTCGACGACGTACGTCTACACGCTCGGCTTCGTCACCGAGGAACAGGGCGTCGCCCCGCTGCCCGACCAGCGGCGCGAGGGCTACGACATGGACGAACGCGCCCGCCGGATGGCCGACTTCCCCCTGTCGGCCGCGGCGGGCGCGGAGATCTTCGCGGACTACGACCGGCACTTCGAGGAAGGGCTGGCCCTGGTGATCGACGGAATCGCGACGCGTTACGGCCTCGGCTGAGACCCGGCCCCGGCCCCGGCCCTGCGCCGGGCCGCCAGCCGGCGGCGTACGGCGCGGGTGACCACCGGCGGCAGCAGGTCCAGGGCGAGGCGGCGCGCCCGGTCGCGGGGGGACGGCGCGGACGCCCGCCCCGCCGCGCGGTCTGTCTGCCGCGCCGCCTTCGTCTGGCCCGGCAGCGACGCGGCCCCCGGCTGCCGGCCCGCGGCGTCCGGAGCGGTCGCCCGGTGCCGGGAGACCGGGAGCGACGGCAGCCGCATCGCCTTGCCCTTGGCGCGGAACCGGACCAGCCGGTGCCCGGCCGCCCACTCCACCGTCACCGAGCAGTCGTCGCGCCCGCGCAGCGCGGCCAGCAGCTCCTCCTGGAGGGGCTCGGGGTCGCCCCAGGTGGCGTACAGCTTCTGGGTGCTCAGGCACACCGGGCGCAACCCCCGGTTGAGCACGGCCTCCCAGGCGGCGACGGCCACGCCCGGGGTGTGCTCGGTGCGGTAGTCGTCGAGGACGACGACGCCCTCGGGCAGCAGCAGGTCGCGGACCGCGCCGATGTCCCCGTGGACGTGCTCGTACAGGTGCGAGGCGTCGATGTGGGCGAAGCGGCAGGTGCCGGGCGCGACCTCCCCGGTGACCGCGGAGCTCGGGGCCTGGATGATCACCGGCAGGGCGTCGTGGAAGGAGAGGTAGTTCCGTTCGAAGGCCTGCCGGGTGAGCGTGGCGTACGACTTCGCCGACTCGGCCCGGTTCGCCTCGTCCGGGGCGTCCGCCTCGAACAGGTCGCAGACGGTGAGC
Organism: Streptomyces sp. SID5910; assembly: GCF_009862125.1. GTDB lineage: Bacteria > Actinomycetota > Actinomycetes > Streptomycetales > Streptomycetaceae > Streptomyces. Next base: position 5,886 of record NZ_WWHX01000466.1, read on the forward strand.
TTCTCGCCGTCCTGGAGGTGGTGGCCCAGCAGGATCGCGCTCTTGCCCAGGTAGGCGCCCAGTTCGAGCAGGTCGCCGCGGGTCCCCGCGGCCTCCTGCCGTTCCAGGAACCAGGAGAACAGCACCTGGTCGAGCGGCCAGAACCAGCCGGGGACGTCGTTCAGCTCAGCGGGATACGTGTGCGTAGCTTGCGCGGTCGCCATGAAGGGAGGATGCCTCCTCGGCAGGGGAAAGGCAGTGGGCGCGCGCGGCCCGGCGGGCGGAATATCGCACGAATCGCTCAATGTGACCGGGTGAACGCCATGCGCAGCCGTGGTGTCAGCGGTCTCTCGACGAACCGGTACAGCAGCCAGGCCAGCCCGAGCATCCCGGCCACCGTCAGCGCGAAGGTCGCCGCCGACGGCACGCCGAGCCCGCGGTGCAGGAACCGGATCGCGACCCAGCCCAGGTGCTCGTGGACCAGGTAGAACGGGTACGTCAGCGCGCCGGCCACCGTCAGCCAGCGCCAGTTGGCCCGGTTCAGCAGGCCCAGCGCGACCGCCGCGACGGCGACGAAGCCGAAGGCGACGACCAGCACGATGCCGAAGGTCGTCCGGTGCGCGAAGGCGTTCGGGTCGGTGGCGTTCCACAGGTCGCGCACCGCGTAGTGCTGGCCGATCAGGAACCCGGCGGCCACCAGGGCCCACGCGTGCGCGTCCCGCCGGTCGCGGTGGACGAGGTACAGGCCCACGCCGCCCACGAAGAACGGGGCGTACTCCGGCATCAGCACCAGTTCGAGCAGCGGCTCGTGCGCGGCCTGCGCGAGCGCCGCGGCCAGCAGCCAGCCGGCGCAGAACACCAGGACGCGCCGGCGGTTCGCGCCGGGCAGGACGACGCACAGCGCGAACAGCGCGTAGAAGCGGATCTCCACCCACAGCGTCCAGCACACGCCCAGCACCCGGTCGGCGCCCAGCGGCTGCTGAAGCATCGTCAGGTTCACCAGCGCGTCGCTCGGCGACACCGCGTCGTAGACGACCACCGGCAGCGCGAACACCGCCGTCACGAGGATCACCGCCGCCCAGTAGGCGGGCAGCAGCCGGGAGGCGCGCGAGGCGGTGAACGACTTCAGGGACCGGCCCCAGCCGCTCATGCAGATCACGAACCCGCTGATCACGAAGAAGATCTGCACGCCCAGGCAGCCGTAGGAGAAGAAGGTGTGCAGCGTGGGGAACTGCCGCGCGGCCGAGCCGCCCCACGCCTCGGTGACGTCGCCGCCGCGTCCGCCGTAGTGGTACGCCGCCACCATCAGCGCGGCCACCAGCCGCAGCCCGTCCAGGGCCCGCAGCCGGGCCGGCGCCGCCTTCGCCC
>NZ_WWHX01000467.1 GCF_009862125.1 Streptomyces sp. SID5910
GCCGACATCGAGCCCACCGAGGGCGAGACCGACGCCGACAAGGAGCAGCGCCTCGCGTCGCTGGCGAAGCAGGGCTACAACCCGGTCATCGGCGTCGGCTACGCGTACGCCTCCGCGATGAAGAACGCCGCCGAGAAGTACCCGGACACCACCTTCGGCATCGTGGACGACGCCACGATCAACACGAAGAACGTGGCGGACCTGGTCTTCAACGAGGAGGAGGCCTCCTACCTCGCCGGTGTCGCCGCCGCCAAGAGCACCAAGACCAACACGGTCGGCTTCGTGGGCGGCGTGGACGTCCCGCTGATCCACAAGTTCCAGGCCGGCTTCGAGCAGGGTGTCACCGACACCAACCCGAAGGTCAAGGTCATCTCGCAGTACCTCACGCAGACCGCGGAGGAGGGCGGCTTCTCCAGCCCCGACAAGGGCAAGACCGCCGCCGAGGGCCAGATCGAGAAGAAGGCCGACGTCGTGTACGCCGCCGCCGGTCTGTCCGGCCAGGGCGTCATCGAGGCCGCCGCGGCCCACAAGGTCTGGGCGATCGGTGTCGACTCCGACCAGTACAAGCAGGAAGCCCTCGCCAAGTACAAGGACTCGATCCTGACTTCGGCCACCAAGGACGTCGCCAAGGCTGTGTACAACCTGGCGAAGTCGGTCAAGGACGGCAAGCCCGCGACCGGTATCGTCAAGGGCGATCTGAAGTCCGGCGAGGTCGGCCTGTCGGTCTCCAACCCGAAGTTCGCAGACAACGCCGAGCTCCAGGCAGCCATCAAGACGGCCAAGGAGAAGATCGTCAGCGGCGAGATCAAGGTCAAGAGCAGCTGAACTGAGCTGAGCACCACCTCGAACAGCGTGTAACCGCGGGGTTGCGCCGCTCGGCGGGGTACGGGGAGGACACCTCCAGGTCTTCCCCGTACCCCGTCGTGTCGATGTGCCGACGCCGCTTCAGATGCCGTAGGGGCGCTACGCGCGTAGACGACCCCCGTCCCCAGGAGAGTGCGCCATCAACGCGTCCAGCAGCCCTCCGGCCGGAGCGGCGGTCAACGAATCGGTGACCGCCGTCGAACTCGCCGGGATCACCAAGCGCTTCCCCGGTGTCGTGGCCAACCACGACATCCACCTGACCGTCCGCAAGGGCACCGTCCACGCCCTCGTCGGCGAGAACGGCGCCGGCAAGTCGACGCTGATGAAGATCCTCTACGGCATGCAAAAGCCGGACGAGGGCACCATCGCGATCGACGGCGAGCAGGTCTCCTTCTCGTCGCCCGCCGACGCCATCGTCCGCGGCATCGGCATGGTCCACCAGCACTTCATGCTCGCCGACAACCTCACGGTCCTCGAGAACGTGGTCCTCGGCAGCGAGAAGCTCTACGGCATCGGCGGCAAGGCCCGCCGCAAGATCAAGGAGATCTCCGAGCGCTACGGCCTCGGCGTGCGCCCCGACGTCCTGGTCGAGGAGCTCGGCGTCGCCGCCCGCCAGCGCGTGGAGATCCTCAAGGTCCTCTACCGCGGCGCGACCACGCTCATCCTGGACGAGCCCACCGCCGTCCTGGTGCCGCAGGAGGTGGACGCCCTCTTCGACAACCTGCGCGAGCTGAAGGCCGAGGGCCTGTCCGTCATCTTCATCTCCCACAAGCTGGGCGAGGTCCTCTCCGTCGCGGACGACATCACCGTCATCCGCCGCGGCACCACCGTCGGCACGGCCGTGCCCGCCGAGACCACCCCGCGCCAGCTCGCCGAGCTGATGGTCGGCAGCGAGCTGCCCACCCCGGAGACGGCCGAGTCGACGGTCACCGACCGCCCGGTCCTCACCGTCGACACGCTGCGCCTGGAGGCCCCGGGCGGCAAGGCCCTGCTGGACGACATCTCCTTCACCATCCACGCCGGCGAGGTCCTCGGCATCGCCGGCGTCGAGGGCAACGGCCAGACCGAGCTGGTCGACGCGCTGATCGGCCTCAAGCACGCCGACTCCGGCGCCATCCGCTTCCTCGACGAGGACATCACCTCCCAGCCCACCCGCAAGCGCCGCGAGCAGGGCGTCGGCTACATCCCCGAGGACCGCCACCGGCACGGCCTGCTCCTGGAGGCCCCCCTCTGGGAGAACCGCATCCTCGGCCACGTCACCGAGAAGCCCAACGCCAAGGGCGTCTGGCTGGACCCGAAGGCCGCGCAGGAGGACACGCGCCGCATCGTCGAGGCGTACGACGTCCGCACCCCCGGCATCGACGTCACCGCGGCCTCCCTGTCCGGCGGCAACCAGCAGAAGCTGATCGTCGGCCGCGAGATGAGCCACAAGCCGCGCTTCCTGATCGCCGCCCACCCCACCCGCGGTGTGGACGTCGGCGCGCAGGCCGCGATCTGGGACCACATCCGCGAGGCCCGCCGCGAGGGCCTGGCCGTGCTGCTGATCTCCGCCGACCTGGACGAGCTGATCGGGCTGTCCGACACCCTGCGGGTGATCTACGACGGCAAGCTGGTCGCGGACGCCGACCCGGCCACCATCACCCCCGAGGAGCTCGGCTCGGCGATGACCGGTGCCGCCTCCGGCCACCTGGAACACGAAGAGACCCCCGAGATCCGCAAGTCTCCCGAGTCTCCGGAAGACGAGGCCCGCTGATGAAGAAGTTCGACAGGGAGCGCGTGCTCCTCGCGGTGGCCGGACCGGTCATCGCGCTCGCCGTGGCCTTCGTGCTCAGTGCGATCGTCCTGATCGCCTCGGGCAAGAACCCGATCGAGCCGTTCGCCCTGATGTTCGAGCAGGCCGGGTTCTCGGACATCCAGGTCCTGATCGTCAACCAGGCGTCGATGTACTACATCGCGGCCCTCGCGGTGGCCATCGGCTTCCGGATGAACCTGTTCAACATCGGCGTCGACGGCCAGTACCAGCTCGCCGCCATGATGGCCGCGATCGTCGGCGCCCACGCGGACCTGCCGGCCGCCCTCCAGATCCCGCTGCTGCTCCTGACCGCCGTGCTCACCGGTGCCTTCTGGTCCGGCATCGCCGGTGTCCTCAAGATCACCCGCGGTGTCAGCGAGGTCGTCGCGACGATCATGCTCAACGCCATCGCCACCGCCGTCATCGGCTACCTCTGGCTGCCGGACGTCTTCGGCGTCAAGATCGGCAACAACAACACCACCGGCGAGATGCACGAGTCCGGCTGGATCCCCGGCCTCGACATGGGCGCGGCCGGCGAGATCTACGGCCTGGTGATCCTCGCCGTCCTGCTCGGCATCGGCTACTGGATCGTCCTCAACCGCACCCGCTTCGGCTTCGACCTGCGCGCCTCGGGCGCCTCCGAGTCCGCCGCCGCGGCCAGCGGTGTCGACCCCAAGCGCATGGTGCTCACCGCGATGCTCATCTCCGGCGGCCTCGCCGGTCTCGCGGGCCTGCCGATCCTGCTCGGCGACACCCACACCTACAGCCTCAACTTCCCCACCGGCATCGGCTTCCTCGGCATCGGCATCGCCCTGCTCGGCCGCAACAGCCCGGTCGGCATCGCCTTCGCCGCCCTGCTGTGGGCCTGGCTCGACAAGGCCTCGCCCGAGCTGGACTTCCACGGCTACGACAAGGAGATCGCGGTCATCATGCAGGGCCTGATCGTCCTCTCCGTCGTCGTCTCCTACGAGGCCGTCCGTGAGTGGGGCCTGCGCCGCCAGCAGCGCCGGGTCGGCGCGGAGCTGGCCGCCGGTCACGTCCTCGGCGCCACCGACAACACCAAGAAGGAGGTGGCTGGCCGATGACCACCGCGACCGACCTCAACCAGCCCACGCTGCAGCCCGCGGCGCCGACCGGCCGCCGCATGTCGTGGCCGGTGCTGCTCCTGGTCATCGCCGGAGCCCTGGCGCTGACCTCGCTCGTCCGCATCATCACCGGCGCCGACGGCATCACCAACGTCAGCCAGATGTCCACCGCGCTCCAGCTCGCCGTGCCCATCGGGCTCGCCGGCCTCGGCGGTCTGTGGGCCGAGCGCGCGGGCGTCGTCAACATCGGCCTCGAAGGCATGATGATCCTCGGCACCTGGTTCGGCGCCTGGGCCGGCTTCCAGTGGGGCCCGTGGACCGGCGTCCTCGTCGGCATCGTCGGCGGCGCGATCGGCGGCCTGCTGCACGCCATCGTCACCGTCACCTTCAACGTCAACCACATCGTCTCCGGTGTGGCCATCAACATCCTCGCGCTCGGCGCCACCCGCTACCTGGCCCCGCTCGCCTTCGAGGGCCACCAGGGCGGCTCGGCCAAGCAGTCCCCGCCGGTCGACTCCCTCGGCCACTTCACCGTGCCCGGCCTGTCCGACGGACTCCAGACCCTCAACGACAAGGGCTGGTTCCTCATCTCGGACCTCGCCGGCCTGCTCGGCGGCCTGGTCACCAACGTCTCGTGGCTGACCCTGATCGCCGTCGCCCTGATCCCCGCCACCTGGTGGATCCTGTGGCGCACCCCGTTCGGCCTGCGCCTGCGCTCCTGCGGCGAGAACCCGGTCGCCGCCGAGTCCCTCGGCGTCAACGTCTACAAGTACAAGTACCTCGCCGTGATCATCTCCGGCGGACTGGCCGGCCTCGGCGGTGTCTTCCTCTCCATCGTGGCCAACCCCTTCTACCTGGAGGGCCAGACCAGCGGCCGCGGCTACATCGGCCTCGCGGCGATGATCTTCGGCAACTGGATGCCGGGCGGCCTCGCCATCGGCGCCGGTCTCTTCGGCTACACCGACAGCCTCAACCTGCGCGGCGGCTCCGCCAACGTGCACGCCCTGCTGCTGCTCGGCGCGCTCCTGCTGGCCGCCGGCGCCATCTGGCTGGTGGTCCGCAAGAAGTACGTCAAGGCCGCGATCACGTTCGTCGTGGGCGCGCTGGTCTTCGCCTGGTACGCGGGCACCAACGAGGTCCCGAACCAGGTCGTCTCCGCCACCCCGTACGTCGTCACCCTCGTCGTCA
>NZ_WWHX01000468.1 GCF_009862125.1 Streptomyces sp. SID5910
TCGCGCAGTTCCCCGCGCCCCTTCGGGGCGCCCGCTGGCCGGCGTACTGAGAGCACCTAGCCTTGGCCAATGATTGGGCGTTCCGTCATCGTTACGGAATTCGGGCCGGAGTGGCCGTAACCCCTGGGTCGCACTGCCGCGGACCAGGGGTTTTCGGCATCCGAACACCCGTCCTTTAGGACGGGCTTGTCCGGATTCGGCGATGGGCTTGTAACAGCGGTTAAGGGGTGGATCCGGCGCGGGAAGGCCCCGGTCATGACGCACAACACCCCGCTCTCCCCCCGCCCCCTCCACCACCTGGCCGACGGCCGGCGCCGGCTCATGACGGCCGCTCAGCTGCGGGCCCACGGTGTCTCGGCCGCCGAGGCCAACGAGCAGTGCCGCCCCGGCGGGCCCTGGCAGCAGCTCCTGCCGAACGTCGTGCTGCTCCACCCGGGTCCGCCCACCAGCGACGAGCGGCTGCACGCGGTCCTGCTGTACGCGGCGCGGGAGCGGGCCGCCGGGGTGCCGGTCCAGCCCGGCGCGGAGGGGTCGCCGGGCCCCGCCTACGCGGAGGCGGTGATCACGGGTCTGGCCGCGCTGACCCTGCACGGCTTCAGCGGCGCTCCCCCGCTGCCGTCCCTGGACGCCATCGACGTCCTGGTGCCGCGGATGCGCCGGCTGCGCTCGACGGGCTGCGCGCGGATCGTGCGCACCGCCGCGCTGCCCGCCGCCGAGCAGGTCACCGGGGTGCCGGTGGCGCCGGTGGCGCGTGCTCTGGCCGACGCGGTGGCGGGGCTGGCGGACGCGGGCGTCGTCCGCCGGCTGCTCACGGAGGCGGTGCGCGGCGGGCACTGCGAACCCGCGGCGGTGGTGCGGGAGCTGAACCGGGCCCGGCTGCTGAACCGGCCGCACGTGGTGGACGCCGTGGACTCGCTGGTGGCCGAGGGGCGGGCGATCGCGGAGCAGCGCCTGTACCGGATGGTGCGCGAGCACGGCCTGCCGGACCCGGTGTGGAACGTCGATCTGCGGCTGCCCGGCGGCCCCCACCTCGGCGGTCTGGACGCCTACTGGCCGGAGCAGGCGGTGGCCCTGGAGCTGGACACCCGCGCGCACCGGCAGGAGGACGACGCGCTGTGGTCGGAATACGCCCGCAAGCGCGAGCACTTGGAACGACTGGGCATCACGGTCGTGCACGTCACGCCGCGCAAGCTGCGGGAGTCACTGGAGCACCAGGCGGCCGTGGTGCGAACGGCGTTGATGGCGGCCGGAGACAGGGAACCCGCCGCATACGTCGTGGTGCTGCCCCGGTAGTGACGGACCGGGGCAGCATCAGGAGGGGAGAGGAGGGACCGGCGGGCGCGACTGCCCGCCGGTCCCTCCTCATGTCCGGCCGCTCCCGCCCTCTCCCCGCCCTCGTCCCGCGCCACGGGATTGTCACCGGCCGTCCCTTACGTCCCCGATGGCGTATGGCGGAAGTACGCCATGACTCCCAGACGTCACGGACAACTCTCCCCAAACACTGATCCCTTGCGTAAGGCTGAGCGGTCGTCCGGGATCGCATTCCGGACCGCTTCGGCCAGGACCGATCGGCCCTGGTCGTACACGCTCGTTCCTTCACCACCAAGGGATGCAGATGACCCACACCCCCCAGCGCGAACCGATACCGGGCGCGAGACGCGCGGCCCGCATAGCCGTGGCCGCGGGTCTCGTCGCAGCGCTCTCCGCGGCCGGGCCGCTACCCCTGGCCCTCGCGGCCGACGGCCCGGGCACCGGGACCGTTCCGCCGGCCGACGCCTCCGTCAAGTCGGCGCACGACAAGCTCGGTTCGGACGACGCCGACCGGCTCGCCGAGGCGAAGGCCGACGGCACGAAGAGCGTCACGCTGATGGTCGCCACCGCGCCCGGCCAGACCGAGCAGGTCGCCCAGGAGCTGGACGCCGTCGGCGGCGGCTCCGTGGGCCGCACCTACGACAAGCTCGGCTACGTCCGCGCCACCGTCCCCACCGCCAAGGCGGACGCGGCCATCGCCGCCGCCGCGAAGCTCTCCTCCGTGCACGGCATCGACCTGCGCGACGAGATCCCGCTGGACGACCCGACGCCGAGCGCGGACACCGCCAAGGGCGCCTCCGCCAAGGGCCGTTCGTACCCGGCGCCGGACCGGAAGACCCCCGCCGAGAACCCGTACAACCCGTCCTTCGAGACGGGCGCCGTCGACTTCGTGAAGAAGAACCCGAAGGCGGACGGCCGCGGCGTCACCATCGGCATCCTCGACTCGGGCGTCGACCTCTCCCACCCGGCGCTCCAGAAGACCACCACCGGCGAGCGCAAGATCGTCGACTGGGTCACCGCGACCGACCCGGTCGTCGACGGGGACGGCACCTGGCGCCGCATGGACACCGCGGTCTCCGGCCCCGCCTTCACCTACGGCGGCCAGAGCTGGACGGCGCCCGCCGGGTCCTACCAGGTCAACGTCTTCCGCGAGTCCGTCACCGCCGGCGGCGACGCCAAGGGCGACGCGAACCGGGACGGCGACACCACCGACTCCTGGGGCGTCCTGTACGACGCCAAGGCCGGCACGGTCCGCGTCGACCTGAACAACAACCACGACTTCACCGACGACACCGCGATGAAGCCGTACAAGGACGGCTTCCAGGTCGGGTACTTCGGCACCGACGACCCGAAGACGGACGTGGCCGAGCGCCAGCCGTTCGTCGTCGAGATCCGCAAGGACGTCGTCTTCAATGACGCCGGCGCCAAGGCCGACTTCGTCAACATCGGCGTCATCGAGTCCGAGCACGGCACCCACGTGGCCGGTCTCACCTCCGCCAACGGCCTGTTCGGCGGCAAGATGAACGGCGCGGCTCCGGGCGCGAAGATCGTCTCCTCGCGGGCCTGCTCCTGGTCCGGCGGCTGCACCAACGTCGCGCTCACCGAGGGCATGATCGACCTCGTCGTCAACCGCGGCGTCGACATCGTCAACATGTCGATCGGCGGCCTCCCGGCGCTGAACGACGGCAACAACGCGCGCGCCGAGCTCTACACGCGGCTCATCGACACCTACGGCGTCCAGCTGGTGATCTCCGCGGGCAACGAGGGCCCCGGCGCCAACACCATCGGCGACCCGGGCCTGGCCGACAAGGTCATCTCGGTCGGCGCGTCCATCTCCCGCGAGACCTGGGCGGCCAACTACGGCTCCGAGGTGAAGACGAAGTACGCGATGATGCCGTTCTCCTCGCGCGGTCCGCGTGAGGACGGCGGGTTCACGCCGACGCTCACCGCGCCCGGCGCGGCGGTCAACGCCATCCAGACCTGGCTGCCCGGCGCCCCCGTCCCCGAGGCGGGCTACACCCTGCCGGCCGGCTACGGCATGCTCCAGGGCACCTCGATGGCCTCCCCGCAGGCCGCCGGCGCCTCCGCGCTGCTGCTGTCCGCCGCCAAGCGCGAGGGCATCGACCTGACCCCGGCGAAGCTGCGCACCGCGCTGACCTCCACCGCGGACCACATCCAGGGCGTGCAGGCGTACGAGGAGGGCGCGGGCCTGGTCAACGTGCCCGACGCCTGGCGGGCGATCAAGCGCGGCGCCACCGCCCACGACTACACGGTCAAGGCGCCGGTCGACACCGCGATCGACCAGTTCCTGAAGACCCCGGGCTACGGCACCGGCCTGTACGACCGCGAGGGCGGCCTGAAGGCGGGCCAGAAGAAGACGTACGAGATCACGCTGACCCGTACGTCCGGCGCCGACAAGGCGGTTCGGCACGAGCTGCACTTCGAGAACAACGCCGGGCGCACCTTCCGCATCGTCGGCTCCGACGAGGTGAAGCTGCCGCTGAACAAGCCGGTGACCGTCAAGGTCGAGGCGCGGCCGGGCTCCGCGGGTCTCAAGAGCGCGATCCTGGAGGTCGACGACCCGCGCACCGAGGGCATCGACAAGCAGGTCCTCACCACGGTCGTGGTCTCGGCGCCGCTGAAGTACACCTTCTCCGCGAAGAACTCCGTGCAGCGCAACAGCACGCAGTCGTACTTCGTGACCGTCCCCGAGGGCGCCAAGACGCTGGAGGTGGCGATCGGCGGGCTGAAGGACAAGAGCCAGACCCGGTTCATCGCCATCCACCCGTACGGCGTCGCGGTCGACGACACCTCCACGCCGAAGTGCTACAACAACTACCTCGACGGCAACGGCTGCCGGCCCGACGTGCGCGCGTACGCCGACCCGCGGCCCGGCGTCTGGGAGATCGAGGTCGAGGCGCGGCGCACCTCGCCGCTGCTGGACAACCCCTACACGCTGGACGCCACGGTCCTCGGCGCCGTCTTCGACCCCGCGGTCGTGACCGTGCCCGAGGCCAAGGCGGGTGTCCCGGCGGACGCGTCCTGGACGGTGACGAACCAGTACGCCGCCCTGGAGGGCAAGCTCGTCGGCGGCCCGCTCGGCTCGGCCGAGACGTCCCGTCCGACGATCAAGCAGGGTGAGACCGCCACGTCCACGGTCGAGGTGCCCGCGGGCGCCGCGTCGCTGGACGTCGCCATCGGGGGCGTCTCCGACGCGGCCGCCGACCTGGACCTGACGGTCTCCAAGGACGGCGCCGTCGTCGCGCAGTCCGCCGACGGCGACTCGGAGGAGTCGGTGTCGATCACGTCCCCGGCCGCCGGCACGTACACCGTGGAGGTCGCGGGCTACTCGGTGCCGTCCGGCGCCACCGAGTACGACTACCGGGACGTGTACTTCGCCGCGTCCCTCGGCTCGGTCACCGTGGACGGCTCGACGCCGGTGAAGCTCGGCACGGGCGCCTCGGCGACGGTCTCGGGCGGCGTGACCGCGCTGGCCGCCGCGCCGGAGGGCCGCGAGTTCTTCGGCCAGGTCCAGCTGGTGAACGCCCGCGGCACGGTCGCGGGCCTCGGCAGCGTACGGATCGGGACGGTCGTGCCGTAGTCCGGTACGGCAGGCCCTGAGGGGGCGGGCGCCCGGTGGGTGCCCGCCCCCTTCGCATGCCGGTGGGCACCGCCCGGGGAGTCGTACGTCACACCGGGCGCGTCACCGGGGTAACGCACCCTCCCACGGACGGCGTCGGCACCTCTGCCCGTGGGCCGAAAACCTCTTCCCAGGACGGAAGGTCACCGCAACTTCCGGCCCGTACCACATCGCGGAAGGGATTTACCACGTGCGGGCGACCGGCAGCCACGTGAGCGAGATCGCGCGCCGGCGGGGGTTTCCCGTCCATCCCTCGGGCAAACGATTGGACACACCGACCGGGATTCCGCACATGATGGAAGGGCCCCGCCCGCCCGGCCGGGTGCACGCACGTCACCAGAAGGAGTCACCGTGAGGGTCGGAATCGTCGGAGCCACCGGTCAGGTCGGCACGGTCATGCGCAGGATCCTCGCGGAGCGCGACTTCCCCGTCACCGAGCTGCGCCTGTTCGCCTCGGCCCGCAGCGCCGGCAAGGACCTGGACGGCGTCACGGTGGAGGACGCGGCCACCGCCGACTACTCCGGCCTGGACATCGTGCTGTTCTCCGCGGGCGGCGCGACCTCCAAGGCGCTGGCCGAGAAGGTCGCCTCGCAGGGCCCCGTGGTGATCGACAACTCCTCCGCCTGGCGCCGCGACCCCGAGGTCCCCCTCGTGGTCTCCGAGGTGAACCCGCACGCGATCACCGACCGCCCCAAGGGCATCATCGCCAACCCGAACTGCACCACGATGGCCGCGATGCCGGTCCTGCGTCCGCTGCACGCGGAGGCGGGCCTCGAAGCCCTCGTCGTCGCGACGTACCAGGCGGTGTCCGGGTCCGGGCTGGCCGGCGTGGACGAGCTGTTCGAGCAGGTCAAGAAGGTCGGCGACGACGCCCCGAAGCTCACCCACGACGGCTCGGCGGTGGAGTTCCCGAAGCCCGACAAGTACGTGGCGCCGATCGCGTACAACGTGCTGCCGCTGGCCGGCTCCATCGTGGACGACGGCCTGCACGAGACGGACGAGGAGCAGAAGCTCCGCAACGAGTCCCGCAAGATCCTGGAGATCCCGGAGCTGAAGGTCTCCGGCACCTGCGTGCGCGTGCCCGTCTTCAGCGGCCACTCCCTCCAGATCAACGCCCGCTTCGCCCGCCCGCTCACCGTGGAGCGCGCCAAGGAGCTGCTGGCCGGCGCCCCCGGCGTCGCGCTGACCGAGGTGCCGACCCCGCTGGAGGCGGCCGGCCAGGACCCCTCCTACGTGGGCCGCATCCGCCAGGACGAGACCGTGGAGAACGGCCTCGCCCTGTTCGTCTCCAACGACAACCTGCGCAAGGGCGCGGCCCTGAACGCGGTACAGATCGCGGAGCTGGTGGCCGCCGAGCTGAAGGGCTAGGAGACACCCGTCCCGGGGGGCGGTCACCGGGTGCCGGTGACCGCCCCCTCGGCGTGCCCGGCGCGGGCGACGGCGGCGAGGGCGAGCAGGGCCAGCCCGGCGCCCAGGCCGAGGACGGACGCGAGGCCCGGCCCGTCCGCGACCCGGCCGCCGGTGAACGCGCCGAGCGCGATGGCCGCGTTGAACACCCCGGCGAACAGCCCCGACGCCGCCTCGCGGGCCTCGGGGGCGGCGGCCGACAGCCAGCTCTGCGCGGACACCGAGACACCCCCGTACAGCAGCCCCCAGGCGACGAGCAGGGCGGTGGACGCGGCGAGCGACGCGCCGGCGGGGATCAGCAGGGCGACGGCGAGGGCGATGCCGGCCGAGACCGTCAGCAGCGCCCGGCGCGGGTCACGGGCGGCGAGCGCGCCCAGGGCGAAGGTGCCGGCGACGCCGGCCAGGCCGTAGACCAGGAGCAGGGCGCTGACCGGGCCGGCTCCGGTGCCGGGGACACGTTCGAGGACGGGGCGGACGTAGGTGTACGCGGCGAAGTGGCCGGTCACGAGCAGCGCGACCGCCGTCAGGCCGCGGGCGAAGCGCGGGGAGCGCAGCAGCCGCCCGAACGCGCCGGGGCGCACCGGCCGCTCGGCGGGCAGCGGCGGCAGCAGCAGGGCCAGGGCGCCCGCGACGGCGAGGGCGAGCAGGGCCAGCACGGCGAACGCCCACCGCCGGCCGGCGACCTCGCCGAGGAAGGTGCCCGCGGGCACGCCGAGCACCGACGCGACCGCGATGCCGCTGAAGACGACCGCGGTGGCCCGGCCGACCGAGGCCGCCGGCACCAGCCGTACGGCGAGCCCCGCCGCCACCGACCACACCCCGCCGATGCAGACGCCGACCAGGGTGCGGGCGGCGAGCAGGACGGCGAAGCCGGTGGCGAGCGCGCAGAGCAGGTTGGCGGCGGCGAGCAGGAGCAGCAGGACGCACAGCACCCGGCGCCGGTCGGCACGGCGCACGGCGACCGGCAGCAGCAGCGCGGCGGCCGCGGCGACGACTCCGGGCAGGGTGACGGCCAGGCCCGCCGTGCCGGGCGAGACGCCGAGGCCGGCGGAGAGCGAGGTGAGCAGGCCGACGGGGAGCATCTCGGTGGTGACGACCGTGAAGGTCGCGGCGGCGACGGTGAGCACCGCGGCCCACGGACGGCGGGGCGCGCCGGCGGACGGCGCACCGGACGGCGGGGAGTTCGTGGTCGTGGAGGACATGCCCTCCACCCTTCGGCGGCCGGGCGGCGGGAACAACGGCGAAGACCTCACGCTTCCATGAGCGTGACTCATCGATCGCGGGGAGGCAGGGCGCGGTGGCGGGACTGGAGACACGGGAACTGGAGTGCTTCCTCGTCCTGGCCGAGGAGCGGCACTTCGGCCGGACCGGCGAGCGGCTGTTCGTCTCGCAGAGCAGGGTGAGCCAGCTCCTGCGGTCGCTGGAGCGGCGGATCGGGGCGACGCTGGTGCACCGCACCAGCCGCCGGGTGGAGCTGACGCCGCTGGGAGAACGGTTCCTGGCCGACCTGCGACCGGCGTACGCGGCGCTGCGGGCGGCGGTGGAGGACGCGCGGTCGGCGGCGCGGGGTGTCGGGGGCACGCTGCGGCTCGGCTTCCAGGGGACGGCGGACGCCCGGCTGGTGCGGGCGGTGACGGCCTTCCAGGAGGCCCATCCGGGCTGTGGGACGGAGCTGGTGGAGATCCCGCTCGCGGACCCGTTCGGCGCGGTGCGCGAGGGGACGGTGGACGCGTCCGTGGTGCTGCTGCCGGTCGAGGAACGGGACCTGGTGCTCGGCCCGGTCTTCTCCCTGCGGCAGCAGACGGTGGCCGTCCGGGCGGACCACCCCTTCACGGGCCGCCCCCGCGTCACGGTGGCCGAGCTGGCGTCCGTGCCGCTGATCCGGCCCGCTCCCCCGGCGCCCGCGTACTGGCGGGCCGTGCAGGCACCGGGCGAGCTGCCCGGGCCCGAGGTGACGACGCTCCAGGAGGGGCTGAGCCTGGTCGCGGCGGGGCGCGGCGGGCTGCTGCTGTGCCGCCCCACGGCCGCGGGCCACCGCCGGGAGGACGTCTCCTTCGTGCCCGTGGAGGGCCTGCCGGACTCGGCGCTGGGCCTGGTGTGGCACCGGGAACGGGAGACGGAGACGGTGCGGGCCTTCGCGCGGGCGGTGGCGGCGGAGCCGGACGGCCCCGCTCAGGTCCCGGCCCTGCGGACCTCGTAGAGGAAGCAGCCGTATTCGACGGCCCGGACGTGGACGAGCGCCACGGCCGGGTCGTCGAACGCTTCCCGGAGGGCGTAGGGGAAGGCGCCGGGGTCCCCGATCAGGCGCCCGCCCAGGATGCGTCCGTCGGTGGAGTAGCGCCGCAGGACGCGGTGCGAGTTGGTGAAGGGCAGGCCGTCCGTCTCCGGTCCCGCGCACTCCTCGGCGAAGGCGTGGACGAAGACCGGCCCCTGTTCGTCGTACGCGCCCGGGTCGGCGCCCGTCGCCGCCGCCCAGCGGCGCAGCGGGGCGTAGGAGACGAGGGCGATCCGCTCGCCGGGGCGGCTGCGGCGCAGACAGCAGCGCAGGGGCGCGCCGCCCTCGTCGTCGGTCACGGGGGCGGGGACGCGGCCCGCGTCGTCGGCGGTGCGCAGTTCCTTCAGGACGTCCGGTGCGATGGGTCGTGCGGTGTA
>NZ_WWHX01000469.1 GCF_009862125.1 Streptomyces sp. SID5910
CGACCACGGCATCCGGCTGCTCACGGTCTCGCCGTCCGACGAGTCCCTCGAGTCCGTCTTCTCGTATCTCGTCGCGGCGTAGGAGGCCGAAGAATGTACGACCCCACAGTCGCCCGGCTCACCTACCGGGCCCTGCTCGGCCGCCGCCGGGCCCTCATCCTCGGCGCGCTCCCGCTGCTGCTGCTCGTCATCGCCGTGGTGGTGCGGGCCCTCACCGGAGCCGACGACCAGACGGCCTCGGACGTGCTCGGCGGGTTCGCCCTCGCCACCATGGTGCCGATCATCGGCGTCATCGCCGGCACCGGCGCCATCGGCCCCGAGATCGACGACGGCTCGGTCGTCTACCTGCTGTCCAAGCCGATCAAGCGGCCGACGATCATCTTCACCAAGCTGATCGTCGCCGTCGCCGTGACCATGGTCTTCTCCGCCGTGCCCACGCTGCTCGCCGGGCTGATCCTCAACGGCAACGGCCAGCAGGTCGCCGTCGCCTACACGATCGCCGCGCTGGTCGCCTCCATCGCCTACGCCGCGCTCTTCCTGCTGCTGGGCACGGTGTCCCGGCACGCGGTGGTCTTCGGCCTGGTCTACGCCCTCGTCTGGGAGGCCCTGTTCGGCTCCCTGGTGCCGGGCGCCCGCACGCTGAGCGTCCAGCAGTGGTCGCTCGCGGTGGCCCAGAAGGTCGCCGACGGCAACCTGGTCACCTCCGACGTGGGCCTGCCGACCGCGACGGTGCTGCTGGTCGGGGTCACCGTGCTCGCGACCTGGTACGCCGGCCAGAAGCTGCGGTCGCTCACGCTCGCGGGGGAGGAGTGACCGGGCCGCACCGGCCCCGACGGCGGCGCGGGCGGAAGGCGCCGTACGTCCGCTTTTAATCGGTGGCACCCGGCTTGCCGTACCGGCACTGTGGTGGATGCACGAGGCCGGACGGCACCGGCGAATCGGCGGCCGCTTCGAGCACGCGGGACACCTCGCGTGGGCCGACCGACGGGGACGCCGGTGCCGCCCGGACCGTGCCGGCGAAGGAACGGCCCCGGAGGTCCGGGGCCCGCCCTCGGGCCGCCGTCAGGCCGACAGCAGCCGCTCCAGCACCACGGCGATCCCGTCCTCGTCGTTCGAGGACGTCACCTCGTCGGCCACGGCCTTCAGCTCCTCGTGGGCGTTGGCCATCGCCACGCCCCGGGCGGCCCAGCCGAACATCGGGACGTCGTTGGGCATGTCCCCGAAGGCGATCGTGTCCGCCGCCTTCAGCCCGAGCCGGCGGGCCGCCAGCGACAGCCCCGTCGCCTTCGACAGCCCCAGCGGAAGAAGCTCGACGACCCCGGCACCGGCCATGACGACCGTGACGAAACCGCCCGCGGCCTGCCGGGCGGCCTCCGCCAGCTCGTCGTCCGACAGCGTCGGATGCTGGATGTAGATCTTGTTCAGCGGAGCGGACCACAGATCCGACGCGTCGGTGAACGGAACCGCCGGAAGATGACCGCCGACCGCGTAACCCGGCCCGACCAAAACATCGCCCTCCAGGCCGTCGCGGCTGGCCGCCAGGTACAGCGGCCCGGTCTCCGCCTCGATCTTGGCCAGCGCCACCCCGGCCAGCTGGCGGTCCAGCGTGACGGAGGTCAGCAGCCGGTGCTCCCCGGCGTGGTACACCTGCGCGCCCTGGCCGCAGACGGCGAGGCCGTCGTACCCCAGGTCGTCCAGTATGTGCCGGGTCCACGGCACCGCACGCCCGGTGACGACGATGTGGGCCGCGCCCGCCGCGGTGGCCGCGGCGAGCGCCTCACGGGTGCGCGACGAGACCGTGTCGTCGCCGCGCAGCAGCGTGCCGTCGAGATCGGTGGCGATCAGCCGGTACGGGAAACCCCCGGCGGAACCGGCCTCGGGCGCCACGGCGGAACCGGCCTCGGCGGAAGCGGTGTCAGTCACTTGGCCACCGGCTCCAGGACCTCCCGGCCGCCCAGGTACGGGCGCAGCACCTCGGGCACGCGCACCGAGCCGTCGGCCTGCTGGTGGTTCTCCAGGATCGCCACGATCGTGCGCGGCACCGCGCACAGCGTGCCGTTGAGCGTCGCCAGCGGGCGCACCTTCTTGTCCTCGCGGACGCGGATCGACAGGCGGCGGGACTGGAACTCGGTGCAGTCCGAGGTCGAGGTCAGCTCGCGGTACTTGCCCTGGGTCGGGATCCACGCCTCGCAGTCGTACTTGCGCGAGGCCGAGGAGCCCAGGTCGCCCGAGGCCACGTCGATCACCCGGAACGGCAGCTCCAGCGAGGTCAGCCACTGCTTCTCCCACTCCAGCAGGCGCTGGTGCTCGGCCTGCGAGTCCTCGGGGAGGACGTAGGAGAACATCTCGACCTTGTCGAACTGGTGCACGCGGAAGATGCCCCGGGTGTCCTTGCCGTGCGAACCGGCCTCGCGGCGGAAGCAGGGCGAGAAGCCGGCGTAGCGCAGCGGCAGCCGGGCGGCGTCCAGGATCTCGTCCATGTGGTACGCGGCGAGCGGCACCTCGGACGTGCCGACCAGGTACAGGTCGTCCTTGTCGAGGTGGTAGACGTCCTGGGCGGCCTGGCCGAGGAAGCCGGTGCCGGCCATCGACTGCGGGCGCACCAGCGCCGGGGTCAGCATCGGCGTGAAGCCGGCCGCCGTGGCCTGGGCGATCGCCGCGTTGACGAGGGCGAGCTCCAGGAGCGCGCCGACGCCGGTCAGGAAGTAGAAGCGCGAGCCGGAGACCTTGGCGCCGCGCTCGACGTCGATGGCGCCGAGCAGCTGGCCCAGCTCCAGGTGGTCGCGGGGCTCGAAGCCCTCGGCGGCGAAGTCGCGGTGCGTGCCGTGCGTCTCCAGCGTGACGAAGTCCTCCTCGCCGCCGACGGGGACGTCGGGGTGGACGAGGTTGCCGAGCCGCTGGAGCAGCTCCTGGGTCTCGGCGTCGGCGGCGTCGCGCTCGGCGTCGGCGGCCTTGACGTCGGTCTTCAGCTGTTCGGCGCGCTTGAGCAGCTCGGCCTTCTCGTCGCCGGCGGCCTTGCCGATGAGCTTGCCGAGGCCCTTCTGCTCGGCGCGCAGCTCGTCGAAGCGGACGCCGGACGACCTGCGCCGCTCGTCGGCAGACAGGAGGGAGTCGACGAGCGCGACATCCTCTCCACGGGCGCGCTGCGACGCGCGCACACGGTCGGGGTCCTCACGGAGCAGGCGAAGGTCAATCACGTGGCCAAGGCTACCGGTGCGCGGTGACGGCTCACGACTCACTATTGCCGGCCGTGTTCCGCGCGCTCCGCTTCGGGGGAAATGGGGGTGAGCGTTCCCGCGCCGGGTTGACCGGACTCCCCTGTGGGGAACGGGACTTGAGGCTCCGACTGTCCACAGGCTGAGCGGTCCGGGAAAAGTTATCCACAGGCTGTGCGAAAGATCTGTGGACTCCGGAAGTGATCATTCCTAATCGGGCGCTCACGGGCACTCACGGGCATGCCGGGCGAGGAATTCCTGCGTCAAACCCCCTACGGGCTCACTTTCGAGTGGAAACGGGCCACTCCGGAGGAGGGGGACAAGAAACAGGTGCACGAAGGGTGGCTTGGGCGCCTGTGGATGAAGTGGGTGCCCGTAGGGTGATTTGTCGACCGAAGGGCGCTTCGTTGTCGACTTGTCCCCAGGTCGAGAAGCGGACCTGTGGATAACTCGGACCCCCACTGTGGATAACGAAAATCGGCAGGTACGACCGGTGCGAACGGATCAGAACCGGCCGTCCTGGCACCGCGCCACCCAGTCGGCCGCCGCGGTGAAGTCCTCGTCGGAGGTCCCCCGCCGCAGGGGCGCCACGTCCGACGGATCGACCTCCGCGCGCGGATACGACCCCAGGTAGCGCACCTGGAGACAGATCCGCTTCAGACCCATCAGGGCCTCGGCCACCCGCCGGTCGGAGATGTGCCCCTCGGCGTCGATGCAGAAGCAGTAGTTGCCGATGCCCGCGCCGGTGGGCCGGGACTGGAGCAGCATCAGGTTGATGCCCCGGGTGGCGAACTCGCCCAGCAGGTCGCGCAGCCCGCCGGGGTGGTCGTCGCGCTGCCAGAGCACGACGGACGTCTTGTCCGCGCCGGTGGGTGCGGCCGGCCGGGCGGGCCGGCCCACGAGCACGAACCGCGTCTGGGCGTTCTCCGCGTCGTGGATCTCGGACTCCAGGACCTCCAGGCCGTACCGCTCCGCGGCGAACTCGCCGGCGAAGGCGGCGTCGTACCGGCCCTCCTGCACGAGGCGGGCGCCGTCGGCGTTGGAGGCGGCCGATTCCCAGGCCACCTCGGGCAGGTGCGCCCTGAGCCAGTTGCGCACCTGGGGCTGGGCGGCGGGATGGGCGGTGACCGTCTTGATGTCCGACAGCTTGGTGCCGGGGCGGACCAGCAGCGCGAAGGTGATGGACAGCAGCACCTCGCGGTAGATCATCAGGGGCTGCCCGGCGACCAGCTCGTCGAGGGTGGTGGTGATACCGCCCTCGACGGAGTTCTCGATCGGCACGAACGCGGCCTCCGCCTCGCCGACGCGCACGGCGTCGAGCGCGGACTGGACGGACACGTACGGGACCAGTTCCCGGGTGGCCGCCTCGGGAAGGGTGCGCAGGGCGACTTCGGTGAACGTGCCTTCGGGACCGAGATACGCGTAACTGGCGGGCATGAGCCTCACCTTAGTGGCCTGGCCGGACGCGGAGCACGCTTCCCCGGCCCGTCACCCCACGGGGCGACGCGGAGCGCGCCGACGGGTCAGCCCTCCAGCAGCCGCTGCCCCACGTACTCGCCCTCCGCGGCCCCGCCCGGCACGGCGAACAGGCCGCTGGCCTCGTGCCGGACGAACTGCGACAGCGCGTCTCCGCGGTCCAGCTTGCGCTGCACCGGCACGAAGCCGCGCAACGGGTCGGCCTGCCAGCAGACGAAGAGGAGCCCCGCGTCGGGGACGCCGTCGGTGTCGAAGCCGTCGTGGTACGAGAACGGGCGGCGGAGCAGGGCGGCGCCGCCGTTCTGGTCGGGGCGGGTGATGCGGGCGTGGGCGTTGATCGGGACGACCAGCTTTCCGTCGGCGTCCGTCTTCTCCAGGTCCATCTCGGTCGTCTCGGTGCCCCCGGACAGAGGGGCACCGTCGGACTTGCGGCGCCCGATGACGTCCTCCTGGGTCTTGGCCGAGAGCTGTTCCCAGTCGTCGAGGAGCATCCGGATCCGGCGTACGACGACGTAGGAGCCGTTCGCCATCCAGGCGGGCTCGCCCTGTTCGGGTACGAAGATCCGCTGGTCGAAGTCGGTGTCGGCGGGCTTGGGGTTGCGGGTGCCGTCGATCTGGCCCATGAGGTTGCGGGTGGTCATGGGGTGGGCGGTGGTGCCCGGTGAGCGGTTGAAGCCGTTCATCTGCCAGCGGATGCGGGCGGCCGACCCGGCGTCCCGCTGGAGGGCGCGCAGCGCGTGGAAGGCGACCAGGGCGTCGTCGGCGCCGATCTGGACCCACAGGTCGCCGTTGCTGCGGGCCTTGTCGAGGTGGTCGGAGGAGAAGTCGGGCAGGGGGTCGAGGGCGGCCGGGCGCTGCCGGTCCAGTCCGGTCCGGCCGAAGAAGCTGTGGCCGAACCCGAAGGTGACGGTCAGGGAGGAGGGCCCCGCGTCCCGGGCGACGTCCGTGTCACCGGTTCCGGCCGGTTCGCCCGCCATCAGCCGCCGGGCGGTGTCGGACCAGCGGCGCAGCAGCGCGGCGGCCTCCTTGCGTCCGGCGCCCGGCTTCAGGTCGAAGGCGACGAGGTGCCCGCGGGCCTGCATCGGGGTGGTGATGCCGGGCTGATGTTTCCCGTGAAACATTGCCCGGTCGCTGCCCACCGAGGTGAGCGGCGTCGCCGCGGAGGAGGGTGCGGCGGCGTACCCCGCGGCGCCGCCCGCCGCGCCGAGCACGAGCCCGGTGGCACCGGCGGTGCCGAGGAGCCGGCGCCGTGAGATGCCGCCGCGCGGGGTGGCCTCGCCGGCGTCGGCCGGGCCGGGTCCGGCGGGTGCCCCGGGCGTCGCCTTCGGGGTGCGGGCCTCCGGGAGGGACTGGTCAGCCATGGTGCGGTTCAGCCGATCTGCGCGTTCTTGGAGATGGTCACCTGGTCGATGTCGGAGGTGCGTACGGTGACGGCGACCTCCCAGTCGCCGGCCATCGGGAGCTGCACTCCGCTCGCCGACCAGTGTCCGGTGGTGATGTGCTCGGGGACGACGGGCAGGGGCCCGAGGTCCTTGGCCTCCAGGGTGAAGGCGATCTTGACCTCGGGGATGTCGAAGGCGCGGCCGTCCGTGTCCTCGACATAGAGGTGCAGGTCGTTGTCGCCGACCCGGGCGGGGTCGAGCTCGACCCGTACGACGCCCTTGCCATTGGCGCTGCCGGTGTCGAAGGGCATGTCCAGGGTCACGGCTCCGGACGTCGCGGTGGAGGAGGAGGCGGTGGACCGGCCGGCGGCCTGGGCCTCCTGCTCGGTGCGTCCGGGTTCGGTCTGGGTCAGCACGGTGGTGACGGCGAGCAGGACGACGGCGATGCCGGCCTCGGCGAGGACGGACCGGCGCAGCCCGAGGCGGTGGGGATCGGCGTCCCGCAGCCGCTTCTTCCGGGCGGTGTCCATGGCGGCCCGCTGCCGGGCGAGCTGCGCGGCACGCTGGGACCCACCGGAGCCCTTCGACGCCGCGGACCCCTTCGCCTCCTTACGGCCCCCGGCCACGGAGACCTGCTCCTTCGCCTTCTCCCCCTCCTTCTCCCGCCGCGGTGCGACCACGTCCGCCGTCCCGGCCAGCTGGGCTGTCCACCGTCGCGAGAGATACGCGGTGCCGACCATCACGGCCACCAGGGCGATCTTGACGAGGAGCAGCTGCCCGTAGCGGGTGTCGGTGAAGGCGGACCAGGAGCCGAGCTGGCGCCAGGACTGGTAGACGCCGGTCGCCACGAGCGCGACGACGCTGCCGAAGGCGATGCGGGAGAAGCGGCGTACGGCGGAGGCGGGGACGGGGGTGCCGGCGGGTGCCCGGTACAGGGCGACGATCAGGGTGGTGAGTCCGCCGAGCCAGGCGGCGACGGCCAGCAGGTGGACGACGTCGACCGGCATGGCGAGGCCGGCCTGGAGACCGACGGACGCGTGCTCGGACAGCGCCCAGGTCGCCGCGAGCCCGGCGGCCACGACGGTTCCGCCCGCCGCGAGCCCGAAGGTGAGGTCCTTCCTCTCCTCGTCCTCGCGCTTGTCGTAGGCGCCGAAGAGGACGGCGATGAACAGTGCCGCCGCGGCGAGCAGCAGCAGCCGCGAGACCAGCGAGGCGCCGCTCTTGGTCTGGAGGACCTGTCCGAGCAGGCTCAGGTCGAAGATGTCGCCGACCTTCCCGGAGCCGGTGTAGGAGCCGCGGAGCAGGAGCAGCAGCAGGGTGGCGGCGGTCAGCGCGAGCCAGCCGGAGACGACGAGCCGTTGCAGGGGCCGTACTCCGGAGCCGCGCGGCCAGCAGGCGAGGACGAAGGCGGCGCCGCCGGCGAGGATCACGAACCCGGCGTAGGACACGTACCGCCCGATGCCGTACAGCAGGCCGACGATGCCGCCGCCCGCTTCCTGGCCGTCGACGGAGACGGAGGTCTGTGAGGGGGCGCCGATGGAGAAGGTGTAGGCGCCGGAGACCGGGTGGCTGTCGGCGGAGACGACCTGGTAGGCGACCGTGTAGGTGCCGTCGGGCAGACCGGCGTGCAGTTTCACGGCGTACGTCGTGCCGCCGGTTCCGGCGGGCCGGCTGTCGTCGACGCGCTGCCCCTTGGGGTCGAGGACGCGCAGGGAGTCGTCGTCCAGGGAGACCGTCTCGGAGAAGGTGAGCGACACCTGGGCCGGGGCCTTGTCGACCACCGCCCCCTGCTGGGGGTCGCTGCCGGTCAGCGCGGCGTGCGCGGAGGCCGGGCCGGCGCCGGCGAGCAGCGCGCAGGCCGCGGCCAGGAGCAGCAGCACCAGGGTCCGGACGCGCGGGGCGATGGTCTGCGTCAAGGTGGGTCCCTCCCTCAGTGTCCGGAGTGTCCGTCGGCGGGCCGGTACGTCGCCGGCTTCACCGGCATGTCGACCGTGACGGGGTCGGAGTGCGTGAAGTGGAGCTGGACGGTGACCGTCTCACCCTGTTCGGGCCGGCGCTTCAGCTTTTCGAACATCAGGTGGTTGCCGCCGCTCTCGAGCACGAGGTCGCCGTGCGCGGGCACGGGCAGGCGGTCGACCTCCTTCATCGCGCCGCCGACGGTCTCGTGCACGGTGACCTCACCGGCCGGGCTGGTGACGGAGGTGAGTTCGTCCTCGGCGTCGCCCTTGTTGGTGACGGTGAGGAAGCCGGCGGCCATGGTGCCGGACATCGGCTGCGGTATGTAGGCGGCGCCGACGGAGAGTTCGGCGGCCGAGGACGCGCCGGAGCCCGAGTCGCCGCAGCCCGCGAGGACCAGGGCGCCGATCAGGGCCGCGGCGGCCAGGGCGGGGCGGCGGGTCACGGCTTCTCCCCCTTGATCAGCTTGGGGAGGTCCTTGGTGTAGTCGTCGACGGTGGCGTCCTTGCCGTAGAGGACGTAGCCCGCGTCGGTCTTCGGGGAGAAGGCGATGACCTGGGTGCCGTGGGTCGAGACGACGTTGCCGTCCTTGTCCTTGGTCGGCGCGTCGATGGAGATGCCGAGGGTGCGGGCGCCGGCCTGGATGGTGTCGAAGCTGCCGGTCAGGCCGGTGATCTGCGGGTCGATGCCCTGGAGCCACTTGCCGAGTGCGGCGGGGGTGTCCCGCTCGGGGTCGGTGGTGACGAACACGACGCGCAGCTGGTCCTGCTCGGCCCGGGGCAGCTGCTTCTTGGCCACCGCGATGTTGTTCATCGTCAGCGGGCACACGTCCGGGCAGTGGGTGTAGCCGAAGTAGATCAGGGTGGGCTTGCCGGCGGTCTGCTCGCGAAGGTCGTACGGCTTGCCCCGGGTGTCGGTGAGGACCAGGTCGGGCTTCTCGAAGGGCTTGTCGAGGACGGTGGCCGCCTGCTGGGTGGTGTCCTCGGAGACCACGGTGACGGGCTTGTCGCCGTCACCTCCGCTGCCGCAGGCGGAGAGGGTCAGGGTGGCGGCGGCGAGCAGCGCCGCCGCGGCGAAGGTCTTCTTGCGCATAGAGAAATGTCCCAGATGTGATGTGCCCCGGTGTGCGCCGGGGTCCGCGAACGGAGCCCCGGCGCACACCGGCGGGGGTGCTGTTACGCCGAGGCGCCGGTGTCCCGGCGGCGGCCGGCGAGGACGCCGTACGCGACGCCCGCCGCGCCGACGACGATGCCGGCGATGCCGAGGACGCGGGCGGTGGTGTCGCTGCTGTCACCGGAGTCGGCGGAGGCGTCGGCCGCCGCCGGCTGGGCGGTGGAGCCGTCCTCGGCGCCGGCCTTCGCGCCCGCCGCGCCGTGGCCGTCGTCCTCGGCGGCGGTCAGTTCGAGCACGGGCGCCGGGTTGTCGGGCTCCTCCTGGCCGTCCTGCGGCACCTCGATCCAGCGCACGACCTCCTTGTTGGAGTACGTCTGGATCGCCTTGAAGACCAGCTCGTCGGCGTCCTCGGGCAGCGCGCCGACGGACAGCGGGAACTTCTGGAAGTAGCCGGGCTCGATGCCCTTGCCCTCGGCGGTCCAGGTCACCTTGGTGACCACCTCGGTGATCTGCTCGCCGTGCGACTCCAGCGGCTTGGCCGGCTTGGCCTTGGTGACCTCGGCCTTCCAGCCGGGCACCGGCTGCGGCATCACGGACGCCAGCGGGTGGTCGGCGGGGATGGTGACCTCCAGCTTGGTGGTGGAGGCGTTGTCACGCTCGTTGGGGACCTTGAAGTCGACGACCGCGTAACCGCCCTTGGCGGCCTTGCCCTCCGGCTGCACGGTGACGTGCGCGAAGGCGGGCGCGGACAGGGCGAGGACGGCGATGCCGGCCGCGGAACCGGCGGCGGCGATACGGGAAACCTTCATGAACGGAGTTCTCCGCTTCGGTGATGACCGGCGAGGAGCCGGTGTCAGGAATGACGGGAGGGATGCGCGTACGCGCGCGCGTGCCGCACGACGGCGGCCCCTCCTCCGTCACTCCGGCCGTGAGGCGGAAGCGGGTCGGCGGTCGGTGGTCGCGTCGTGTCAGGCGGCGAGGGCGAGGGCGCTCGGCGGACCGCGCCTGATCACCGTGTGCTGGAGCGCGGTGGTGTGCGGCCGTGCCGGCACGAGCAGGTCGGTGCGCGGCGGACGCGGCCCCGTGCGGGGTGCGCGGGCGAGACCGCCGTGCAGGGCGCGGACCAGGGCGAGCGCGGCGCGCAGGGCGCGGACGAGCGCTCCCTCGGCCATCGACTGGGCCGAGTGCGCCGACAGGGCGACGAGCCGTGCCACGGCCAGGTCGCCGCGTCGCAGCAGCCAGCCGGCGGCGAGGGCGGCGAGGACGTGGCCGAGCAGCATCGGCAGGGACGGCAGCAGCGAGGCGGAGGAGCCGGCGGCGGTCGACAGGGCGTCCGCCGGGTGGTGTGCCGCGCCGGCGTGGACGCCGGAACCCGGGGTCAGCCGCGCGTCGGTGAGGATGCGCTCGGCCTGGGCCGGGCTGATCGCCGCGGCGGTGGTCCCGCAGACCAGGCGTGCGGCCTGCTGGACCAGGAAGGCGTCGGACAGCGGGCCCGCCCCGCCGGGGGCCGCTCCCGCGGTGACCGCCGCGGCCCCGTGCTGGCCGAGCCCGAACACCGTGTGCAGGGCGGTCTGGCCGACCGCGAGCAGCACCGCGATCCCGGGCAGGGAACGTTCGCGCCCGGCGAGGGGCGCGGCGACCAGGACCGCCCCGAGGAATCCCGCGCCCAGCGTCCACAGGGGGACGGCGGCGCAGGAGGCGAAGGTGTGCCCCGCCGCGGCCAGCACGACGCAGACCGCGGCGAACACCGCGGCCCGCAGAATCCGGAGATCGTTCCCGGAGCGCGCCGAAGGCGGGTGGGGGGCAGTCATGGCGGCCTCATCATCGCACTGGCGACCCCCGCGGCGTACGGCAGGTCCGCAAGATGCGGTACGACCGGATGGTCGGCCTTGGTGCGGGCCGCCCCACATACACCGATCGGCGGTGCGGTCGCATCCGCCGTCCGGGCGGTCCGATACGGACACCGCGCTTACGCCCGGGCACAAGGGGCAATACGTAACGGTATGTCGAGCCGCGGCCGGGAGGCTGGAGCATGAGCATCTGGTGGTCACTCCATCTGCGGCGCGAGGCTGCGAGCGTGCCCCTGGCCCGGCGCCTGCTGCTCGGCACGATGGAGACCGCGGGCGTCGACCCCGACATCTCCTTCGACCTCTCCGTCGCGCTGACCGAGGCCTGTGCGAACGCCGTCGAGCACGGCGGGGACGACGGCTGCGGCGACCCCTCGCAGGCGTACCGCGTCACGGCGTACCTGGACGGCGAACGGTGCCGGATCGAGGTCGCCGACACGGGACCCGGGTTCGAGGCCGCCCCGGGCCGGTCCCCGGGGGCGCCCCGTCCGGTGCCGGCCGACGCCGAGCACGGCCGGGGCCTGTGCCTCATCCGGGAGCTGGCCGACCACGTCCACATCGGCGGCGCGCCGGGACGGCCGGGAGCCGTGGTGAGCTTCGACAAGATCCTCAAGTGGCGCGAGGACGCGCCCCTCGTGGCGGTCTGATCACGCACGCGAAAGGGCCGGGCACCGTACGGCGCCCGGCCCTCGAAGCATCCCGGACCTCAGCCCTTCAGCGCGGCCATCCACGCCTCGACCTCGTCCGACCGGCGCGGCAGGCCGGCGGACAGGTTCCGGTTGCCGTCCTCGGTGACGAGGATGTCGTCCTCGATGCGGACTCCGATGCCGCGGTACTCCTCGGGCACCGTCAGGTCGTCGGCCTGGAAGTACAGGCCGGGCTCGACGGTGAGGACCATGCCGGGCTCCAGGGTGCCGTCGACGTAGGACTCGACGCGCGCGGCGGCGCAGTCGTGGACGTCCAGGCCGAGCATGTGACCGGTGCCGTGCAGGGTCCAGCGGCGCTGGAGGCCCAGCTCCAGCACCCGCTCGACCGGGCCCTCGACCAGGCCCCACTCGACGAGCCGCTCGGCCAGCACACGCTGGGACGCGTCGTGGAAGTCGCGGTACTTGGCGCCCGGCTTCACCGCCGCGATGCCGGCCTCCTGGGCGTCGTACACGGCGTCGTAGATCTTCTTCTGTAGCTCGCTGTACGTGCCGTCGACCGGCAGCGTGCGCGTGATGTCGGCCGTGTAGTACGTGTGCGTCTCCACGCCCGCGTCGAGCAGCAGCAGGTCGCCGGAGCGGACCGGGCCGTCGTTGCGGACCCAGTGCAGGGTGCAGGCGTGCGGGCCGGCGGCGGCGATGGTGCCGTAGCCGACGTCGTTGCCCTCGACGCGGGCGCGGAGGAAGAAGGTGCCCTCGATGTAGCGCTCGCTGGTCGCCTCGGCCCGGTCGAGGACCTTCACGACGTCCTCGAAGCCGCGCACGGTGGAGTCGACGGCCTTCTGGAGCTCACCGATCTCGAACTCGTCCTTGACGAGGCGGGCCTCGGAGAGGAAGACGCGCAGCTCCTCGTCGCGCTCGGCGGTGACCTTGTCGGTCAGGGCCGCCTCGACACCGGCGTCGTGGCCGCGCACGACGCGCACCGGGCCGGTGGCCTCGCGCAGGCTGTCGGCCAGCTCGCGCACGTCGGAGGCGGGGATGCCGTACAGCTTCTCCGCCTCGGTGAGGGAGTGGCGGCGGCCCACCCACAGCTCGCCCTGGCCGTCCAGCCAGAACTCGCCGTTCTCGCGGTCGGAGCGCGGCAGCAGGTAGATCGTCGCGGCGTGGCCGTCGGCGGTGGGCTCCAGGACCAGGACGA
>NZ_WWHX01000470.1 GCF_009862125.1 Streptomyces sp. SID5910
GGCGCCACTGCCGTGGGCGGCGGGCACCGGGGGCCGTCGCTCGCGGCGCCGGGAGCCCGGCTGCCCCGCCGTCGGAGGGTCAGTCGCCGAGGCCTGCCAGGTCGCGGAGGCGGCGGGCCTGGGCGGCGCGTTCCGCGGTGCGCTGGGCCTCGTAGTCCCGGTTCTGGGCGCCCTGGAGCAGCGCCTTGGTCTCGACGACCGCGTCGCGCGGCGCGGACAGGATCGCGGACACCAGGTCGTGCACGGCGCCGTCGAGCTGGTCCGCGGGCACGGCGAGGTTGGCCAGGCCCGTGTTCACGGACTCCTCGGCCGTGACGAAGCGCCCGGTCGCGCAGATCTCCAGCGCGCGGGCGTAGCCGACGAGGGACACCAGGGGGTGCGTGCCCGTCAGGTCCGGGACGAGGCCGAGGCTGGTCTCGCGCATGGCGAACTGCACGTCGTCCACGACGACCCGCAGGTCACAGGCGAGGGCCAGCTGGAAGCCCGCCCCGATGGCGTGCCCCTGCACGGCGGCGACCGACACGAGGTCGCTGCGCCGCCACCAGGTGAACGCCTCCTGGTACTCGGCGATGGTCGCGTCCAGCTCGGCGTCGCCGCCCCGGGCGAGGTCGATGAACGACGGTTCGCCGTCGAAGCCCTCGGGCGTGAACGCCTGCCGGTCGAGGCCGGCCGAGAAGGACTTGCCCTCGGCCCGCAGCACGACCACCCGGACGGTGCCCGGCAGCAGCCGGCCGGCCTCGGTGAGCGCCCGCCACAGAGCGGGGCTCTGCGCGTTGCGCTTGGCGGGGTTGGTCAGCGTCACCGTGGCGATCGCGTCGTCGACGGTGAGCCGCACGCCGTCCCGGTCGAGTACGGGAGCGGGGTCGTGGGCGGGCGAAGCCATGGGGCGCCTCCGAAGGGTGCGGTCGTCGTCCCTGCCGTGCGCCGACTGTCACGCCGTACCACGACAGAGCTAAGTGACTGCACAGTAACCACCCGGTCGGTCCGACGACCGGCCGGGTGACCACCTTCACTTTCGGAGCCAGGGGGTCGCCCGGGGGTGGATCAGGCCGATGCGGCCTTCTTGCCCCGGGTCGCCCCGCCACGCCCTCGGAGCGTGACGCCCGACTCGCTGAGCATGCGGTGCACAAAGCCATACGAGCGGCCGGTTTCCTCGGCCAACGCCCGGATGCTCGCACCGGCGTCGTACTTCTTCTTCAGGTCTGCCGCGAGCTTGTCGCGCGCGGCGCCGGTCACCCGGCTGCCCTTCTTCAGAGTCTCGGCCACCCGTGCCTCCTCATGGGAAGTGCGCTCTGGTCTCCTCATGATCACCCCTCATGGGCCTCATGGCCACCCATTCGGCAAGGTCGATGAGGCAAGGTTGTGACGACAGGAGCGCGTCCCCACATGCGGAATGGATCGTTCCAAAGGTTTTCGCGGCTGCGGCTGCCCGGATTCGGCGGCGAAAGCGCAGGTCAGAAAGGTGACACGGCCGGGGCCTCCACAGTGGGGGTCCCGGCCGTGAAATCGATGTAGGACACACCTCATGATGAGGAGATCTCACACAGATGGTGGATCACGGATCGGCCGAATGATCCATACCCAGTGGATCATCCATTCGATCAAGCGAGGGCGACGAGATCCGCGTAGTCGGCGCCCCACAGGTCCTCGACGCCGTCCGGGAGCAGGATGATCCGCTCCGGCTGGAGCGCCTCGACGGCGCCCTCGTCGTGGGTGACGAGGACGACGGCGCCCTTGTAGGTGCGCAGCGCGCCGAGGATCTCCTCGCGGCTGGCCGGGTCGAGGTTGTTGGTCGGCTCGTCGAGCAGCAGC
The DNA here is from genome assembly GCF_009862125.1 of Streptomyces sp. SID5910. Taxonomy (GTDB): domain Bacteria; phylum Actinomycetota; class Actinomycetes; order Streptomycetales; family Streptomycetaceae; genus Streptomyces. Next base: position 1,813 of record NZ_WWHX01000470.1, read on the forward strand.
ACGTTCGCCGAGGACACCACGAGGGTGGCCAGCGCGAGGCGGGTCTTCTCGCCGCCGGAGAGGACCCCGGCCGGCTTGTCGACGTCGTCGCCGGAGAACAGGAAGGAGCCCAGCGTCTTGCGGACCTCGACCAGGTCCAGGTCGGGCGCGGCGGAGCGCATGTTCTCCAGGACCGTGCGCTCCGGGTCGAGGGTCTCGTGCTCCTGCGCGTAATAACCGAGCTTGAGGCCGTGTCCCTCGATGACCTTCCCGGTGTCGGGCTTCTCCGCCCCGCCCAGCAGGCGGAGCAGGGTCGTCTTGCCCGCGCCGTTGAGGCCGAGGATGACGACGCGGGAGCCCTTGTCGATGGCCAGGTCGACGTCGGTGAAGATCTCCAGCGATCCGTACGACTTCGACAGCCCTTCGGCCATGAGCGGGGTCTTGCCGCACGGCGAGGGCTCGGGGAAGCGGAGCTTGGCAACCTTGTCGGACTTCCGCTCGGCCTCCAGGCCGGCCAGCAGCTTGTCGGCCCGGCGCGCCATGTTCTGCGCGGCGACGGTCTTGGTGGCCTTGGCGCGCATCTTGTCGGCCTGCGAGTGCAGCGCGGAGGCCTTCTTCTCCGCGTTCTGACGCTCGCGCTTGCGGCGCTTCTCGTCGGCCTCGCGCTGCTGCTGGTAGAGCTTCCAGCCCATGTTGTAGACGTCGATCTGGGAGCGGTTGGCGTCCAGGTAGAAGACCTTGTTGACGACCGTCTCGACCAGGTCGACGTCGTGGGAGATCACGATGAAGCCGCCGCGGTAGGTCTTCAGGTAGTCGCGCAGCCAGACGATCGAGTCGGCGTCGAGGTGGTTGGTCGGCTCGTCGAGCAGCAGGGTGTCCGCGTCGGAGAACAGGATGCGGGCCAGTTCGACGCGGCGGCGCTGGCCGCCGGAGAGCGTGTGCAGGGGCTGGCCGAGCACCCGGTCGGGCAGGTTGAGCGCGGCGGCGATGGTGGCGGCCTCGGCCTCGGCGGCGTATCCGCCCTTGGTGAGGAACTCGGTCTCCTGGCGCTCGTACTGCCGCAGGGCCTTCTCGCGGGTGGCGCCCTGGCCGTTGGCGATGCGCTGCTCGTTCTCACGCATCTTGCGCATCAGGACGTCGAGTCCGCGCGCGGAGAGGATGCGGTCGCGGGCGAGGACGTCGAGGTCGCCGGTGCGCGGGTCCTGCGGGAGGTAGCCGACCTCGCCGGAACGGGTGACGGTGCCGCCGGCGGGGATGCCCTCGCCGGCCAGGACCTTGGTGAGGGTGGTCTTGCCGGCGCCGTTGCGGCCGACCAGGCCGATGCGGTCGCCCTTGGCGACGCGGAAGGTGGCGCTTTCGATGAGGACGCGGGCACCGGCGCGCAGCTCGATGCCGGAGGCGGAGATCACGGTCAGACTCCAGGGCGGGTGGGTGACGGGATGGGCGGCTGAGGACGTTTCCCGCCGTCTAATGCGCGAGGAGAATGGCCATGGGGCCAGTCTAACGGGGCCGTGCAACCACTTTTCCCGGACGCCCGGCCTCCGCGGCCGCCCCCGCGGCCGTCTGTTCGGGGCTCCCCTGTTCGGCGGCGCGGGTCGGGGGCGCTGTCGGTGGCCGGTGTCACACTGGGCGACGGGCCGGATTCCGGGACATTCCGGCGTCCGGCCACCGGCACCGGCTCACAAGGGAGTGATCGGCATGGCAGGCATGGACGGCGGCCGCCCGAGCGTCTACCCGACGCTGCTGTACGCGGACGCCAAGGCGGCGGTCCGCCAGCTCACGCAGGCCTTCGGCTTCAGGGAACTGGCGGTGTACGAGGGCGAGGACGGCACGGTCGCGCACGCCGAGCTGGCCCAGGGCAACGGCGCGGTGATGCTCGGTTCCAAGGGCACCGGCAGCAGCTTCGACCAGGCGATGAAGAACGCCGGCACGACGGGGGTGTACGTCGTGGTGGACGACGTCGACGCGCACCACCAGCGGGCCGTGGAGCAGGGCGCGGAGATCCTGATGCCCCCGACGGACCAGGACTACGGCTCGCGGGACTACATGGCCCGGGACCTGGAGGGCAACATCTGGAGCTTCGGGACGTACGCGCCCGAGATCCGGGGCTGACGCAGGCCCGGGCTCCCGGTCAGCTGCCTCCCGTGTGCACCTGGAAGGCGGCCCGGCGCACGGCCTTGGCCAGCGCCGGGTCGGGATGGGCGGCGGCCAGCGCGACCAGGACCTGCACGGTGCGCGGGTGCCCGACGGCGCGGACCTCGTCGAGGAGGGCCGGGACGGTGGGCTGCACCGCGGACTCCAGGTGCCGCACGAGCAGCGGGGCCTCGCCGTGGTCGGCGACGGCGGCCGCGGTGTCCACCCACAGCCAGGTGGCCTCCTGGCGGGTGAGGATCTCGTGGGCGTCCTCGGGGTCGGCGCCGTCGTGCTCGGCCAGCCACAGCAGGGCGTACGGGCGCAGCGTGGGCTCGTCGAGCACGGCGCGGACGTCGGGCTCGGCGGGGGCGCCGACGACGCGCAGCGCCTCGAAGGCGAGGCCGCGCAGCAGGGCGTCCTCGCCGCGGGCGGCGGCGAGCAGCTCGGTGACGGCGCTGCCGACGGGGCGGGCGGCGAGCCAGGCGCGGTACTCGGCGCGGGCCGCGTTCGGGCGGAGCCGGCCGCAGCCGCGGAGCATGGCCTCGGCCGACTGCTCGATGTTCCCGGCGGGGCTCTGCGCGGCGACGCAGATCTGCTCCAGCTTGACCCAGACCGCCCAGCTGCCCAGCGGGGTGAGCGTGGCGTGGCCGTCGCCGCAGGTGAGGGCGCCGACGGAGGCCAAGGCGTGCAGGGCCCAGTCGAGGAGCGGGGCGAGCGGGGCGGCGTCGGCGGCATCCGCGGTGCGCTCGGGCTGCGGGGCGTCGGGGGTGCCCGGTTCGAGCCGGGGGCCGTAGGGGACCTCGCAGCGCTCGGTGCGCAGTTCGGTGACGCGCTGCTCCAGCAGGTCCAGGAGCTGGGCGACGGGCACCGGGCCGGCGGACAGCTGGAGGAAGGAGAGCACCTGGGGCATCGCGGAGACGACCTCGGCGACGGCGGCGGGCTCGTGCTCGTCCGGCTCGGGGTGGGCGAGCGACCAGGCGTCGAAGAGGGCGACCCAGCCGCGCAGCACGGCGCTGTCGTCGCGGTTCCAGGCGCGCAGGCGCCAGCCGGGGCGGGCGGTGTCGCCGTGGACCTCGACCAGCCCGGCGAGGCGGGCGGTGTCCCAGTCGGCGCGGACCTCGGCGACGGTCAGGCCGAGCTCGCGGGCCGCGTGTTCGGCGGTCGCGTCGGAGAGGGTGGCCTTGCCGTCGGCGGTCGCGCTGCCGCGGCCGGGGCCGAGGGCGGCGTCGGCCCAGCGGGCGATGCGGGCGGCGTCGGCCAGGCCGGAGCGTGCGATTCGGGCCAGTTCCGACCGGGCCGGTGTGCCCTCCGGGGGGCGCGGTGCGGCGCGGTGCGGGCGGCGCTGGTTGATCGCTCTGGGGGCGGCGGCCAGGGGTCGCGGACGGACGAGTCGAAGCCTGGAGTCGCGCGGGATACGGGACGTCACGGGTGCAGTCTTCCGGTTGACGGTCCGAAAACCCAAACGGAACGCCCGGGGCGGCGTCGGGGACGGCTCGCGCGGGGCCTCGGCACGCGGTCAGGGCGGGTGAACCGGCCACCGGTACAACCGTGAACGGAACCTGGGCGGCGCGCGGCGGGGCGGGCCCCGCCGGGGTCAGACGAGGGGGGTCAGGAAGCGGCGCAGGGTCTCCAGGTAGGAGTCGGGGTCGGCGTTCCACATGGCGCCGTGCGGGGCGTCCCGGACGGTGTGGAGGGAGACCAGGCGCGAGTGGGCGTCGGCGAAGCGGCGGGTGTACCGCCAGGGGGCGACGGTGTCGCCCGGGCCGTGGAAGACGAGGGCAGGCACGGTGAGGGGCTCGTCGGCGACCTGGCCGGGGGTGCCGTCGGCGTGCAGCCCGGCGCGGCCCTGGGCGGCGCGGACGGCGAGCGGCAGCAGCACGCCGGGGGTGCGGCGGGCGGCGGCCAGGGCGCGCAGGGTGGCCTCCCAGTCGAGGACCGGGGAGTCGAGGACGAGCCCCGCGATGCGGTCGCGGGCGGCGGAGCGCGCGGCGGTGCGCAGGGCCATGGTGGCGCCGGTGGACCAGCCGAGCAGGACGATCTGGCGGGCGCCGTGGTCGAGGGCGTAGTGGACGGCGGCGTCCAGGTCGTGCCACTCGGTCTCGCCGAAGTGGTGCAGGCCGTCGGGCGAGGGCGGGGCGCCGGCGTCGCCGCGGTAGGCGAGCGCGAGTACCGGGACGTGCCGGCCGTGCAGGGCCGCCATGAGGTTCAGGGCGTGTTCGCGGGTGGTGCCCAGGCCGTGGACGGCGATGACCCAGGTGGGCCGGGCGCCGGGCACGAACCAGGCGGGGAGCGGCCCGAGTTCGCCGGGGATCTCGACGTCGGTGTGGTCCAGGCCGAGGGCGGTGCCGGGGGTGCCGACGTACAGGTTGGGGGTGAGCCAGGCCCGGTCGCCGGTGCCGAAGGTGCCGTGGGTGACGCCTTCGAGGCGGCGTACGACGGTGTCGGCGCCGTGCTGGGCGGTGCTCAGGACCGGGCCGACGATCGCGTGGGACGCGTCGCCGGCGAGGCCGTAGCGGCCGGGGCGCAGTGCGGCGAGGTCCCGGGTGAGGGTGATCTGCCCGGCGGCGGTCCCGTGCACGGTGAGCCGGGGTTCGGTGGGCAGGGGCCGGCCGGGGGGCGCCTTGAGCGCGGCGTCGCTGGCCAGTCGGCCGGCGGCGACGCTCGCTGCGCCGGCCGCCGCCAGCGCTGCGGTGACTGCGGCGGCCGTTGCTGTGACAGTGCGCATGGGGCCAGTCTCCCGGTGGAGTCCGTGGGCGGCCAGCGGGCGGACGACACGGAGTGACGGTGCCCGGCCGGGCCCGGGGCCTTGGGCCGGCTCGACTGCCGGTACCCCCGAACCCGGCCCGTAACCGCTCCGGCCGTGCGCCACGTGGGCCAACAGCGGCCCGTCGCGGGGGTCTTCAGGTGGGCTGGCCGTAGCCGCGCAGGCGTTCCGTCACCTCGTCCAGCTGGGCCGGGGTCAGCAGGGACGGGGTGTGGCCGGGGACCGAGGAGGCCGTCAGCCACAGGCGGCACATCCACTCCAGCTGGGCGGTGCGGTCGTAGGCCTGGTCGAGGGTGGTGCCGTAGGTGATCGTGCCGTGGTTGCGCAGGAGGCAGCCGGTGCGGTCGGTGAGGGCGGCCAGCATGGCGCGGGCGAGTGCGTCGGTGCCGTAGGCGGCGTAGGGGGCGACCCTGACCGGGCCGCCGAGCGCGGCGGCCATGTAGTGGACGAGCGGGAGCTCGGGGACGAGCAGCGAGACCGCCGTCGCGTGGACGGCGTGGGTGTGGACGACGGCCCGGGCGCCGGTCGTGCGGTACACGGCGAGGTGCATGGGCAGCTCGCTGGTGGGGACCAGCGTTCCGAGGACCTGCCGGCCGTCGAGGTCGACGCCGGTCACGTCGCCGGGGGCCAGACGGTCGTAGGGCACGCCCGAAGGGGTGACGAGGACCGTGTCGCCGACCCGCACCGAGACGTTGCCGGAGGTGCCGACGACCAGCCCGTCGGACACCGTCCGCCGGGCCGTCGCGACGAGCGCCTCCCAGGCCTCGGACTCCTCCGCGGACACCTGTCCGACCCGCGATTCCGTCACAGTCCACGCCTCCCGTCGGGCGTGCCGTACGCCCCTCGCCGCGCCGCGGTCCGGCGCCTCGCGGCGATCCTGCCAGGGACGTCTCCGGAGAGCGCCGGCGCGGGCACGCAGCGCAGGCGTTCGCGGAGGTCACGACCCCGTTTCCGGTCACCATGACGCCCGGTCCAGTTCATCTTCCGTTCACTCTGGTTACCTACGTTCGACGCGCCAATGACCTCGAACGATTGCCTGGGTAAATGGAAAGCTTCTCGCTGATCCTCGCGATTGTGGTGGTAACCGCACTCGCGTTCGATTTCACGAACGGTTTCCACGACACCGCGAACGCGATGGCAACGACCATTTCGACCGGTGCACTCAAACCCAAGGTCGCGGTGGCCATGTCCGCCGTGCTGAACCTTGTGGGCGCCTTCCTCTCGGTGGAGGTCGCCAAGACGATCTCCAAAGGTCTCGTCGACGAGACCGGCATCCGTCCCGAGGTCATCTTCGCCGCGTTGGTCGGCGCGATCCTCTGGAACCTGCTGACCTGGCTGGTCGGGCTGCCGTCCAGTTCCTCGCACGCCCTCATGGGCGGTCTGATCGGCGCCGCCGTCGCCTCGGCGGGCATCGGCGCCGTCCACGGCGACGTCCTCGTCACCAAGGTGCTCCTGCCGGCCGTCGCCGCCCCGATCGTCGCGGGCGTCGCCTCGATGCTCGCCTCCCGGCTGACGTACAAGCTCGGCCGCAGGGCCGACGGCAAGGCCGCCGAGAAGGGCTACCGCGCCGGGCAGATCGCCTCTGCGGGCCTGGTCTCGCTGGCCCACGGCACCAACGACGCCCAGAAGACGATGGGCATCATCACCCTGGCCCTGATCGCCGGCGGCGCCCTCGCCCCCGGTTCGAACCCGCCCGTGTGGGTCATCCTGTCCGCGGGCCTGGCCATCGCGCTCGGCACCTACCTCGGCGGCTGGCGCATCATCCGCACCATGGGCAAGGGCCTGACCGACCTCCAGCCGCAGCAGGGCTTCGCCGCCCAGACCAGCGCCGCCACGGTCATCCTGGCCTCCTCCCACCTCGGCTTCTCCCTCTCCACCACGCACTCGGTCTCCGGTGCGGTGATGGGCGCGGGCCTCGGCCGCAAGGGCGGCGTGGTCCGCTGGTCCACGGCCACCCGCATGTTCGTCGCCTGGGGCCTGACCCTGCCGGCCGCGGCCCTGGTCGCCGCGCTCGCCGAGTGGGTCTGCGGCTTCGGGGACTGGGGCACGGCGCTCGTCGCGGTCTTCCTGGTCGGCTCCAGCTTCGCGATCTGGCGTATCTCCCGCCGCGAGGTCGTCGACCACACCAACGTGAACGGCGGCGCCGGGCCCGAGCCCGAGCCGGCCGGCGTGGTGACCACGGCGATCGCCGCCGTGACCCCGCCCCCCGCGGGCGTGAGCGAGGAGCTGACCGCCACCGTCGCGGCCCCGGCCGCCGTCGCCGACACCAAGACCCCGTCGGCCGCCGCCACCACCGTCTGAGCCCGCGTCCGGGCACGAAGGAAGAGAACCGCCATGACTATCGACTGGGCAGCCCTCGGCTCCGTCTTCGGGGTCAGTCTCGTGGCCACCGTGGCACTGGTCGCCCTGTTCACCCTCGGCATCGTCGGCCTCTCCCGCCAGGAGCGCGCCGCCGCCCGGGGCGGCTCCGCGACGCTCGCGGTCACCGGCGCCTACGCCTGCTTCGCGGCCTGCGCGGCCGCCGTGGCGTACGGGATCTATCTGATCGTCGCCTGACGACCGGGCGCACAGCGTGCGCGGGGCGCGGGACGGACTCCACCGTCCCGCGCCCCGCGCTTTTTCCGTGCCGGCGCACACCACCCGTGTGTGGGCCTCCGCACACTCCCCCACCGCAGGTCAACAGCAAGTTGACGGGTGTTCGCGGGCCGTGGTGGACTTCCGGAGCCATTACGGCGGCAGGAGAGGAAGCCGGTGCGATTCCGGCGCGGTCCCGCCACTGTCACCGGGGCAGTACGCACGCGTACGGCCCCGGGAGCCAGGAACTCTCACCGCCGATCTCGTCGAACCAGGGCGTGGACACCCTGAGTGAGGACATATCGCCATGCGCGGCTGCCGTTCGAGGCTCACCAGAGACGCACTTCCGCTGTCCCTTCCCACGGCAGGCTGAGCCGTGCGCGCCGAACGCGTCTTCGCGTACGGCGCCGCCGCCGGCCTTCTCGGCGACCTCCTCCTCGGCGATCCGCGCCGCGGACACCCGGTCGCCGCGTTCGGCCGTGCCGCGGGCGCCGTGGAACGGGTGCTGTGGCGTGACCACCGGGGCAGGGGCGCGCTGCACACCGCCGTGTGCGCCGGTGGCGCCGTCGCCCTCGGCTCGGCCGCCGCGCGCCTCGTACGCCGCTCCCCCGCCGCCTCCGTCGCGCTGACCGGCGTTGCCACCTGGGCCGTCGTGGGCGGCACGTCGCTGGCCCGTGAGGCGCGTGCCGTCGGCCGCGCGCTGGACGCCGGGGACGTCGAGGCGGCCCGGGCCCGGCTGCCGCACCTGTGCGGGCGGGACCCGCAGGCGCTGGACGCCGACGGGATCGCCCGGGCCGTCGTGGAGTCCGTCGCCGAGAACACCTCCGACGCGGTCGTGGGCGCCCTGGTGTGGGGCGCCGTCGCCGGAGTGCCCGGGCTGCTCGGCTTCCGGGCCGTCAACACCCTGGACGCGATGGTCGGCCACAAGTCCCCCCACTACCGGCGGTACGGCTGGGCCTCGGCCCGCCTCGACGACCTCGCGGGCTGGCCGGGCGCCCGCCTCACCGCCGTCCTGACCACCGTCGCCGGCGGCGACCCCCGGGGCGCCGTACGGGCCTGGCGCACCGACGCCGCCCAGCACCCGAGCCCCAACGCCGGGCCCGTGGAGGCGTCCTTCGCGGGCGCCCTGGGCGTGCGGCTCGGCGGGACGCTCTCGTACGGCGGCCGGGTCGAACACCGGCCGGTGCTCAACGGGGCGGCGGGACGCGCCGTTCGGGCCGGGTCCGGCGACATCGACCGGGCGGTACGGCTGTCCCGGCGCGTGAGCTGGCTGGCGCTGGGCGCCTGCGCGGGCGCGCGGCTGCTCGTCCGCGGGGTCACTGGGAAGGGACGTACGTCATGAGCGGTGGCCTCCTCGTCGCCGGCACCACCTCCGACGCCGGCAAGAGCGTCGTCACCGCCGGGATCTGCCGCTGGCTGGTGCGCCAGGGCGTGAAGGTGGCGCCCTTCAAGGCACAGAACATGTCCCTCAACTCGTTCGTGACGCGCGAGGGCGCCGAGATCGGGCGGGCGCAGGCCATGCAGGCCCAGGCGTGCCGGGTCGAGCCGACCGCGCTGATGAACCCGGTGCTGCTCAAGCCGGGCGGCGAGCGGAGCAGCCAGGTCGTGCTGCTCGGCAAGCCGGTCGGCGAGATGAGCGCCCGCGGCTACCACGGCGGGCGTCAGCAGCGGTTGCTCGGCACGGTGCTCGACTGCCTGGCCGAACTGCGGGGCACGTACGACGCGGTGATCTGCGAGGGCGCGGGCAGCCCGGCCGAGATCAACCTGCGCCGGACCGACATCGTGAACATGGGCATCGCCCGCGGCGCCGGACTCCCCGTCCTGGTCGTCGGCGACATCGACCGCGGGGGCGTCTTCGCCTCCTTCTTCGGCACGGTGGCCCTGCTCTCCCCCGAGGACCAGGCGCTGGTCGCCGGGTTCCTCGTCAACAAGTTCCGGGGCGACGTGTCGCTCCTGGAGCCCGGCATCGACATGCTGCACGGCCTCACCGGGCGGCGGACGTACGGCGTCCTGCCCTTCCGGCACGGGCTCGGCATCGACGAGGAGGACGGGCTGCGCGTCTCGCTGCGCGGCACCGTGCGGGAGTCGGTCGTCGCGCCGCCGGTCGGCGAGGACGTGCTGCGGATCGCGGTGTGCGCGGTGCCGCTGATGTCCAACTTCACGGACGTGGACGCGCTCGCCGCCGAACCCGGTGTCGTGGTGCGGTTCGTGGACCGGCCGGAGGAGCTGGCCGACGCGGACCTCGTGATCGTGCCGGGGACGCGCGGCACGGTACGGGCGCTTCAGTGGCTGCGGGAGCGGGGGCTCGCCGACGCGCTCGCCCGCAGGGCGGCCGAGGGGCGCCCCGTGCTCGGCATCTGCGGCGGCTTCCAGCTCCTCGGCGAGCACATCGAGGACGACGTCGAGTCCCGCGCCGGGCACGTCGACGGGCTCGGACTGCTGCCCGTACGGGTGCGGTTCGCCACCGAGAAGACCCTCACCCGGCCCGTCGGCGAAGCCCTCGGCGAGCCGGTCGAGGGGTACGAGATCCACCACGGGGTCGCCCAAGTCACGGGCGGAGAGGCCTTTCTGGACGGCTGCCGGGTCGGCCAGACCTGGGGCACGCACTGGCACGGCTCGCTGGAGTCGGACGGCTTCCGGCGGGCGTTCCTGCGCGAGGTGGCCGCCGCCGCGGGCCGCCGCTTCGTGCCGGCCCCCGACACCTCGTTCGCCGCGCTGCGCGAGGAGCAGCTCGACCGGCTCGGCGACCTGATCGAACAGCACGCGGACACGGACGCGCTGTGGCGGCTCATCGAGTCCGGCGCGCCACAAGGACTGCCCTTCATTCCACCGGGAGCGCCCGCATGAGCACAGTGTTGTTGTTGTCGACCGCCGACACGGACCTGCTGGCGGCCCGCGCGTCGGACGCCGCCTACCGGATCGGCAACCCGACCCGGGTCGACGTACAGGAGGAACTGCCGGGCCTGGTCGAGGGCGCGGACCTCGCCGTCGTCCGCCTGCTCGGCGGCAAGCGCGCCTGGGAGGACGGGCTCGCCGCGCTGAAGGCGTCCGGCATCCCGACCGTGCTCCTCGGCGGCGAGAGCGTGCCGGACGCGGAGCTGATGGCCGAGTCGTCGGTGCCGGCCGGGGTGGTGGCGGAGGCGCTGCGCTATCTGGTCGAGGGCGGCCCGGACAACCTCACGCAGCTCGCGCGGTTCCTGTCGGACACGGTACTGCTGACCGGCGAGGGCTTCGACGAGCCGCGCAAGATGCCGGAGTACGGGCTCCACGGTGAACGGCCCTTCATCGAGGGCCGCCCGACGGTCGGCGTGCTCTTCTACCGCGCCCACCACCTCAGCGGCAACACCGCCTTCGTCGACACCCTGTGCGACGCCATCGAGGCGCACGACGCCAACGCCCTGCCGGTGTACTGCGGTTCGCTGCGCGGCGCCGACGCCGGGCTGTACGAGCTGCTGGGCCGGGCCGACTCCCTGGTCGCCACCGTCCTCGCGGCGGGCGGCACGCACGCCTCGCAGGCCTCGGCGGGCGGCGACGAGGAGGCCTGGGACATCGGCGCGCTGGCCGACCTGAACGTGCCGGTGCTGCAAGGGCTCTGCCTCACCTCCTCCCGCGCCGCCTGGGAGGCGTCCGACGCGGCGCTCTCCCCGATGGACGCGGCGATGCAGGTCGCCATCCCGGAGTTCGACGGCCGCCTCGTCACGGTGCCGTTCTCCTTCAAGGAGCAGGGCCCCGACGACGTGCCGGTCTACGTGGCCGACCCCGAGCGGGCCGGGCGGGTCGCCGGGATCGCCGTGCGGCACGCGGCCCTCAAGCACAAGCCGAACGCCGAGAAGAAGCTCGCGCTGGTCTTCACCGCGTACCCGACCAAGCACTCCCGCGTCGGCAACGCGGTCGGCCTCGACACCCCGGCCTCGGCGGTACGCGTGCTGGACGCGCTGCGGGACGCGGGCTACTCGCTCACCGAACACCCCTCCGAGGGCGACGAGTTGATCCACCGGCTGATCGAAGCAGGCGGGCACGATGTCGAGTGGCTGACCGAGGACCAGCTCGCCTCGGCGCCCGCGCGGGTGCCGCTGGCCGACTACCGGGCGTGGTTCGAGAAGCTCGATCCCGAACTCCGGGACGGGATGCGGGAGGCGTGGGGCGAGCCGCCGGGCTCGCTGTACGTGGACGGCGACGACATCGTGCTGGCCTCCCTCCAGTTCGGGAACGTCGTCGTCATGATCCAGCCGCCGCGCGGCTTCGGGGAGAACCCGATCGCGATCTACCACGACCCCGACATGCCGCCCTCCCACCACTACATGGCGGCCTACCGCTGGCTGGACAACAGCTTCGGCGCCGACGCGATCGTGCACATGGGCAAGCACGGCACGATGGAGTGGCTGCCGGGCAAGGGGCTGGGCCTGAGCGCGGGCTGCGCGCCCGACGCCGTGCTCGGCGACCTGCCGCTGATCTACCCGTTCATCGTCAACGACCCCGGCGAGGGCACCCAGGCCAAGCGGCGCGGACACGCCACGGTGGTCGACCACCTCGTGCCGCCGATGGCCCGTGCCGACACCTACGGCGACCTGGCCAAGCTGGAGCAGCTGCTCGACGAGTACGCGCTCGTCTCCGACCTGGACCCGACGAAGGCGCCGGCGGTGCGGGCGCAGATCTGGACGCTGGTCAAGGCGGCCGAACTCCACCACGACCTGCACGTGGACGACCAGCCGGACGACGTCGCGTTCGACGAGTTCGTCATGCACATCGACGGCTATCTGTGCGAGATCAAGGACGTGCAGATCCGCGACGGCCTGCACATCCTGGGCGGCGGCCCGGTCGGCGACCCGCGCGTCAACCTCGTACTGGCGGTGCTGCGGGCCTCGCAGGTGTGGGGCGGCCAGGCGAACGCGCTGCCGGGTCTGCGGGCCTCGCTGGCCGCGCATTTCGGGCTGGTGGAGAAGGAACTGCTGGCCGAGCCGGGTGCGCCGGTGAAGGTGCCGGTGGAACTGACGGAGCTGGTGGAGGGCCCCGCACGGTCGGCGGCGGACGCGATCGACCTGCTGGAGCAGTTGTGCCGGCGGTTCGCGGAGGGCATGGAACTCCAGGCCTGGGACACGGCGGCCGTTCCGGGCCTCGTGCGTGACGTGCTCGGCACCGAACTCCCCGATGCGGTCGCCGTGCTGGAGTTCGCCTGCCGGGAGGTCGTACCGCGGCTCGCCCGGACCACGGACGAGATCGGGCACATCCTGCGGGCGCTGGACGGCGGTTACGTCCCGGCGGGCCCGTCCGGCTCACCGACCCGTGGGCTGGTCAACGTCCTGCCGACCGGCCGGAACTTCTACTCCGTCGACCCCAAGGCGATCCCGTCCCGGCTGAGCTGGGAGGTCGGCCAGTCCCTCGCGGACTCCCTCATCCAGCGCTACCTGAGCGACACCGGCGAGTACCCGAAGTCCGTCGGCCTCACCGTGTGGGGCACGTCCGCGATGCGCACCCAGGGCGACGACATCGCCGAGATCCTGGCACTGCTGGGCTGCCGTCCGGTGTGGGACGACGCGTCGCGCCGGGTGACGGGCTTCGAGATCGTGCCCCTGGCCGAGCTGGGCCGGCCGCGCGTGGACGTCACGGTGCGGATCTCGGGCTTCTTCCGGGACGCGTTCCCGCACGTGGTCGGGCTGATCGACGACGCGGTGCGGGCGGTGGCGGAGCTGGACGAGCCCGCCTCGCAGAACTACGTCCGCGCCCACGCCGACGAGGACAGCGCCGAGCACGGCGACCGACGCCGGGCCACGGCACGCATCTTCGGCTCCAAGCCGGGCGCGTACGGCGCGGGTCTGCTGCCGCTGATCGACGCACGGAACTGGCGCAGCGACGCGGACCTCGCCGAGGTCTACGCGGTCTGGGGCGGCTACGCCTACGGACGCGGGCTGGACGGGCGCGCGGCACGCGGGGACATGGAGACGGCGTTCCGGCGGATCGCGGTGGCGGCGAAGAACGTGGACACGCGTGAGCACGACCTGGTCGACGCGGACGACTACTTCCAGTATCACGGCGGCATGGTCGCGATGGTGCGCCACCTGACGGGCGAGTCCCCCGAGGCGTACGTCGGCGACTCCGCGACGCCGGACCAGGTGAAGACGCGGACGCTGGGCGAGGAGACGCACCGGGTCTTCCGGGCGCGGGTGGTGAATCCGCGGTGGATGGCGGCCATGCGGCGGCACGGCTACAAGGGCGCCTTCGAGATGGCGGCCACCGTGGACTACCTCTTCGGCTACGACGCCACGGCCGGGGTCGTGGACGACTGGATGTACGAGAAGCTCAGCGCCGAGTACGTCTTCGACGCGGAGAACCGGGACTTCATGAAGAAGTCCAACCCCTGGGCCCTGCGCGGCATCACCGAGCGGTTGCTGGAGGCCGCCGACCGGGGGCTGTGGGCCGAACCCGACGCGGAGACGCTGGAGCGGCTGCGCGCCACGTATCTGGAGCTCGAAGGCGACTTGGAGGGCGACGACCAGTGAGTACTCCGTTCCCGTTCACGGCCGTCGTCGGTCAGGACGACCTACGGCTCGCGCTGCTGCTGAACGCCGTTTCCCCGGCCGTCGGCGGTGTGCTGGTGCGCGGCGAGAAGGGCACCGCGAAGTCCACGGCCGTGCGCGCCCTGTCGGCGCTCATGCCGGAGGTGGCCGTCGTCTCCGGGTGCCGTTTCTCCTGCGACCCCGCCTA
>NZ_WWHX01000471.1 GCF_009862125.1 Streptomyces sp. SID5910
ACTGCCGGGCGAGCGCCCCGGGGACCTCGGGATCATCCACGTACCGGACCTGCCCCTCGAACCCGCCCGGCCCGTACGCCACTTCGGAGACCAGGAACCGCGCCCCGGAAACGGCGAGCAGCGCGCGCAGCCGCCCCGCCGGGAACTCCGGGTCCAGCGGCAGGCACCCGGCCCCCGCCTTCCACACGCCCAGCGTCACCGCGTGCAGCTCGGCGCCCCGCCCGAGCAGCACCCCCACCAGCGCACCGCGCCCCACCCCGAGCGAGCGCAGATACCGCGCCCAGCGGTTCGACGCCGCGTCGAGCCCACCGAAGGACAGCGCGAACCCGTCCCCCCGCACGGCCACCGCCCCCGGCGTCCGCAACGCCAGCCGCCCGACGATCCCGGCGACGCACTCACCCGGCGCGCTCACCCCCTCCGCCGTACGACGGCGCAGCCCCGCCGGACGCGGATCGGCCCACACCTCCTGCACCCGGGCCAGGCACCGCTCCCGCGTCCCGCTGGTCCCCTCGGCCTGCCAGCCGACGGGCAGTTCACGGCCGGCCCACCAGAGCGAGTACTGCCCTTCGCCGTTGAGCACGACGCACCACTCGGCGCCGGCGACGGTCTGCGGTTCGGACAAGGTGGCTCCTGAGGTGTGCATGGGCGTCCCCCGGTACGGAAGAACCAGCCCACCCTGCCCGCAGGTGCCATACCCGACCTATGCGAGCACCGGCACAGACGACCCGCGGGGCCGCTCCGCGCAGCTCAGCGGCGCACCCCAAGAGATCGCCAACCACCAGCAGAGGATCACGTTCTGTACTGAAGCCGTGACGCCGGGCCCGGCACTCACCACAGCCCAGTTCTGTCAGTCATACGGCACCTGCCACGAAGGAGCACACCCCCATGCACGGCTTCTCGACGCGACGGTTCTCCCTGACCGCGATCGCCGCCTCCGGCGCGCTCGCGACCACCCTGGCCCTGGCCGGCTCGGCCGTCGCCGTCGCTCCGGCGACCGCGACCGCCTCGTACGACTGCGGGTTCGCGGGCAGCGGCACCGTCACGCTCACCGCGGCCGACTCCGGCACCGGCAAGACGGTCCGGATCGACTCGACGGACATCCGCACGCAGTTCGCGCTCGACGCCGACACCGTGACCACGACGCTGAAGCTGAACAAGACGTCGGGCGGTGCGACGAGCGAGGTGCAGTTCTCCGGCACCGTGCACGAGGCCGCGAACACGGGCGACCCGCTCACCTTCGGCCCGCTTCCGCTCGCGGCCGGGTCCCTCTCCGCCGGTGACACCACCGACTCGGCGGCCCTCGCGGGTGCGCCGAGCGCGTCCAACTGGTCCCTGAAGTTCACCGTGAACGACGCGGGCGGCAGCTTCACGTCCTACTGCGTCGCCACCGGCAACCAGTCGGCGGCCTTCACCTGGTGATCACCGCCCCGCACCGACCGCGTCCCCCGGGAGCCCGTGCTCCCGGGGGACGCGGCGCGTACTCCCTGGGCGCCCGCCTATGATCGCCGGCGGGCCACCGGGCCCACGGGAGGCACGGCACCATGACGCACGACGACACCCGGGCACTGGACGACCCGGTGGGCCAGTCCCTCCGCGGCACCCACGCACACCTCGCCCGGCGACTCGGCAAGGCGGCCACGTACCTCCCGGACGTGACGACCTTCGCCGCGGTCCCCGCGGACGCCGAGGCATCGGCCTGGGCCGACCTGGCCGAACTGCTCGGCCCGGGCGCACTGGCCGACATGTTCACCTGCCCGGCCACGCCGCCGCCGGACTGGGACCCCGTCTTCCACCTCGAAGGCCGCCGGATGATCCGCCCCGCAGACGGCCGGCCCTCCGACCTCCGCCTCCCGACCGGCACGGAGGTGACGGAACTCGGCCCGGCCGACGTACCCAAGATGCTCGACCTGGTCGCGCGCACCCGGCCGGGACCGTTCTGGCCGCGCACCCGCGAACTCGGCACCTACCTGGGCATCCGCGCCAACGGCACGCTGGTGGCGATGGCGGGGGAGCGGCTGCGCCCTCCGGGCTGGGCCGAGATCAGCGCGGTCTGCACGGCCCCCGAAGCCCGGGGCCGGGGCCACGCGGCACGCCTGGTCGACGAACTCGCCACCCGCATCACGGCCCGCGGCCAACGCCCGTTCCTGCACGTCACCGAGACGAACACCGCGGCGATCACGCTGTACGAACGCCTCGGCTTCGAAACCCGCGAGCAGGTGACGTTCCGAGGCTTCCGCACACCGTGACGCCCCGACGATCCGGAGCCTCAGCCGCCCGCGAGGGCCCGGCCGAGAAGGGAAAGCAGCCGCTCCCAGTGCAGCCGTAGCCCTGCGGGATCGAAGGCATCGGTGTCGGCCATGGTGAAGCCGTGGACGGTGCCGGGATAGACCTCGGACGAGTACTCGACCTGCGCGGCGTCCAGGGCCCGATCGAGCTCGCGCAGAGCATCAGGGGTCATGTCGCCTTCGGCATGACCGAAGTGAACCCGGGCGGTGATGCCGGCGAGGGCGTCGGGCCCGTCCGCGCCCACGGGAGCGTGGAACGCGGCGAGGGCGGCCACCTGGCGGGGACGGGCGGCGGCGGTACGCGTCGCGAGGAGACCGCCGATGCAGTAACCGGTCACCGCGACCGGCCCGCCGTCGACCTCGGGCTGGGCGGAGAGAAACCCGAGGCAGGCGTCGGCGTCCCGCAGGACGCGGTCGACGGTGTGCGCCTCGATCAGGGGCATCAGCCGGGCGAAGACGGCAGCCCGGTCGTCCTCCCCGATGTACTCGGGAAGCTCGATCACGGGCGCCGGGCCGTGCCGGTAGAACACATTGGGCACGAGCACGTAGTACCCGTGCCCGGCCAGCTCGCGGGCCATCTCCCGCAGCACGGACCGGACACCGAAGCCGTCCGGATACATCAGCACCCCCGGGTGCCGCCCGCCCCCGTCGGGGAACGCGGCGAAGGCGTCGGCGAGGCCGTCCGGGGTGGGAATCCGCAACGTCTTGCTGGGCATGGGTCCTCCTGTCGTCGTGGTCGATCGGTGGAGCCTGTGATCAACACGACGAAGGCGGAGCCCGCGCACGAACGCAAGCCCCTCGCCCGAACAACGGACCGCCAAGGGCCCGCACGGCGCTCAGAGAAGCACCGGGTCACCCATCCATGCGTGGCACGAAGCCGTCCCGGTAGTCATACCGGCAACGTAATCCACAGACCAACACGCACGCCAGTACGACGCCGGCCCTGACGACCCCGAAAGGTGACCGCGCCGTTTCGTCGAGTGAGGCTCGCGCCTCCGCAGGGTGACGAGAGGTGGCCGCCGGGTGACCGGCTCTGTGAGGGCGCGCACAGGGCCCACGTCACACAGGGCCGGGGTTAGTAGACGCCCGACGGTCGCTCGCCCGCGTGGTGGCCAGCCGTCCGGGCGAGGCGCGCGGCCGGTCTGCGAAGCGGCGTAGTAGGTCACACACTTGTCGCGGCGCCGGTGCGTTCCGCACTGTGTTCGGCGTACCGGGGAGCCGAGCGCCGGGACCGGACGGGAAGAGCCCGTCCGTGATCCAGACACCGGCCCTGATGACGCGAAGCCGCGTCCAACGCGGACACCGCGTCGCCGACCCCCCGTCGGCCTCCCCATCACGTTCCCGAATGGAGAGGTACACCCGTGCACGCCATCATGCGCCGCCCCCACTTCCGCAAGTCCGCCGTGGCCTCCCTCGCCGCCGCGGGCGCCGCTGCCGTCACCCTCACCCTCGCCCCGAGCCCGGCACACGCCGCCGAGCCGGCCAAGGCCTCCACCGCGCAGACCCAGGCCCAGACCGACAAGATCGAGGCCATCGTCAAGGCCGGCGAGAAGAAGTACGGCACCGACCTCGAAGGCTGGATCCGCACCGCCCTGGACGTCATGCACGCCAAGAACATCCCGGGCACCTACGAGGGCCTGCACCGCAACATCATGCGCGAGTCGTCCGGCAACCCGAAGGCGCAGAACAACTGGGACGTCAACGCCCAGAACGGCATCCCCTCGAAGGGCCTGCTCCAGACGATCCAGCCCACCTTCGACGCCTACCACGTCAAGGGCACCAAGGACTCCATCACCGACCCGGTCGCCAACATCGTCGCCGCCTGCAACTACGCGGCCGACAAGTACGGCTCCATGGACAACGTCGACTCCGCCTACTGACCGGCGGACCCACCGACCGCCTGAGCCCCCGGGAAAGCCGGTCCCGCGCGGAGGCCGGCGGGGCCCAGGCAGCACGGCGGGGCCGGAGGAACGACACGTCCCTCCGGCCCCGCCCGCGTCGCACCGCGTGCGTCCCAGAGAAGTCAGATGTCCCGGAACGTCTCGATCTGCGCCCCGATCGAGTTCAGCCGCTCCGCCAGGTCCTCGTAGCCCCGGTTGATGACGTACACGTTGCGCAGCACCGACGTGCCCTCCGCCGCCATCATCGCGAGGAGCACGACCACCGCCGGGCGCAGGGCCGGCGGGCACATCATCTCGGCGGCGCGCCAGCGGGTGGGGCCCTCGACCAGGACGCGGTGGGGGTCCAGGAGCTGGAGGCGGCCGCCGAGGCGGTTGAGGTCCGTGAGGTAGATCGCGCGGTTGTCGTAGACCCAGTCGTGGATGAGGGTCTTGCCCTGCGCGGACGCCGCGATGGCCGCGAAGAACGGGACGTTGTCGATGTTCAGGCCCGGGAAGGGCATGGGGTGGATCTTGTCGATCGGCGCCTCCAGTTTGGAGGGCCGGACGGTGAGGTCCACCAGGCGCGTGCGGCCGTTGTCCGCGACGTACTCCGGGGTGCGGTCGTGGTCGAGGCCCATCTCCTCCAGGACCGCGAGCTCGATCTCCAGGAACTCGATCGGCACACGGCGCACCGTCAGCTCCGACTCCGTCACGACGGCGGCGGCCAGCAGGCTCATCGCCTCGACCGGGTCCTCGGAGGGGGAGTAGTCCACGTCGGCGTCGATGTCCGGGACGCCGTGCACGGTCAGCGTGGTGGTGCCGATGCCCTCGACCTTGACGCCCAGGGCCTCCAGGAAGAAGCACAGGTCCTGGACCATGTAGTTCGACGAGGCGTTGCGGATGACGGTGACACCGTCGTGCCGCGCGGCGGCGAGGAGCGCGTTCTCGGTGACCGTGTCGCCCCGTTCGGTCAGCACGATGGGGCGGCCGGGACGCACGCTGCGGTCGACCACCGCGTGGTAGTGGCCCTCGGTCGCGGCGACGTCCAGTCCGAAGCGGCGCAGCGCGATCATGTGCGGCTCGATGGTGCGGGTGCCGAGGTCGCAGCCACCGGCGTAGGGCAGCCGGAAGCGGTCCATGCGGTGCAGCAGCGGGCCGAGGAACATGATGATGGAGCGGGTGCGGACGGCGGCCTCGGCGTCGATGGCCTCCATGTCCAGCTCGGCCGGCGGCACGATCTCCAGGTCGGTGCCGTCTTTGATCCAGCGGGTGCGCACACCGATGGAGTTCAGCACCTCCAGGAGGCGGTAGACCTCCTCGATGCGGGCGACCCGGCGCAGCACCGTGCGCCCCTTGTTGAGCAGCGAGGCGCACAGCAGGGCCACGCAGGCGTTCTTGCTGGTCTTGACGTCGATGGCCCCGGACAGGCGCCGGCCGCCGACCACGCGCAGGTGCATCGGACCCGCGTAGCCCAGGGAGACGATCTCGCTGTCCAGCGCTTCGCCGATGCGGGCGATCATCTCAAGGCTGATGTTCTGGTTGCCGCGCTCGATGCGGTTGACGGCGCTCTGACTGGTGTTGAGCGCCTCCGCAAGCTGTGACTGCGTCCAGCCGCGGTGCTGCCGGGCGTCACGGATGAGCTTGCCGATGCGTACGAGGTAGTCGTCTGCCATGAGGTCGAGGCTATCTCAGATATGAGATGGCGCCTCTTGGGGGGTCCGTTCGGGTGACGGGCCGTCAGCGCCGCTTCGTCGTCGTGGTGCGGCGCCAGCCGAACGGGCCGGGCAGATCCATCGAGGTCGTACGCCGTCCCGTGCTGCTGCGGGTGTGGCGCGGACCGTTGCCGCCGCCGGTCGTGATGGACCACGAGTGCCTGTTGATGTTCAGCCGCACTCCGGGCAGGATCCGGAAGCTCTTGCGGAACGTGAGCGGCATCGTGTCTCCCCTCCGAGTCGTGCCGGGTGGCCCCGGCGCAAGTCGGATACCCCGTTTCGGCGTAGGGATGGCCGCCGGGGTCACTCGGGTGGGGTGCACGCCACATGGCGCCCGGGCATGACCAGCGCGCGCCCATGTACTAGAGTTATCTCGACATCGAGATATCTGCCGAGGCGCACCGCAGCCGCCACCCTGGTAAGGCTTACCTAACTTAGCCTAACCTCAGCGGATCGGCCAGGGCGGCGTGGCGGCAGGATGCGGTGGTACGCGCACATGAATGAAGGAGACTGTCGTGTCGGCGAACAGCTTCGACGCCCGCAGCACGCTGCAGGTGGGCGACGAGTCGTACGAGATCTTCCGGCTGGACAAGGTCGAGGGCTCCGCGCGCCTTCCCTACAGCCTGAAGGTGCTGCTGGAGAACCTGCTCCGCACCGAGGACGGCGCGAACATCACCGCCGACCACATCCGCGCCCTCGGCGGCTGGGACTCGCAGGCCCAGCCGTCCCAGGAGATCCAGTTCACGCCCGCCCGCGTGATCATGCAGGACTTCACCGGCGTACCCTGCGTGGTCGACCTCGCCACCATGCGTGAGGCCGTCAAGGAGCTGGGCGGCGACCCGAACAAGATCAACCCGCTCTCCCCGGCCGAGATGGTCATCGACCACTCCGTCATCGCCGACAAGTTCGGCACCAACGACGCCTTCCAGCAGAACGTCGACCTGGAGTACGGCCGCAACAAGGAGCGTTACCAGTTCCTGCGCTGGGGCCAGACCGCGTTCGACGACTTCAAGGTCGTCCCGCCCGGCACCGGCATCGTCCACCAGGTGAACATCGAGCACCTGGCCCGCGTCGTCATGACCCGCGACGGCAAGGCCTACCCCGACACCCTGGTCGGCACCGACTCGCACACCACCATGGTCAACGGCCTCGGCGTCCTCGGCTGGGGCGTCGGCGGCATCGAGGCCGAGGCCGCGATGCTCGGCCAGCCGGTCTCCATGCTCATCCCGCGCGTCGTCGGCTTCAAGCTCACCGGTGAGCTGACCCCCGGCACCACCGCCACCGACCTGGTGCTCACGATCACCGAGATGCTGCGCAAGCACGGCGTCGTCGGCAAGTTCGTCGAGTTCTACGGCGAGGGCGTCGCCGCCACGTCGCTGGCCAACCGCGCCACCATCGGCAACATGTCGCCCGAGTTCGGCTCCACCGCCGCGATCTTCCCGATCGACGACGAGACGCTGAACTACATGCGCCTGACCGGCCGTTCCGACCAGCAGGTCGCGCTCGTCGAGGCGTACGCCAAGCAGCAGGGCCTGTGGCTGGACCCGAAGGCCGAGCCGGACTTCTCCGAGAAGCTGGAGCTCGACCTGTCCACGGTCGTGCCCTCCATCGCCGGCCCGAAGCGCCCGCAGGACCGCATCGTCCTCGCCGAGGCCGCCCAGCAGTTCAAGTCCGACGTGCTCAACTACGTCGACGTCGTGGACGAGGCGGGCAAGGAGTCCTTCCCGGCCTCCGACTCCCCGGCCGTCGCCCCCAACGGCGCCCCGTCCAACCCGGTCCCCGTCACCGCCCCCGACGGCACGACCTACGAGCTGGACCACGGTGCGGTGACGGTCGCGGCCATCACCTCCTGCACCAACACCTCCAACCCGTACGTCATGGTCGCCGCCGCCCTGGTGGCCAAGAAGGCGGTCGAGAAGGGCCTGACCCGCAAGCCGTGGGTCAAGACCACCCTCGCCCCGGGCTCCAAGGTCGTCACCGACTACTTCGAGAAGGCGGGCCTGACCCCCTACCTCGACAAGGTCGGCTTCAACCTCGTCGGTTACGGCTGCACCACCTGCATCGGCAACTCCGGCCCGCTGCCGGACGAGGTCTCCCAGGCCGTCAACGAGCACGACCTCGCCGTCACCTCGGTCCTCTCGGGCAACCGGAACTTCGAGGGCCGCATCAACCCCGACGTCAAGATGAACTACCTGGCGTCCCCGCCGCTGGTCGTCGCCTACGCCCTCGCGGGCTCGATGAAGGTCGACGTCACCAAGGACGCCCTCGGCGCCGACCAGGACGGCAACCCGGTCTACCTGAAGGACATCTGGCCCTCCGAGGCCGAGGTCAACGACGTCGTCGCCAACGCCATCGGCGAGGACATGTTCTCCAAGTCCTACAGCGACGTCTTCGCGGGCGACGCCCAGTGGCAGGCGCTGTCGATCCCGACCGGCGACACCTTCGAGTGGGACACCGAGTCCACCTACGTGCGCAAGCCCCCGTACTTCGAGGGCATGGGCATGGAGCCGGCCCCGGTCGAGGACATCTCCGGCGCCCGCGTGCTGGCCAAGCTGGGCGACTCGGTCACCACCGACCACATCTCCCCGGCCGGCGCCATCAAGGCCGACACCCCGGCCGGCAAGTACCTGACGGAGCACGGCGTCGAGCGCCGCGACTTCAACAGCTACGGCTCGCGCCGCGGCAACCACGAGATCATGATCCGCGGCACGTTCGCCAACATCCGCCTGCGCAACCAGATCGCGCCGGGCACCGAGGGCGGCTACACCCGCGACTTCACCCAGGCCGACGGGCCGGTGTCGTTCATCTACGACGCCTCCCGCAACTACATCGAGCAGGGCATCCCGCTCGTCGTCCTGGCCGGCAAGGAGTACGGCTCCGGCTCGTCCCGCGACTGGGCCGCCAAGGGCACCGCGCTCCTCGGCGTCAAGGCCGTCATCGCCGAGTCCTACGAGCGCATCCACCGCTCGAACCTCATCGGCATGGGCGTCCTGCCCCTCCAGTTCCCGGAGGGCCAGACCGCGGCCTCCCTCGGCCTGACCGGCGAGGAGACCTTCTCCGTCTCCGGCGTCACCGAGCTGAACGACGGCACCACCCCGCGCACGGTGAAGGTCACCACCGACACCGGCGTCGAGTTCGACGCGGTCGTCCGCATCGACACCCCCGGCGAGGCCGACTACTACCGCAACGGCGGCATCCTTCAGTACGTGCTGCGCAGCCTGATCCGCAAGTAGGCGGCGCGCACGACGGTTGAGGGCCGCACCCCCGGTCACCGGGGGTGCGGCCCTCGCCGTGTCGGGCGGGCCGGCTACGCCAGCAGCTCCACCTCCGCCAGCGTGTGCTCACCGTCGAGCACCAGCCGGTACTTCTGGTAAGTCCCCGGCGACTTCACCGAGAACGCCCGGGTCTGCCGGTCCCAGGCGAAGGACTCGCCGGAGCGCCGGTCCAGGGTCCGCCAGGCGGTGCCGTCGGACGAGCCCTGGAGCGTCCAGCCGGCCGGGGCCTTCGTCCGGTCCGCCGACGACGTCAGGGTGTACTGGACCGCCTTGACGCCCTTCCCCGAGTCCGGCACGGGCAGGTCCACCGACGTCACCGCCGCGTCCGTCTCCGACGTGTCGTCGAAGAGCGCACCGTCGCCGGACAGCGCGTCCTTGCGCGGCGTCGGCACCCGGTCGTCCCGCGTGATCGACACCGGCGCCGCGTCCTTCCCGGTGCCCCACGAGGACGGCCTCGCGCCCATGTCGAACTCCAGGACGCCGCCCTTGGCCAGCAGCGAGTGGGGCAGCGAAGTGGAGGTCCAGCGCTTGCCGTTGACCTTCAGCCCCTGCACGTAGACGTTCTTCGTGCTGTTCTTCGGCGCCTTCACGACCAGCTTCCGGCCGTTCTCCAGGTGGACGGTCGCCTTGGTGAACAGCGGGGAGCCGACGGCGTATTCGCCGCTGCCCATCACCAACGGGTAGAAGCCCAGGGAGGAGAACAGGAACCAGGCCGACTGCTCGCCGTTGTCCTCGTCACCGTGGTAGCCCTGCCCGATCTCGCTGCCGGTGTACAGGCGTTGGAGCACCTCGCGGACGTTCTTCTGCGTCTTGTACGGCTGTCCGGCCGCGTCGTACATGTACAGGGCGTGGTGGGCGACCTGGTTGGAGTGGCCGTACATGCCCATGCGGACGTCGCGCGCCTCGGTCATCTCGTGGATGACACCGCCGTAGGAGCCGACGAACTCCGGGGAGGCCGTCTCCGGGGTGGCCAGGTACTCGTCTAGCTTGTCGCCGAGGCCCTTGCGGCCGCCGTACAGGTTGGCCAGGCCCCGGCTGTCCTGCGGGGCGGTGAAGGCGTAGCCCCAGCCGTTGGTCTCCGTGTAGTCGTAGCCCCACACGCGCGGGTCGTACTTCTCGGAGTCCACGCGCCAGTTGCCCGCCGCGTCCTTGCCCTGGAAGAAGCCGGCCTTCGCGTCGAACATGTTGACGTAGTCCTGGGCGCGGTTGAGGAAGTACGCCGACTCCTCCTGGTACCGCTTCTCGCCGGTCTCCTTGTAGAGCTTCTCGCCCATCTTCGCGATGCCGTAGTCGTTGAGGTAGCCCTCCAGCGCCCACGACAGGCCCTCGTGCGTCTCGGTGCCGGTGTACCCGAGGAACGGCGAGGTGGCCATGCCCTTGCGGCCGACGCCCGAGGACGGGGGCACCGCGGTGGCGTTCTTGACGGCCGCGTCGTACGCCGCCTTCGCGTCGAAGTCGACGCCCTTGACGTAGGCGTCCGCGAACGCCACGTCCGAGGAGGTGCCCGTCATCAGGTCCGCGTAGCCGGGGGAGGACCAGCGGGAGGTCCAGCCGCCGTCCTTGTAGTGCTGCACGAAGCCGTCGACCAGCTCACCGGCCGTGGACGGCGTCAGGAAGGAGTACGCGGGCCAGGTGGTCCGGTAGGTGTCCCAGAAGCCGTTGTTGACGTACACCTTGCCGTCCACGATCTTCGAGCCGGTCCGCGTCGGGGTGTCCGCCGCCGGCATCTTCTGGAAGGGCGAGGCGTACTTGTAGGTGCCGCCGACCTTCTCGTGGCCCGCGTTCGGGTACAGGTACAGCCGGTAGAGGCTGGAGTACAGGGTGGTCAGCTGGTCGCGCGTGGCGCCCTCCACCTCGACCTTGCCGAGTATCCGGTCCCACTGCTTCTGGGCGTTCTTGCGGACCTTGTCGAAGGAGGTGCGCTTCGGGATCTCCTGGCGCAGGTTGTCCTTCGCCTGGTCGACGCCGATCAGCGAGGTCGCCAGGCGCAGGGTGACCGTGCGGTCCTTGCCGGCGTCGAAGCGCAGATGGCCCTTGACGCCGGCGGAGTCGCCGCCGGTGACCTTCCGGTCGAACTCGCCGTAGACGAAGAGGCGGGTGGCGCCCGTGGACAGGCCGGACTTGACGTCCGAGTAGCCGGTGAAGGTGCCGTTCTCCTTGTCCAGGGTCAGGCCGGCCTGGTCGGTGACGTTGTCGAAGATCACGCTCGCGTCGTCACCGGGATAGGTGAAGCGCATGACCGCCGCGTGGTCGGTCGGCGCCATCTCGGCCTTGACGCCGTTCTCGAACCGCACCCCGTAGTAGTACGGCCGGGCGGTCTCGTTCTCGTGCCGGAAGGCCAGCTCGCGCGCCTCCCGGCCGGTGTCGGGCGTGCCGGCGGCGGCGGACGGCATCACCTGGAAGGTCTGCCGGTCGCCCATCCACGGGCTCGGCTCGTGACTCGCGCTGAACGCCTGGAGCGTGGGGAGGTTGTCCGCGTTGTTGCCGCGCGCGTAGTCGTACAGCCAGCTCAGCGAGCCCGCGTTGGTCACCGGCGTCCAGAAGTTGAAGCCATGGGGCACGGCCGCCGCCGGGATGTTGTTGCCGCGCGAGAAGCTGCCGCTGGAGTTGGTGCCGCGGGTGGTCAGCGCGTAGTCGGACAGATGCGCCTCGCGGCGCTCCGGCGCGGCGGCCCTGATGGCCACGTCGTCCAGCCAGCCGCGGAACTTCGCCGGGCCCTTGGGGGAGTCGTACGCCACCAGGATCCGGTCGACGGTCTTGCCGGCCGCGACGGAGCCGATGCCCGACTCGACGGCGTTCCACTGGTTGACGTAGAGCACCTTCGCGGCGCCCTGACCGGCCGGCGTCAGCGCGAACCCGTGCTGGTCCGTGGCGCCCAGGTCGCTCAGATAGGTGCCGTCGGTGAAGGCCAGGTCGACGGAGACGTTCGTGGCGTCGTAGTCGAGGTCGCCGTCCGCCATCGACGGGAAGATCCGGTACGACAGCTCGGTCCGGCGGTCGACCTTCACATTGACGTCGAAGACCTTGTTGTACGAGTAGGCCCGGCCGTCCCCGGTGTGCCGGCCCGCGTACCTGAGGGCGCGCTTGCCGGTGAAGCCGGCGCCCGCCTTGGCGGTCGGCGAGCCGCTCGGGCCGCGGTCGACGAGCGAGAGCATGTCCTGGGGGACGGGCGTGTCGCTGTCGCCGGTGGACAGCTGCACGTCGGCGAGCTGGAGGATGTCGCCGCCGTTGTTCTTCGTGACCTCCAGCCGGAAGTGCTGGTACTCGGCCGCCTCGGCGAGGTCGTACGTCTTCGTCTGGAACCGCTCGCCGAAGGACTCCCCGGCGCGGCTGTCGAGCGTCTGCCAGCTCTCGCCGTCCGCCGAGCCCTGGAGCGTCCAGTCCGCCGGGTCGCGTTCGCCGTGGTCGTTGGCCGAGGTGAGCGCGTACCGGGTGATCCTCACCGGCTTGTCCAGGTCGAACTCGGCCCAGCCGGTCTGCTCGAAGGTCAGCCACTTGGTGCTCGGCTCACCGTCGACGAGGTTCTCCTTCACCTCGCCGCCGCCGGTGTTCTCGTCGCTCGCCCGTACTCCGGTGACGTGGTCGGTGACATTGCCCGGGATGCCCGTGCTGTAGCCGCCGTCGACGCCCGAGGCGCGTTTGCCGCCGTCCGGGGCGGTCTCCACCGTGTTGAGCCAGTCCGGAACCGGGTCGTCCGCCTCGAACGAGGACGCGAACTCCCGGTCGGCGGCGGCGGGCGCCGCGGGCAGCGCCACCGCGGCCCCCTGCGATCCCACCGCCACCGCGAAGGCGGTCGTCAGCACGACCGCCGGGCCCCATCTGTGCCGAACTCTGTACCGCATGCCCCAGCACCCTCCGTGCGCTCCCCGGAAGCGCTTTCCGAGGAAATGGACAACGTTGTCAAATTCGCAGCGCAAGGAACAGTAGCGCGTGAAGAGGCCAGTGATGTCAAGGGTGTTGCCTGTGGCGTCCGGGTCCGGTGCCCGCGGGATTTCCTTCAGGGGACACACAGTCCGCCCATATTTCCGCCAGGTCTCAACTCGGAAAAGACGTGCCGGGAACCATGCATTCGATCTTGCTCCGTCGGCCGGAAGTGGACTATACCTGTCGGCCACCGGGGGATCCGTGGGGGGAACCGCGAAAGCACACCGCCAGGGCGCCCGTACAGCAGTATCCGCACTTCCTGCACGACCCAGCGTGACCCGATCGCGGTGCCGGGGAGGATCCGGTTCACCGCCTGAGTCCTGGAGAAGGCGAGGACTTGAGCATGGGATCCACTTCCGCCGAGAACAACCGAACGGGCGTCGGCCGCCGCGATCTGATCAAGCGGTCCGCCGCGCTCGGCCTGATCTCCGTTCCGGCCATGAGCTTCCTGTCCGCCTGCGCGAGCGGCGGCGGCGACGACCAGAAGAAGGCCGAGTCCGGCAAGAAGACGGCCAAGAACCCGCTGGCCGTCAACGAGACCGCCCAGATGGAATTCGTCCTCTTCGACGGCGGCTTCGGCAAGGAGTACGCCGAGGACGCCGTGAAGCTGTACGAGAAGAGCTTCCCCAAGGCCAAGGTGAAGTTCGCCGCCACCCAGAAGATCCAGTCCACGCTCCAGCCGCGGTTCAACGGCGGCAACCCGCCGGACCTCGTCGACAACTCCGGCGCCGAGCAGATGGACATGGGCGTGCTGGTCGGCAAGAGCCAGCTCGCCGACCTCACCCCGCTGCTGGACGCCCCGTCCTACGACGACCCGGCCAAGAAGGTCCGCGACACGCTGCGCCCCGGCATCGTGGAGATGGGCCAGTTCGACGGCGAGAAGGTCTGGATCTTCTACTACGCCTACACGGTGTACGGGAACTGGTACTCCCAGAAGGCCCTGGACTCGCTCGACGCCGAGTACCCGAAGACCTGGGACGAGATGCTCGCCGTGTGCGAGAAGGCGAAGAAGAAGGGCATGGCCGGCTGGACGTACGCCGGCAAGTACCCGTACTACATCCCCTTCTCGATGTACCCGATGATCGGCAAGGTGGGCGGCGCCGACGTGCTCGACGCCATCGACAACCTGGAGCCGAACGCCTGGAAGCACCCGGCGGTCAAGACGGTCTTCGAGGCCTGGTACGAGCTGTACAAGAAGGGCTACATCCTCAAGGGCACCCCCGGCCTGGACCACATCCAGTCGCAGACCGCGTGGGCCAAGGGCGACGCCCTGTTCCTCCCGAACGGCTCCTGGGTGGAGAACGAGTCCGCCAACGTCATCCCGGACGACTTCCAGGTCACCGTCTCCGCCCCGCCCGGCATCGACTCCTCCGACAAGATGCCCTTCGGCACCATCTGGGCGTCCGGCGGCGAGCCCTTCATCGTCCCGGCGAAGGCGGCCAACGGCGCCGGCGGCATGGAGCAGCTGCGCATCATGCTGAGCGAGGCGTCCTCGAAGAACTTCACCTCCAAGGTGAAGTCCCTCACCGCCTACAACGGCGGCACCGACGGCATCGAGCTCACCCCGGGCCTCAAGGCCGGTGTGGCGGCGCTGGACCTGGCCGGCACCAACGTGGTGAACCCGCGCCTCCAGGACTGGTACGTGCAGCTCCAGAAGGAGAAGATCGGCGTCTCCGGCCTGGGCGAGATGATGGCCGGCCGCCTCACCCCGGCCGAGGCCATCAAGAAGATCCAGGGCTTCGCCGACGAGGCGGCCAAGGACGATTCGGTCAAGCACTACAAGCACCAGTGAGGACGTGTCACCAGGGCCCGGCCGGCACCCCGTCGCCGGCCGGGCCCCGGCGGCGCCACCCGCGCGCAGATCGGGGTCGGTAGCAATGCAGCACGGCAAGTACCGGTTCATCGTGGGGTTCCTGGCGGTTCCCCTGGGACTGTACGCGCTCTTCGTCGTCTGGCCGTTCATCCAGTCCATCTACTACTCGTTCACGGACTGGACGGGACTGAGTCCCGAGTTCAAGATGGTCGGCTTCGACAACTACTCGCGGATGCTGGACGACGACATCTTCTGGAAGTCGTTGCAGCACAGCGTGATGTTCGCCCTGCTGGTGCCGCTCGTGACGCTCGGCCTGGCGCTGTTCTTCTCCTTCATGATCAACGTGGGCGGACGCCACCGCCGCGGCGGGCCGGTGGTGACCGGTGTCCGCGGCTCCGGCTTCTACAAGATCGTCTACTTCTTCCCGCAGGTGCTCTCGATCGCGATCGTCGCCCTGCTGTTCGCGTTCGCGTACAACCCGGACAGCGGCGCGATCAACTCGCTGCTGCGCGGCATCGGTCTCGAGTCGGTCCAGCCGCTGTGGCTGGGCGATCCGAACCTGGCGCTGTGGTGCGTGATGGCGGTGCTCGTCTGGTCCACGGTCGGCTTCTTCGTGGTCCTGTTCTCCGCGGGCATGGCGTCCATCCCGGCGGAGCTGTACGAGGCCGCGCTGCTGGACGGGGCGAACCGCGCGACGACCTTCTTCAAGGTCACCCTGCCGCTGCTGTGGGACACCGTGCAGTCCGGCTGGGTCTACATGGGCATCCTCGCGCTCGGCGCCGAGTCGTTCGCGGTCGTACAGATCATGACGACCGGCCCCGGCGGCCCCGACTACTCGACCACCGTCATGGTCCTGTACGTGTACCAGAAGGCGTTCCGTGACGGTCAGGCCGCCTACGCCACCACGATCGGCGTCGCCCTGCTCGTCGTCACGCTGGCCTTCGCCGCCGTCGTGATGCGACTGGGCCGGCGCGAGCGGCTGGAGTTCTGATCATGAAGACGACCGAGACCCCCGCGCCCGTACCGGCCGGCCCCGGCCCCGTGGTCCGCAAGACCGAGACCCCGCCCGGCGGACTCACCAAGGGCAAGAAGGAGGGCACCACCCTCAACGTCTTCTCCCACGGCGTCCTCGTCATCTGGGCGATCATGGTCGGGATGCCGCTGGTGTGGGCGGTGATGACCTCCTTCAAGGACGACGCCTCCATCTTCGGCTCGCCCTGGTCGCTGCCCGACAAGCTGAACTTCGACAACTGGTCGCGCGCCTGGTCCCAGGCCCACATGGGCGACTACTTCCTCAACACCGTCCTGGTGGTCGGCGGCTCGCTCGTCGGCACCCTGGTGCTGGGCTCCATGGCGGCCTACGTGCTCGCCCGCTTCGACA
>NZ_WWHX01000472.1 GCF_009862125.1 Streptomyces sp. SID5910
CGCACCAGGCCGCGTACCGCCGGTATCACGAGCAGGGCGGTGCAGACCACGAAGCTCATCGCGCCGGCGACGAGCAGGACGTGGTCCGCGCCGAGCACGGAGGCGGCGGGGCCGGCGAGAGCCTGGCCGACGGGCATCAGGGCGAGGGAGCCGGCGACGTCGTAGGCATGGATGCGGTTGAGGACGTCGGTCGGGACCTGGGTCTGCACGCTGGTCGCCCACATGACGCCCCAGAAGGACATCCCGGCGCCGGCGACGGCGGCTCCGGCGGCCATGGCCGGTACGCCGAGACCGGCGCCGACGCTCGCCGGGAAGGCGGCGAAGCCGAAGAGGGCGATGGCGCCCGCGCGGAGCATGCGGCGCGGGCGCAGCCGCAGCGCGAGGAGTCCGCCGACGACCGTGCCGGCGCCCAGGGCCGAGTTGACCAGGCCGTAGACGCGGGGGCCGTGCTGCTGCACGACCTCGGTCGCCACCAGGGGCAGGGTCGGACCCCAGACGGCGATCATGTAGATGCCCCAGACGGCGATCACGGCCCACAGCCAGGTGCGGGCGCGGAACTCGCGCCAGCCCTCGGCGAGGTCGGCGCGGAAGGCCCGGCCCGCGGCCTGCTCCCCGGCGCGGGCCCGGGGCGGGAGCGGGGGCAGGCGGAGCAGCAGCAGGCACAGGGCGCTGACCGCGTACGTGGTGGCGTGGGCGGCGAAGACGCCGCCGGGTGAGGCGAAGCCGACGAGCAGTCCGGCGGCAGCGGGGCCGGCGAGCTGGGCCGCGGACTCGGCGACGCGTATGGCGCCGTTGGCGCCCTGGATGTCGGAGGCGAGCCGGGGCACGGTGCTGGCGACGCCGGGCTGGAACACGGCGCCCGCGACGCCGTTGAGGAAGCCGATCGCGCAGATCTGCCAGAGAACGACGTGGCCGGAGAAGAAGAGCGCGGCGGCCAGGGCCTGGGTGACCAGGCGCACCAGGTCGGCGCCGATCATGAGCTTGCGGGTGCTGAACCGGTCGGCGAGGACTCCGCCGAAGACGACCAGTCCGGCGAAGGCGGCGGCCGTCGCGGCCATGGCGAGACCGACGGCACCCGCCCCGTACCCGTGCTGGAGCAGGCCGGCGGCGAGGGCGACGGGCAGCATGGTGTCGCCGAGCCGGGCGACGGCCCGGGCGACGAAGAACAGGGCGAAGTCCCGCGACCAGACGGGCCGCGTCGCCTTCCGGCCCGGCCCTTCGTGCATGCCCCCCGCTGTCGTCCCGGCCATCCCGCGCGCTCCCCTCCCGGCCGGTCCGCACCGGCTCCCGTGCACCCCGGCCGCTCTGCCCGGCCCTGTGCGCTGCCCGACCGGTCTCACCGGCCCGTGCTCCCCGCAAGGCCCCCGTCGATGACCTGGCCCTGATCCCCGCCGCGCTTCTGACAGCCGGAGCCCCCCTCCGGCCCCGGCTGCCACGCGTGTCTTCGGATCATGCCACGGGGCACTGACAACGCCCGAGGGCTTTTCTCAGCCCCCGGCCGGCAGCCCCAGCCCGGGGTACGCCTCCAGCAGCCGGGTGGGGGCGGCCTGGCGCCAGGAGTCGGCGAGGATGTCACGCAGCTCGTCCTCCCCGTCGAGGGCGGCGAGGCGCGCCCGCACCCAGGCGAACTGGGCCTCGTGACCGGCGATCCAGAACTTCTCCGGCTCGGCCAGCACCAGTTCGTCGCGCTCCTCCTTGGGGCAGCGCACCGCGATGGAGGTCTCCTCCTCGGGCAGCGTGGCGAACATCTTGCCCGCGACCCGGAACGTGGGCATGCTCCAGGCGATCTTCTCCGTGGTGTCCGGCAGGGACAGGGCGATACGGCGTACGTCTTCGGCGTCCGGCATGTCAGGCACCGTAGCGGCCACCACTGACATTCACCGGGCGGCGCCGACCTGCTTGAAGTACAGCGTCGCCGGCCGCAGCACACCATCGGGACTTGCCGCGTCGTCGTGGATCGCCCCGGCCCGCGTCCGCCCGGCGGAGCGGGGCTGTCGGTCTCGGTGTCCGGCTGGAGCAGGGCGATGCCGGTCTGGGCGGCGGCTTCCTCGGCGGTGGCTGACAGCCGGCGCCCGAGCCCCGGCCGCGGGCCTCGCGAGACACCATGAGCTTCCCAAGCTCAGAGCACGAGTTCGATTCTCGTCACCCGCTCCTTTGTAAAGCCTCAGGTCAGGTGCCTGGGGCTTTGTCGTTGTCTGACCCCCTGGAGGGCTGCGTGCCCTCCGCGTGCCCCATCTCGCACGAAGGCCGTGTTCGGAGGGCACGTGGCACGCCACCTTGCACCACCTCGCACCGGAGTGCCTGCCGAGAGGATCGCCACCTGTCTTGGGAATCGCCCCATACGCAGCCGACCGCGTGGCTAGCGTGTGGCCTCATGACCGAAGCCGCACTCTCCAGGACGGACCTCCTGACGCATCTGAACCGCCTGGAGCTACGTTTCGAATCGTCCGCTTCCTTGATCGCATCCGATGCCCATGACGATCCCGCAACACTCGAATGGCACTGCCGCGCCATTCTGCCCCTGTGGGAGCCGGACGACGACGAAGCCGAGGCCGATAACACGCGGCTCCTGACCCCTGGCGTATCGCTGGCCCAATTGTTCCATGGTGAGCGGCAAGAGTTGACGATCTTCACAATGTCCGGCCTGACGCTGGACCTGTGGCGCATCGGAAACGTCTACGAGTCGCTGGACTCGCGCGACGCCGACTACGAGCACTTCGCACCGCTCTTCGACAAGTCAGGGGATCTCGGCCTGCACTCCGATCTGGAGGAGTGCCTGGTGAGTGGTGACCAGGTCGTCATCATCGACCGGGCACGGATCGCACCGGCGTGGCGTGGGCTGGGCGGCGTCGGCCGACTACTGATCGGCCGACTGCTCCGCTGGGTCGCAGGCCATGCGGCGCTCGTGGCGACACATCCGTACCCGATCGACATCCCGGTTGGCGAACGGGAGGACACGGCACGGGAGGCGCGGGAGAAGGCCGTGGTCCAACACACTTGGCAATCCTCGGAGTTCGATCCCTTCCGTGAGGACGTATGGGTGATGCAGCCGCATCTGAGCGCCCATGGGAACGCCATCGAGCGCCTGGAAACCGCATTCACTCAGCACCTCTGAGGGCGCCCGTACGGCCACACCAGAAGAGAGGACGAACAGGACCGCAATGCGCGAGTTCACCAACCACAGGACGCGATCCATGCTCAACGCTCTTTGCCGCTTCTACCTGGAGACCCAGGACTTCTCAGAAATGCATCCCGGGGCAACACTGGACGACTTCGAGCGGCACCTGCGTCAGCAGATCGACGAATTGAAGGCGGATCTGGAAACCGGTGAAGCAGCGGCTGAGACTGCCGTCGTCACCAAGACCCTGTCGGGACCTCTCGCGGACCCCGAACGCCAGCGTGCGTTCCGTCTGCAGCAGGAATCGGAGCCACCTGCAACGGGCCCCGAGAGGGAAGCCTGGTGGAAACAGCGCAGGGCTGTGATGGCCGAGATCAAGCAGCAAGGGCTGGCGGAAGCCCTGGACTGGGAGTGCCGCGATTGCGGCGCCCCGATCGGAGTAGCCTGCAGGACGGCTGGCGGCAGGCCCAAGAAGGAGCCGCACTTCCTCCGGGCCACCGACGCCAAAGCCCCCTACAACCACGCGTACGGTCTGCGCTGAAAGCCGCGGGCTGAGGCCGGGACGTTAAGCAGCGTCCCCGCCCACAGATCCATACCCGCGTCTGTCCGCAATGGAAGTGGCAGACCGGTGGCAGCCGCTGGGGAGGGGAGCGGTGCAGCCCTCCCCTCCCCAGTGACTCGTCAGACGAGCCTCAGCACAGGGCGGCTGTCGGGCATCCCCAGCAGCTCACGCATCCTTCCCGCTTCCAAGCAAGTCCCGCAGCAAGCGCGCGGATCGTCAGTCCAGTGTCCTGTTCCGCCAGCTCGAATGCCTTGCGAAGCGTCACCGGCTGTTCCCCGGGGTATCCGCGGACCGATTCCGGGGCGAAGCCCGGCTGTCCATTGAGACCCCGAAGTCACTGGTACGCGCGGCTGATCGTCGCGTCTGAGACACTAGGACCTCATCGGCTGGGTGCGTCACCGTGCTGCGAGGCCGACCTCGCTGGTGTGCGGTGTACTGGCCGGAAGGCGAGACCCAACCTGGCGGTCTGGCCAAGTTCTGTAGCGGGGGGATTTCTTCCCGAGGCGCCATTCCATGACGGTCCGGTCGCCTTTCACGAGGTTGCAGTTGAGGCAGGCGGGGGCCAGGTTTCCGATGCCGTCGGCTCCGCCCCGGGAGATGGGGACGACGTGCTCCTGATGGAGGGGTGAGGATCTCTCGCCACAGTAGGCGCAACCGTTTTCGTACCGGCTCCAGAGCCGCGAAAGATCACGGTCGGTCACGGTGTATCGCTTGCCTTGGGCGAGCATTGCTCGGCGCTGGTGGTTTCCGCGGCGCTTCGCGGCCCGGACCCTTTCCCGATTCGCCTCGAAGTAGGCACGGCGGGAGCAGCGGCCTGAGCAGTAGACGCGGTGCGCGGTGCTGAGCGGCATCGTCTCTCCGCAGTAGCCACAAGGGCGTGAGCGAAGGGCGGTACCGACCTTGCGCTTGTACTGGGCCTTCAAGTAGCAGGATTTTCCGCAGAATTTGGCGTCGGAACGGCGATGGGACATTGCGCCTCCGCACCAGGCGCAGGCATCAGCCTTCGGCCTGGGGATGTAGTTGGCGCGATACCAGCAGCAGTGACCACAGTACTTACGGAGACCGTGTTCCCGTACCTCGATCGGCTGATCGCAGACCTTGCACTGCCGGTCTCGCTTGGCTTCTGAGCGCTCGGCCTTGCGCCGCTGCGCCTGCACAAGATTGTTCGTGGTGACCTGGCAGTCGACAGAGCAGTAGAGGGCGAGAACACCTCGCTCGGTCGGAACAGTCAGACCACAGCCCTTGCAGGCATGAGGTCCCGAGCGCACCTGAGCCTTGTCGAGATCCCGGCACGGCTGACAGCGCTGAGGCTTGCGCCCCGGCTTGTCGCTGGGCACGTCAAAGAGGTCTCCACAGTGCTTGCAGTGGAGAGTGACCACTACCGGTCGTGAGGCGGCCCGCCTCTCTCGACGCTTACGCAGTCGCTCCTCATGGGTTGTGGGCTGGAGCGGAACATGCCCCTGAGCTTCATAGCGGCACTGCTGGCCGCAGTACTTTGCGCCGCCTTGGCGGTGATTGATATCGGCCCCACAAACGTCGCACCTTCTGTCGCCCCGTAGCAAGCGAAGCTCTTCCATGCGAGCTGCGTGATAGTCCCTGGACTTGCGCACTGCCGCACTGGCCCGGTGCTCCTCGGAGCAGTAGCGGGGAGGAGCGCCAGGACGGTTTGGCCGAACGAACGGGGTGCTGCATTCCTCACAGACGAGCATGGTGGGACGGCGTGCCTCCATGGCGCAGGTATCGGAGCAGTACTTCGCGAGTCCGTGCCGGTGACTAATGTCCGCCCTACATACCGCGCATCTCCTCATGGACGCTCCGCTCGGCACCTTCTGGAGCGAGGTCACCGGCCACCCGCTCGGGGCCGTGACCGCCCGTCAGCTCCTGACCCACACCGCCGGCCTCCCCCTCCGGGCCCAGCTGAAAAACCTCTATGGCGCCGACCCCGACGGCATCCGCCGCGGAGTCCTGCACGAAGCCCTCAACCGGCCACCCGGCGAAGCCATCGAGTACACCGACCGGGCCGCCCTCATCCTCGGCTACCTCGCCGAACACCTCTCTGGCCAGTCCCTCGACCAGCTCTGCGAGACGAGGACCTGGCTCCCGCTGGGCATGGACTCCACCCGCTTCGGCCCGCTGCCCGCCGACATCGCGGTCCGGTGCGCGCCCACCGAACTCGACCAGGAGACCGGCACCCACCTCAAGGGCATTGCCCACGACTTCTCCGCCCGGCTCCTCGGCGGAGTGTGCGGCATCGCCGGCACCTTCACCGTCCTCGACGATCTGGCCGTCTTCCTGCGCTACATGCTCGCCCCCACTACGGCCCCCGCCGAGGCCGGCTTCGGCGCCGAATGGAGCACCCACTCTCTCACCGTGCAGACCGGTGGCCTCCAGCCCGAGCGCGGCCTGTTTTGGCACCCGGCGCCTGGCACCACCCACGAACAGGACGTCTGGGTCCACTACGGCTTCACCGGCACCGGCATGTGGATCTCCCCCACCCAAGACCGGTGGGCGGTACTGCTGACCAACAAGCTCTACTACACCCGCGACCGTCAGCCCCTGACGAACATCCGCAATGCCTTCCGCAAGCTCGGCTTCGCCTGAGTACTCGGCTGCCCTCGCACGAGACGCGCGCCTGGCTCTCGGAGCCGCGTCCTACCCGGCTCGGACTCCTTGTGAGAGCGCCGCTGGTGACGAGATCTCCTGGTGGCAGCAGGGGCATTCGGTCAACTGTTGGGGATCCACCCGCCACGGACCGAGCCACACCTTGCGTGCTTCAGCTTCTTGTCGGGCCCTCTCGATGCAGAGCCTGCTCATGCCGGCACTGAGCCTGTTCAGGTAGGCGTCCCGCTCTTGCGCCCGATGTC
The DNA here is from genome assembly GCF_009862125.1 of Streptomyces sp. SID5910. GTDB lineage: Bacteria > Actinomycetota > Actinomycetes > Streptomycetales > Streptomycetaceae > Streptomyces. Next base: position 6,545 of record NZ_WWHX01000472.1, read on the forward strand.
TCTCCAGGCCCAAGCGCCACCACAGCACGTCCGCCGCATCGAACGAGGTCCCGCAATGCCTATTGACGAGGGTGACGACCTGCCCCAGATTCACCGTCACCTTCTGATCGTGGATGCCATTGAGAAAGGCTTCCACGACCTCGTGACGCGTCGGCGGTCTGTACTTCGCACTGTCCACGGGTAGCAGGGCATCGTCGAACACCCGCCGTACCTGGCTCAGCAACCAGAATTCGGCAGGCGCAGGCCAGATTCGTGGCCCCGCCGTACGGCCATTGCTGTAACGCAGAACGCCGACGGAGGGCAGCCGACTGACGCACTGCTGGGCGTTGCGTGTCTCAAACGCATAGCCGTAGACCTGCCGCGCGACGCCTTCCCATGTCATCCAGACCGGATACGGCTCAGTAGTGCGGGACTCGGCTAGCAACTTGTAGATCTTTGACCCCACGGGCGACTTCTTTGGCACGCTGCGAGGGTAGGCACCACCGGCAAACACCGGTGCTCAAGACCGACGGATCCACCAATCGAGTGAATTCAGGGAAACGAGCAAGCTACGGAACCCAGTCATCGGCTAAGAGCCGAAGACCAGCGGGCCCTACTCATGCGAGCCGGCGGACACCGGGCCCCTGGCCAGCACCGTCAGGCACATCTCTTCTGAGAGCCGTATCAGAGTCAACCTGCTCCCGAAGCTGCAGACAGTCACGGGTTCACAGCGAGCCCTCGATGCCGACTTCGTGTTCGAGTCCGGTACGGCGATCCAGAGGCGCGTCCGCGACCCGATCCGCCTTCTCGTCCGTGGAGGTACCTGACCAACGCTCTGGCACCGTGCCCCAGCCGTGCCCTTCGGGGCGGCGAACAGCGGTCAACACGGGCGCCGCAGGGTCGGTCAGCGACCGGCCCTAAGGGGTCGTTTCCACAGGTCAGACACCAGATGATCACGCCGAGCGACGGTGATTCCCAAGCTGAGAGCGCGAGTTCGATTCCCGTCATCCGCTCCTGCACGAAGCCCCAGGTCAGAGACCTGGGGCTTCGCTAATGAAAGGGGCTGCTCGCGGCCTGCCGAGACCGCGTACGCCCGGTTCAGCCGCTGGGCGACTGTGAAGCGGCAAGAGCCGTCCGCCTCACGGTCAGATCAACGCGCGGGCCCTGCGCTCCCAGTCCGCGATTCGGGCCATCACTCCGCTGACCTGCTTGACCGCGGCCGTGAGGTCCCGACCCGGCCCCCGCAGCTCCCGGCTCATCTTCACCAGCCACCGCATGCCGACCTCGACCTCGCCGAGCACGCTGACCACCTCGTGGGTGGACTCGGCGGTACTGATCATCTGCTCCAGGAAGCCGGTCGGTGAACCGCTGCGCTGCTCGGGCGGCATCGTCTCGATGACATCGAACGCCGCCTGGACCGCCGCATCCATCTCCACCATCTGTCCGGCGAAACGAGTGCAGGCCTCTCGGAGACCGGAGGCCGGCTCGGCCATCGACCTGGCCAACTCGGTCATCGCCGGCAGCCACGCGCTCATCGGCGTCCCCGGCTGGGCGGCCCGCTCCATCACGGGGCCGATCTGCAGCGTGGCTTCGGCGATCACCGTCATGAACCCGGAGATCGCCTCCGTGGTCTCGCCGACCGCTTCCGTCTGCGCCTCCACTCGGGCAAACCGGTCCAACAGTCCAGGGGCCTCCAGGTCGTCCGGTTCCGCCTCGACCACAGCTGCCGGCGACGGCACCACCGGCAGCCCGAACAGGATCCGGGCCGGGGTCAGCGGCTCGAACCGGTTGTCCAGGGCACCCTTCAGCGCGGTCTCCAAGTCCCGGCGCGCGCTGACCAGACCGCTCCGGCTGCGCTTGAACATGATCGTCCGGATCAGCGAGAGGTCGAACGGCAGCTGCCCGTGTTCACCGATGTGGATGATCGGCTTGCCCGTCAGGTGCCGGATCCCGAGCTCGTAGGTGACGTTCGCGTTGCCCCCGGTGAGATCGGCGATCACGATGTCGTCCTGCAGCACATGACGACAGATCTGCTCGGTGATCTCACCCGTCTCTGCGATCCCGTCCGCCCTGACCGGGACGATGCCGTGCCTGGCGCAGGCGGGCAGGATCACCTTCTCGTAGATCTCCAGGTTTTCCTCGTATGCCACGAGTTCCGGACTCCCGTTCGGGGCGTGCTCGTTACCGATGGGCGCGATGACGAAGCAGGTCGTCATCGACGGATCCTCGGGCTTCGCGTCAGTGACCGCTACGGTGCTCATGCATAGTCCTCCATTTCGAACTCTGGTGCCCGATGTCGCTGTTCCGCGAGGTCGGCGCCGGCTTGCAGATCAGCCGGGTAGACGGGGCGCTCCTCGATCCCAAGCGCCCGCAGCAGGTCGGCGGTGGGAATCCGGTACTGCCGTCCGAGGCGCAGTAACCGACAGGGGAAACCGCCCTGGTGAATGAGCTTGTATGCGGTGCCGGGGCACAGCCCGAGCGCGCGGGCAGCTGTGCGCAGGTCGACGACCAGCGGCAGGTCGAACGCCTCGCCGAATGTCAGCCAGGTTTTGGAACGTGGGATCATCGTCGCGCTCCTGCCGGACGCAGCGACAGGGTGCCGATGCGGCTGCCCTCACTCGGACGCCGCGCCCGGTGCACGACCTCTCCGAGACCAAAGTGGCCTGCCAGCTCGCCCAGCCGGAAGCTCTCCAGCCGATCCGGCGCAACGCTGAACCGCACAGTCGCCGACAGGCCGTCGGGCCGGGCGGGTGGCGACACCCTCAGCTCCCAGCCGTCGTGCCAGTCGCCGACCGGCGACTCCGCGGGAGACTCCACGGAGAGGTGAGCGGCGGCCAGCGCCCCGACGTCCGCCACCGGCCGCTCCTGGGTGCGGGCCCGAGCGAACGCCCAGAGTCGATTGGTGGTGAGGCGCAGCAGTTCGCGGCCCCCCTCCTGGCTCCGCGGGTCCACGTCCGCGAGTACTGTCAGTCCGGCGAGGAGTGACTCGGATTCGAGCTCCCGCCGGTCGATCGGCCACCGGATCGCGATCCGGTAGAGGGTGCGTCGCATGGCAGGTAAGGCCAGCCAGAGCGCCAGCAGGCGTTCGGTTCCGGCCGTGCCAGTGTCGCGCTGCGCCGCGTCGATGGCCTCGCGCCAGATCTCCTCGCGGAGCCGCGGATCCGACGACCTGCCGTACAGCACCCGCCGGGTCGCCAGGGCGGAGAGCCGGATCGGACCCTCGGCCGTGATAACCGGAAAGGGCAATTCTGCGAGCCGAAATCGGTGTTCCAGCACATCGAACACCCGGTTGTAGGGGATCAGTCCCATGGTGAACCTCCCGAATCGTCACTCATGCCGTCCACGATGCGTGAGCAGGCCCGGGCGATCCGGTGCAACTCCTCGCGCAGTGTCTCGTAGGGGGCCGGCGAGAAGCCGGCCGTGTACCGTCGCGCGCTCGCGGCGGGACGGTGGTCGCAGGCGGTGTAGTAGTACACGTCGCCGGTTCGGCCCTGGACGGAGAGGCCCCAGGTGTCCTGCTGACGATTACCTCCCGCCGCGTTCCCGCAGGAGATGCAACCTCCCGCGAGCGGGACGTCGCTCATCGGCCGGCCCCGCCGGGCACCACCCCGTGGACGACGGATCCGTGGATCACGCCCTGGACGGCAGTTCCGTGGACGCCCTGTTGGACGAAGCTCGGCCGTTCTGCCTCCGCCGCTCGCGCTGCGGGACGCGGCCGGCCCTCCGGCGCGTCCGGCCAAGGCTCCCCCACGTCCTGCGGGTCCACACCGGGCAACCGGACCCAGCCGTACCCGGCGAACCCCTTCTGCTCGACGTGAATACGGCGGTACTGGTCCGGGTCATGTCCGTGGAACCGCGAGCGCACCACGTCCTGGTAGAGCCGGTCGGAGATCACCACGACCAGGCTCGCCGGCCCGGCAGCCGCCAGGGCCCGTTTCACCTCGGGTGCGTTCAGGTAGCGGGCCACAGCGATCGGGGCGGGGCCGGAGAAGCCCAGGGCGGCGGTGGCGGCCACACCGGTGTCGATGGCCAGCCGAAGCCGCATCCGCCCGGCGGGCCGCAGGGTGGCGTTGTACCCACCGAGCTCGGTCGCGAGGTGGGCGACGTACTCGCCCAGCACCACCTGCTCGGAAGTGCCTGCCGGGAGGACCGCGAACTCCATGTCGCCCTGCGGCTGGACAGACCATGCTCCGTGGTCCAACCCGCTGCGTTCGGCTGCCGTCTTGAGCACCCGGGCGAGTTGAGCTTGTGCGGTCCGCTGGCCCGGGGTGTCGAAGCGGCTGTACTGCTCGATGTCCGCCGCCAGACAGAGGCGGCGGTCGTTATCCGGCCCGGGCTTGTCCCAGGAGCGGACAGTCGGCTGCGACGTCATGTGAACCATCACCTACTCGATGAGTTCGGATAGTCGGTGGTACTGGTCGCCAACTGTGCTGCCGAAGCACCGGTCTCTCCGAACAAGACGCAAAAATGCGGAATGTTGAGTCCTGTCAGTGGCCGATCGGCGGCAGGAGTCCGATCGCCCGGAGGCGGTCCGGCTTGAGCACCGCCATCTCGCGGTAACTGGTCTCCACGATCCCCGCCTCACGGAACCCCGCCAGCGCCTGTTGCACCGCCCTCTCTTGTGCTCCCACGAGCGCCGCGAGTTCGGCCTGCGTGAGCTCGATGCAGATCAAAGTGCGCGAGTGGAGGGATTCCCCGTGGTTCTCGGCAAGTTCGGTGAGCACCCGGGCGAGCCGAACGGGAACCGTGAACTCACCGAATGCGATGCGCCAGGAATTCGCACTGCGCAGGCGGCGGTTGCTGAGCCGCACGATCTGAAGGGTGGCTTCGGGATGCTTGTAGAGGAAGCTCCGCAACGGGCGACGTTGGACGACGTATGCGTCGATGTCCTCGCCCGCCGTCACCGTGGCCGATCTGGGCACTTCGTCGATCACGGCCATCTCTCCGACCACGTCTCCGCTGGCCCGGATGGCGATCAGGGCTTCATGCCCGTTGGCGCGTTTCCTGGTGACCTTCACGTAACCGGTCTCCAGGAGCACCAGGCAATCGCCCGGTCCTCCTTCCACGAGGATCTTCGCTCCAGGCGGATACTGCCGCGGGGAACCGATACTCAACAGTTCTTCCCGAGCCTGCTCCGACAGGCTGCCGAGGAAGCGGGCGGGCCGCCGCTCGCCGATGTCAGAAGTACCGCGCCATGCTGTCCCCCGGATCGCGCGCTCCATGCCCCACCTCGTGGTCGAGTCCCAGTGCCTTCCCGATCAGGGAATCAGTCCCGGATTCGGGCGGAAAGAGCGTGCGAGGAGCATCCGGTGTGGTGTGCCTGGCTCCACTACCGGTCTCGTACACAGCCTGTGTTCATCGCCAGCGACATCAGGCTCCGACAGTTCGCCCTGGGCAAGGACACGTACGAGGCCCACTCGATGCTGAACCGGTTCGGTCTGTTCGAGGCCGGACACGGGCGGCCGGTCGTGGGCGATGTCGGCGCCAGCGGTGAGCCGTTCGTCGACGTGCTCGCCGCGCAGGCCCGCGTGCGGCGGCGACACCGAGCGTCGTAGGAATCCGGCGGTGCGGTCTTCGAACAGTGGCTGCTCGTCGGCGCGTACCAGGAGCGGCGGCTCAGCCTCGACCCTGCTGAGCAGGCCGGACATGGTCCGTCCGTACGCCGCGCACAGGCGGTTCAGGGCGGACGCGGTGGGGGTACCCGGCTCGCCCCGCCGCGCTGCGCCGGCCTGCGCAGCGACCAGCCGTGCTCGGCGAGGCGGGAATCCGGGACGCTATCCCGGATTCGGCACAGCGGATCGGCTGTTCGCGGAACGCCCGCCGAACGCGCTCAGTGTGCGTTCCAGCGCCGGCAGTGCCCGGACCACCCGCTTCGACCGGATCAGCAGGTCCCAGGCGGGCTCGAACTTCTTCCAGCCGCCGGCGTACGCGAGATGCCGCAGGCGTTCGTGCGTCCCGGGCTGGGCCGTCGCGCCCCGCCAGATGCTGGACCAGCGGTAGAAGTCGCGGTAGGCCCGCCAGTAGCCGTCCTCCAGTTGCTCGGCCGTCATGCCCCGGGGGCGGTGGACGACGTGGCGGGTGTCGTACAGGTCCCAGTCGCGGTGCAGGATGCGGTTCTCGGACTCCAGCTGGCGCCACAGCCCGGTCGACGGGTAGGGCGTCATGATGTGGAAGGTCGCCGTCTCGACGCCCTGCTCGACGGCCCACTGGACCGTCCGGTCGAAGACGTCGGGGCCGTCCTGGTCGAGGCCGAAGACGAAGCTGGCGTTGACCATCACCCCGGCGTCGTGCAGGCGCCGTACCGCGGCCCCGTAGTCCGTGCCGATGTTCTGGTTCTTGCGGCGTTCGGCGAGGTTGGCGTCGTTGACGGTCTCGAAGCCGACGAAGAGGCTGCGCAGCCCCGCCTCGGCCGCGCGCTCCAACAGGCCGGGTTTCAGGACGGAGTTGACCGTGCCGGCCGCCTGCCACAGCCGGCCCGTGCCCTTCATGCCGTCGAAGAGGGCCTCGGCGAAGCGCGGGTTGCCGAAGAGGTGGTCGTCGAGGAAGTAGAGGTGGCGGCCGGGCAGGCGGTCGATCTCGGCGAGTGCGTCGTCGACGGCCTGGGTGTAGAAGGACTTGCCGCCCTCGAAGAAGGCGTCCTTGTAGCAGAAGTCGCAGTGGTGCGGGCAGCCGCGCGAGACGACGAGGGAGTTGGGGACGAGATAGAGGTGGCGCTTGATCAGGTCGCGGCGCACCGGCGGGAGTCCGGCGAGGGTGCGCAGGGTGGAGTCGTAGCGGCGGGCCGGGGCGCCGTCGCGGAAGTCCTTCAGGAACAGCGGCCAGGTGTCCTCGCCGGGGCCGGTGAAGACCGTGTCGGCGTGCGCCGCCGCCTCGTCGGGCAGCGAGGTGACGTGCAGGCCGCCCATGGCGACGTGGGCGCCGCGGGCCCGGAAGTGGTCGGCGATCTCGTAGCTGCGCCGCGCCGAGGTGATGTATGGCTGGATCACCAGCAGGTCGGGGGTGGGCAGGGCGGCGAGGTCGAGGCGTTCCACGTGCTCGTCGTGGAGGGTGACCTCGTCGTCGGGGTCCAGGTAGCCGGCGAGGGTGGCGAGGCCCAGCGGCGGGAACAGCGAGTACTTGATGGGCCGGAACAGCGGGCTCGTCGCCTCGGTCAGGGCCGGGAGGATCATCGTCACGCGCATGACAGCCCAGACTGCGGAGGGCGGGTGGCCGGTTCCCGACGGGCGGCCCGCGCCGCGGGCACCGCCTACCGCTCGGCGACCGACTCCAGCGCGTCCAGGACCGGACGGATCAGCGGATGCCCTTCCGCTCCCCGGCGTACGGCCGCGAAGACCCGGCGGGTGGGGGCGACGCCGTCGACGGGGCGGACGACCACGCCGGCCAGGTCCATGCCGAGCAGCGCCGAGCGCGGCACGAGCGCCACGCCCGCGTCGGCCGCGGCGAGGGACACCACCGCGCGGAAGTCGTCCGAGGAGTGCTCCAGGCGGGGCTGGAAACCGGCCGTCTCGCAGGCCAGCACCACCACGTCGTGGCACGGGTTGCCCGGGTAGGGCCCGATCCACGGGTCCTTGGCCAGCTCCGCGAGCGGCACCTCCGGGGCGCCGGCGAGGCGGTGGGCGACCGGGACGACGGCGTCGAACGGCTCCGCGTACAGCGGGACGTGGGTCAGGCGCGGGTCGTCCGCGGCCGGCGCCCCGCGGTACTCGACGGCCACGGCCACGTCGACCTGCCGGTCCAGCACCATCGGCAGGCTGGCGTCGCCCTCGGCGTCCTGGACGCGGATGCGGATGCCGGGCGCCGACTCCGCGAGGCGGGCCAGCGCGGGCCCGACGACCAGGGTGATGCCGGTCGCGAAGGCGGCGACCGTGACCGTGCCGGCCTCGCCCGAGCTGTACGCGGCGAGCTCGGCCTCGGCCCGCTCCAGCTGGGCGAGGACGGCGTTGGTGTGGCTGAGCAGGATCTCGCCGGCGGGGGTCAGCCGTACGCCCTTGGCGCCGCGCTCGACCAGGCGGTGCCCGGTCTCCTGCTCCAGGGCGGTCAGCTGCTGGGAGACCGCGGAGGGGGTGAGGTACAGCGCGGCGGCAGCCGCCGTCACGGTGCGGTGGTCCGCCACCGCTCGGAGGATGTGCAGCCGCCGCGCTTCGATCACGGGATCGATTCTCTCACCGGAGGAGCAGGTCAGGCGTCCAGCTCCGCCCGCGCCGCCACGAAGGCGTCCACGGCGCGGTTCACGTCCTCGGTGGAGTGGGCGGCGGACAGCTGCACGCGGATGCGGGCCTGGCCCTGCGGGACGACCGGGTAGGAGAAGCCGATCACGTACACGCCGCGCTCCAGCAGCAGCTCGGCCATGCGGCCCGCCTCGGACGCGTCGCCGATCATCACCGGGGCGATGGCGTGGTCGCCGGGGAGGATGTCGAAGCCCTCCTCGGTCATCCGGCGGCGGAACAGGTCCGTGTTCTCGGCGAGGCGGACGCGCAGGTCGTCGGCCGACTCCAGCAGGTCGAGGACCTTGAGGGAGGCGGCGGCGATGACCGGGGCGAGGGTGTTGGAGAACAGGTACGGGCGGGAGCGCTGGCGCAGCAGGGCGACGATCTCGGCACGGGCGGCGACGTAGCCGCCGGAGGCGCCGCCGAGGGCCTTGCCGAGGGTGCCGGTGATGATGTCGACGCGGTCCATGACGCCGTGCAGCTCGGGGGTGCCGCGGCCGCCGGGGCCGACGAAGCCGACGGCGTGCGAGTCGTCGACCATGACCATGGCGTCGTAGCGGTCGGCGAGGTCGCAGATCTCGGCGAGCGGGGCGACGTAGCCGTCCATGGAGAAGACGCCGTCGGTGACGATGAGCTTGCGGCGGGCCTCGCCGGCGGCCTTGAGCTGCGTCTCCAGGTCGGCCAGGTCGCGGTTGGCGTAGCGGAAGCGCTTGGCCTTGCTGAGGCGGATGCCGTCGATGATCGACGCGTGGTTGAGGGCGTCGGAGATCACCGCGTCCTCGGGGCCGAGGAGGGTCTCGAAGACGCCGCCGTTGGCGTCGAAGCAGGAGGAGTAGAGGATCGTGTCCTCCTGGCCGAGGAACGCGGAGAGGCGGGCCTCCAGCTCCTTGTGGACCTCCTGGGTGCCGCAGATGAAGCGCACGGACGCCATGCCGTAGCCCCAGCGGTCCAGCGCCTCGTGGGCGGCGGCGACGACCTCGGGGTGGTCGGCGAGGCCGAGATAGTTGTTGGCGCAGAAGTTGAGGACCTCGCCGGGGCGGCCGCCGGCGGTGACCTCGACGGTCGCGGACTGCGGGGTGCCGATGACGCGCTCGGGCTTGTGCAGGCCGGCGGCGCGGATCTCGTCGAGGGTGGCGCGCAGGTCGTCGCGCACGGAGTCGAACATCTCAGAAGCTCCTAAGCTCCGGGGAAAGGCGGATGACTTACGCGGTCCAGTCGAGGATGACCTTGCCGCCCTTGCCGCTGGCGGCGTCGGCGAAGGCCTCCTCGAAGTCGCGGTGGGAGTACCGGCCGGTGATCACGGGGGCGAGGTCGAGGCCGCCCTCCAGGAGCACCGACATGGCGTACCAGGTCTCGAACATCTCGCGGCCGTAGATGCCCTTGACGGTGATCATCGAGGTGACGATCCGGGCCCAGTCGACCGGGAACTCCTCGGCGGGCAGGCCGAGCATCGCGATGCGGCCGCCGTGCGTCATGTTGGCGATCATGTCGCGCATGGCCTCGGGGCGGCCGGACATCTCCAGGCCGATGTCGAAGCCCTCGCGCAGACCCAGTTCGCGCTGGCCGTCGGCGATGGTCGCCTTCGACACGTCCAGGGCGAGGCTGACGCCGACCTTGAGCGCGAGGTCCAGGCGTTCCCGGCTGACGTCGGTGATGACGACGTTGCGGGCGCCCGCGTGCCGGGCCACGGCGGCGGCCATCAGGCCGATCGGTCCGGCGCCGGTGATGAGGACGTCCTCGCCGACCAGCGGGAAGGACAGCGCGGTGTGCACGGCGTTGCCGAACGGGTCGAAGATCGCGGCGACGTCGAGGTCGACGGGGACGCGGTGCACCCAGACGTTGGCGGCGGGCAGGGCGACGTACTCGGCGAAGGCACCGTCGCGGCCGACGCCGAGGCCGACGGTGGCGCGGCACAGGTGGCGGCGGCCGGCCAGGCAGTTGCGGCACTTGCCGCACACGAGGTGGCCCTCGCCGCTGACCCGGTCGCCGGTCTTGATGTCGGTGACGTCGCGGCCGGTCCCGACGACCTCGCCGACGAACTCGTGCCCGACGACGAGCGGGGTGCGGATGGCCTGCTGCGCCCAGCCGTCCCAGGCCCGGATGTGCAGGTCGGTGCCGCAGATACCGGTGCGCAGCACCTTGATGAGCACGTCACCGGGTCCCACGGCGGGCTCGGGCACGTCCGCGAGCCACAGACCGGGCTCCGCCTTCTCCTTGACCAGCGCCTTCAACGCTACGGCTCCTGACGGGTGAGGTCCCGGCGGCGGGCATGCCGAAGCGGCCCGCGTCCGGGAAGGGGAGGGGAATCGCACAGCAATCTGCCGTACGGGACCGCCCCGGGTCCATCGAGCCTTTCTTAAGCCCGGCCGCAGCTTTCCTTCACACCCCGCGCGCGGCCCGCCTCACAGGGGGAGCCCGTCCTCCGCGCTGCGCTCGATGCGCCGTACGAGGTCGGCGGCCGACGCCTTGACCGCCTCCAGGCCCGCCTTCCCCCAGGTCCGGGGCCGCACGTCGGCTGCGGAGACCGTGCCAAGCACCGTGCCCGTGCTGTCGATGAGCGGCGCGCCGAGGTAGGAGTGGATGCCGAACTCGTCCACGACCGCGTTGCCCGCGAAGCGCGGGTAGTCGCGCACGTCGTCCAGGACCAGTGCCTTGCGCCGGACCACCACATGGGGGCAGAAGCCGTGGTCGCGGGGCTGGACGCGGCCGAACTCGGGACTGGTGCCGTCGCCGCGCCGCACGGGCGGGAGGTCGGGCACCCGCAGGCCCGCGAAGAACTGCCCTCCCTCCACGAGGAAGTTGACCATCGCGTACGGCGCCTCCACGAGCCCGGCGAGATGGGCCGCGAAGGCGTCCAGGGCCGGGTCCGGGCGTTCCGCCAGACCGAGCCGGCGCAGCCGCCGCACCCGCGCGGGGGCCTCCCGGTCCTCGGGGGTGAGCAGCAGGCGTCCGACCGGGCGCGGCGGGTCGTAGCTCATGGGCGGGCTCCGGCGCCGGACCCGGTGGTGGGGGCCGGGGTGTGGGCGATCAGGTGGCGTACGAGGGTGAGCAGCGTCTGTACGCCGGAGCTGGAGATCCGGGCGTCGCAGCGCACGATGGGGATCTCGGGGTGGAGGTCCATGGCCGCGCGCACCTCCTCGGGGTCGTAGCGGTGGGAGCCGTCGAACTCGTTGATCGCGACGATGAAGCCGAGGCCGCGTTCCTCGAAGAAGTCGACGGCGGCGAAGGACTCGTCCAGGCGCCGGGTGTCGGCGATGATCACCGCGCCGAGCGCGCCCTCGCACAGTTCGTCCCACATGAACCAGAACCGTTCCTGGCCGGGGGTGCCGAACAGGTACAGCACGTGCTGCGGGTCGAGGGTGATGCGGCCGAAGTCCATGGCCACGGTCGTCTCTTGTTTGTTCTCGATGCCGTCGAGGCTGTCGGTCGCGGCGCTGACGGTGGTGAGCAGTTCCTCCGTGCTCAGGGGTGCGATCTCGCTGACCGCGCCGACGAAGGTCGTCTTGCCGACGCCGAAGCCGCCCGCCACGAGGATCTTCAGCGCGGTGGGGAAGGGGTCGGTGCCGTCGTCGTGGCCGTGGCCGTAGTCAGAGCTGTCGTCGTAGTCCATCGAGCACTGCCTCCAGAAGGGCCCGGTCCGTGGGGTCGTGGTGGAACGCGGCGGGGGGTTTGGTGGTCAGCGCGCCGCAGTCGACGAGGTCCGACAGCAGCACCTTGGTGACCGCCACCGGCAGCCTCAGGTGTGCGGCGAGCTCGGCGACCGGGAGAGGGCCCCGGCACAGGTCGAGTGCCTGCGCGTGTTCGGGTCCGAGATAGCCGAGGGGGGTCGCCCCCGTGGCCATCACCTGGGACATCAGGTCGAGCGCGACGGTGGGCCGGGTACGGCCGTTGCTGACGGTGAAGGGGCGCACCAGCCGTCCGGCCGCGTCGTCGAGCCAGGGCCCGTCGCCGACCGCGGCCACCCTCAAGGCCTCATCGCCGGGGGTTCCACGGCGTACTGCCGGGGCGCGGTGACCAGGTAGGGGCGGACGCTCTTGACCAGCATCGCCATCTCGTAGCCGAGTACGGCCGCGTCGGCCTCGCGGCCGGCCAGCACGGCGAGGCAGGTGCCCGAGCCGGCGGTGGTGACGAAGAGCAGGGTCGAGGCGAGTTCGACGACGACCTGCCGGACGTCGCCGCCGTCGCCGAAGCGGACGCCGGCGCTGCGGCCGAGGGAGTAGAGGCCGGAGGCCAGGGCCGCCATGTGGTCGGCGCTGTCCGCGTCGAGGCCGTGTACGGACTTCACCAGTCCGTCGGCGGACAGGAGCACCGCACTGGTCGTGTGCGGTACGCGCTGCACGAGGCCGCTCATCAGCCAGTCGAGGTCGGACACGTGGCCGGTCGGCGCGTCGCTCGCCATGGTGGATCGACTCCTTGGGGTACGAAGGT
>NZ_WWHX01000048.1 GCF_009862125.1 Streptomyces sp. SID5910
TGAGGGCGTCACCGGCACCCGGTTCACGGTGTGGGCGCCGAACGCGCAGGGCGTGCGGGTCGCCGCCGACTTCACCCACTGGGACGGCACCGCGTTCCCGATGCGCTCGCTGGGTTCGTCCGGGGTGTGGGAGCTGTTCCTGCCGGGGGTCGGCGAGGGCACCCGGTACAAGTTCGAGATCCACTCCCGCTACGGGCACCGGTTCCTCAAGGCCGACCCGATGGCGCGCGCGGCGGAGGAGCCGCCGAACACGGCCTCCGTCGTGACGGCGTCGCGCTACGAGTGGAACGACCGGGAGTGGATGCGGACCCGCGCCGCCACCCCGGTGCACGAGGCGCCGTTCTCGGTGTACGAGGTGCACCTGCCCTCGTGGCGCCCGGGGCTGACCTACCGCGAGCTGGCCGAGGTGCTGCCCGCCTACGTCAAGGACCTCGGCTTCACCCACGTCGAGCTGATGCCGGTCGCCGAGCACCCCTACGGTCCGTCCTGGGGCTACCAGGTCACCGGCTTCTACGCGCCGACCGCGCGCCTCGGGTCGCCCGACGACTTCAGGTACCTGGTCGACGCCCTGCACGGGGCGGGCATCGGCGTGATCATGGACTGGGTGCCGGCGCACTTCCCGAAGGACGACTGGGCGCTGGCCCGCTTCGACGGGGATCCGCTGTACGAGCCCGGGGACTCGCGGCGTGCCGAGCACCCGGACTGGGGCACGTACACCTTCGACTTCGCCCGCACCGAGGTGCGCAACTTCCTCGTCGCCAACGCCGTGTACTGGTGCGAGGAGTTCCACATCGACGGGCTGCGCGTCGACGCGGTCGCCTCGATGCTGTACCTGGACTACTCGCGCGACTCCGGTCAGTGGGAGCCCAACCAGTACGGCGGCCGGGAGGACCTGGCGGCGATGGCGTTCCTCCAGGAGATGAACGCGACCGT
>NZ_WWHX01000473.1 GCF_009862125.1 Streptomyces sp. SID5910
CAGTAGAGGCGTTCGCCGGCCCGCTGGGCCGAGCCGTCGCAGTCGAGCCACGTCGTCAGGGTGTCCAGCAGGACGTCACGGTCGGCGGGCTCCAGCCGCAGCAGCGGGCCGAGCACCCGGTCGGCGAGGGCCCGGCCGAGGTCGGGGCCGGCCACGACCAGGGCGGCCGGGAGGTGGTCGGCCAGCCGGACGGTGCCGCCGCCCTCGGGGCAGATGCCGAGCGCGGTGTCGGCGAGCCCGCGCGCCTCGCCGACGGCGGCCAGTCCCTCCACGGGACTGCCGATGCCGATCCGCAGGCCGCCCGGGACGGCGTCGCCCGGTGGCGCGGGCTCGTCGTCCCCGGGGCCGAGCAGCACGATGCCGTAGTCCACCTCCGCCCCGCTGTGCCAGTGGACGCGTGTGCCGTCCGGGACGACGGCGGCACGGGCTGTGGCGGAGCGCGCGGGGTTCGCGCCGGTGACGGCGACGACGACGTACCGGCCCTGTTCCGGCAGGCCCAGTGCCTGCGCGGCCTCGGGCAGGTCGGCGATGCGGCTGGTGCCGTCGAGCAGGCCGGCCGCCAGGAGCCGGGCCCGGTTCTGCCGGCGCCGGGACAGCTGCCACTCGGTCTGCCGGTAGGCGTCCGCGACGAGGGTGCAGTGCTCGTCGACGAAGTTCCACACGTCGGCGGCCACATGCACCAGCAGCCGGACGTCCTCGGGCGCGGTGCGGGAGGTCTCCTCGACCAGCCTCTGCCACACCAGGGAGCCGCCGAGGCGGAAGGCGTGCAGCAGGGCATCGAGCGGCAGTCCCTGTTCGGCGCGGGTGGTGCCGATCCGCCAGGAGCAGCGGCGGGCCGCGTCCCGGGCGCCGCGCGGGTCGAGCAGCGAGGCCACGCTGTGCCGCAGCGAGCGGTGCACCTCCTGCCAGGACGCCGTGGGGTCCTTCGCGAGGGCGGTCCGGTACGCCGGTTCCTGCTCGCGCAGCAGCGCCACCAGCCGGTCGGTCAGGCCCGGCAGGTCGTCGAGCAGCCCGCGGGCCGCCCGGTGCAGGACCCGCAGGGCGTCGGCGTCCATGAGCGAGGCGACGCCGGGTGTCCGCGGGCGCGGAACGGGCGTCAGTCCGGCGGTGCGGATCGCTGCTCGTGACCGTACGGCGTGTTGCATCGCGGTCCTCCCCAGGCAGGGCTCACGGAGGAGAGCCGCCACGGGCGGTCCGCCCGCGCCCGGCCCGCCCCCTGACTCGTCCTGCCCCGAAGGATGGCATACCGTCTGGTCGGTCCCTAGGGTCGTGCACCGGTCTTTTCGGTCCGCTCCCCCTGTTCTCCCTGCTCCGCCTGTTCGCCCATGCGCGCACTCGTGCCTCGTGTTCCTCGGCCGAGGGCTTGCGGGGGTACCCGGTCCGTGTGCCACGCTCTGCGTCGGCCGGCGTCGGGTCGGGCACCTTGGAGAGGCGGCGGTATGCGTATCGGACTGCTCGGTACCGGTCCCTGGGCGGACATGGCACACGCGCCGACTCTGGCCCGGCACGACGAGGTGGACTTCGTGGGCGTGTGGGGACGCCGGCCCCAGGCCGCCAAGGAGCTGGCGGAACGGCACGGCACGCGCGCCTACGACGACGTCGACGCCCTGTTCGCCGACGTGGAGGCCGTCGCGGTGGCGCTGCCGCCGGCCGTGCAGGCCGAGCTCGCGGTGCGCGCGGCGCGGGCGGGGTGTCATCTGCTGCTGGACAAGCCGCTCGCGCCGACGGTGGCACAGGGGCGTGCGGTGGTCGAGGCGGCGCGGGAGGCCCGTGTCGCCTCCGTCGTCTTCTTCACCACCCGGTTCCAGCCCGAGACCGAGGCGTGGATCGCCGAACAGGCCGAGATCGGCGAGTGGTTCACGGCGCGTGCGCAGTGGCTCGGCGCGGTGTTCGGCGGCGACAGCCCGTTCGCGCGCTCGCCGTGGCGCCGTGAGAAGGGCGCCCTGTGGGACGTCGGTCCGCACGCCCTGTCCGTGCTGCTGCCGGTCCTGGGGGACGTACGGCAGGTGGCGGCGGCCGTGCCCGGTCCCGGCGACACCGTGCATCTGGTCCTCGACCACACCGGCGGGACGACCAGCACGCTCACCCTCAGCCTGACAGCACCGCCCGCGGCGGCGGGTGCCGAGGTGGAGCTGCGGGGCGGTGCCGGGGTGACGCTGATGCCGGAGAGCGCGGAGGGTCCGGTGCCCGCTCTGCAACGGGCCGTGGACGCCCTCATGACCGCCGCGCGGACCGGACGCCCGCATCCGTGCGACGCCGTGTTCGGTCTCCGGGTCACCGAGATCCTCGCCGGTGCCGAGGCGCTGCTCGGCGACGGACGCTGACGCCGGTCAGCCGGCCGTGCTCCACCGGAACCAGGCCCGGTCCCCCTGGATGTGCAGCAGGAACTCGGCGACCGGCCCTTCGGGCGAAGCCAGCGACACGCGCGCCTCGATCCGGGCGTACACGGCCTCCCACTCCTCCCAGTGACCGGCGTCGTCCCGCTCGGCCAGGGCGAGTTCGCGGGCGAACAGGTCCCGGACCGCGTCGAAGGCAGGCCCGGGCCTGAACCGGCCGGAGAGCCAGGGGAAGTCCTCGTCGTCCACGACGATCTCCCCGACGCCCGCTCCCGTACTCCGATCACGCACGCACCACACCTCACCCTCGAACCCCATGCCACCTCCGCCCGCCCGTGCCGTCACTCGTCCCGCCCGGCCAGCATGCCACCCGACACCGACACCGGACGGCAACGGAAGCCCTATGTCAGCGGCCGGCACGGCAGGGCCCGTTCCGTGACTCCGCCGCTCCCGTCCGCCTCCACCCGGTACAGGTGGGCCCCCGGGGTGCGGGTCACCGTGTCCGTCGGCACGCCGTCGGTGAAGAGGGCGCCGGCGCCGTCGTCCAGGGCCCACCCGGCGGGGAGCGAGCCGGCGGCCACGGCCTGCCGGTAGGAGGGGCGGCGGCCCGGTTCGCTGTCGTAGTGCGGGCAGACCGAGCCGGACAGCAGGCCCAGCCCGTCCGGCAGGAACGTGAGCGGTCCGAAGGAGTCGGTGTGCGAGCCCTCGGCCCAGCAGTTGGCGCCCGCGCTGATCCCGCAGAGGAGGGTCCCCCGGTCGTAGGCCTCGCGCAGGATCCGGTCGACGCCGTGCGTGCGCCAGACCGCGAGCAGGTTCGCCGTGTTGCCGCCGCCGACGTAGACGACGTCCTGGCAGAGCAGGAACGCGCGCAGGGCGTCGTCGTCGAGTTCCCGGCGGAACAGGGGCAGCACGCAGGGTTGGCAGTCGAGCGGCTCGAACGCCGTGAGGAAGCGCTCGACATAAGCGGGGGCGTCACCGCTGGCCGTCGGTACGAAGCACACCTTGGGCCGGGCCGCCCGCGCCCGGGAGAGCACCCAGGTGTCGAGCAGCCCGTCCTCGTCGGTGGAGAACCCTCCCCCGAGGAGAGCGAGTCGGCGCTCGGGAACTGCGGCCATGGGCGGGCCTCCTCGGTACGCGGGTCCGCAGGGCGCGGACGGCACCTCGCACGATGCCGGGTGGCCCCGACGTACGCAATCGAAAAGCGCGCCGCCCCTGTCGTCGGCCGCCCGCATTAACCGGGCCTTAAGCGCCGGTTAAGTGCATCGGCCGCTGCCCGCATTCGCCAAGTTCCGCCCCCGGCGCGGCCGTTGTGTGGCCGTCGAGGTGGTTGGCCGGGGCATGTGTTCTGCGTACCATCGGGCCACCGTCCGAGAGCGCTCTCAGCGGACTCCCCCTCGGACTGTCATGTCCCGATCACCCAGGAGACCCCCCACATGACTCCCCGTCACCAACGCCCCCTCGGCCGTCGCAAGCTGCTCGTCGCCCTCGGCGGCGCGGTCGTGGCCGCTCCCGCCGTCGCCGCGCTCGCCCCCCACGCCCTCGCCGAGACCGACAGCGACAGCGACACCGGCACGGCCGCCCCCAAGGCCGCCGGTGCCCTGCCGCTGACGATCGTCAACAGCACCGGCTCCTTCGGCAACGCCGACGTCCACGTCTACATCGTCGGCAACCAGGACGGCCGCCAGGTGCGCGTCACCCCCGACGGCACCGTCGCGCCCGTGGCGCTGTCGGACAACGGTGCCGACGGCTTCACCGACTACGCGATCAGCCTCGCCGGCAGCGGTGAGACAACGCTGTCACTGCCGTACCTCTCCGGCCGGATCTACGTGTCGCTCGGCGAGAAGCTGAAGTTCAAGGTGGTCGCCGACGGCAACGGCGACGCCGCGCTCCAGTACCCGGCCGGCTGGGTCTCCTCGGACCCCAACTACGGCGTGCTGCACGACTGCGCCGAGTTCACGTACAACGCGTCCGGGATGTTCTGCAACACCACCATGGTCGACATGTTCAGCGTGCCGCTCGCCATCCGGCTGACCGGCGCGAAGGACCAGACGACGGGCACCGTGCGCCCCGGCGGCCGGGCGGCGGTCTTCGAGGCCGTCCGGCAGGTCGAGGAGTTCGCCCCGCTGGTCGTGGACGACCGCCGCGTGATCGCCCCCGGGCACGGCCTGGACGCCGGCCTGTTCCCGAAGGACTACCTCGCCCCGTACATCGACGAGGTGTGGAGCACCTACACCGGCAAGGACCTCACCGTCACCACCAACGCGGGCGCCTTCACCGGCCGGGTGCGCGGGGACCGGCTGACCTTCGACGGGCCCGCCCAGGTGTCCTTCGCCAAGCCGTCCACCCGGGACGTGCTGTTCTGCGACGGCGCGCTCGCCGCGCCCAACGACGGCACGACCGGTCCCGTCGCCGCCGTGGTGGGCGCCGGCTTCAACCGCTCCACGCTGCTGTCCTCGGCCGCCCAGCCGACGACCGACCCCGCGTCGTTCTACGGCACCGCCCTCACGAACCACTACTCCAAGGCGGTGCACGCGGTCACGGAGGACGGCAAGGCGTACGGCTTCGCCTTCGACGACGTGGCCGACTTCGCCTCCTACGTGCAGGACACCGCCCCCACCGGGATCCGGCTGACGCTCACCGCGTTCTAGGCGACGGCGCGCCTCCCGGCGTGCGCCGGGCGGCGCGCCGTAGGAGCGTGGTGGTGTGCCCAAGGTGTCCGCCGTGCCGTCGCGCCGGAGCGAGGACCGGCGCGGCTGGCTGCGGGGAGCGCCGCCGCCCCGCTGGGTGCGGGCGCTGCCGCTGGTCCTGGTCGCGGCGATCTGCGCGGCGACGCTGCTCAGTCACGA
Organism: Streptomyces sp. SID5910; assembly: GCF_009862125.1. Taxonomy (GTDB): domain Bacteria; phylum Actinomycetota; class Actinomycetes; order Streptomycetales; family Streptomycetaceae; genus Streptomyces. The sequence goes on from NZ_WWHX01000473.1 coordinate 5,183, forward strand.
GCCGCTCGACATCGGCTTCCTGCTGGGCGCCATCCCGCCGCTGGCCGTGCTGTCGTACAGCCCGCTGGCGACCGCCGTGCTGGGCGGCGCGGTGGTCGCGCTGCTGAACGTCCCGGCGTTCCAGCTCGACCGGCCGGGCGACACCGACGTGCTGACCATCGCCTTCGTCTCCGTGCTCAGCGTGTTCGTGTCCTTCGTGCGCAGCCGCCGCGACGCCCAGCTGGTTCAGGAGCGCACGGTCGCCGAGGCCGCCCAGCGGGCCGTCGCTCCCCCGCTGCCCGAGCGGGTCGGCGTCGTGGGCTGCGCGGGCCTGTACCGGGCGGCGCAGCGCGGGACGCTGGTCGGCGGCGACTTCTTCGACGTGCGGGACGGTCCCTTCGGCATCCGGGCCGTGATGGGCGACGTGCAGGGGCACGGACTGGCGGCGGTCGCGACGGTCGCCTCGCTGCTGGGGGCGTTCCGGGAGGCGGTGCTCGACCAGCCCGACCTGGTGTCGGTCGCCGCCCGGCTCGACCGCAGGCTGCTGGTGGACTCGGCGGACGCACGGCACGCCGAGCTGTTCGCGACGGCCGCGCTGCTGGAGTTCTCCGCCGACGCCCGCGAGGTGCGCGTCGTCGTCTGCGGGAACCCGCCACCCCTGCTGCTGCGCGGCGCGCGGGCCACGGAGGTGGAGGTGTCGCCGTGGACGCCGCTCGGGCTGGGGCTGGCGGACGCCGGCACGATCGAGGCGAGCACGGTCGCGCTGCGCCCGGGTGACCGGCTCTTCCTCGCCTCCGACGGTGTGGTCGAGGCGCGGGACGCCGGCGGCGCGTTCTATCCGCTGGCCGACCGGCTGGCGGGTCTGGCCGCCGGGGAGCCGGCCGGGCTCGCCGAGCGTGTCTGGGCGGACCTCGTGGGCTTCTGCCCGGACGTGGACGACGACGTCACGATGCTCGTCCTCACTCCTTCGTCCCCGCCGTCCGCGCGCTGAGGCCGCTCCCGTGCTCCCCCTCGGCGTCGATGTGGGGCAGGATCCGGTCGAGCCACCGCGGTGTCCACCAGGCGTGCCGCCCCAGCAGGGTCATCACGGCGGGCACGAGGAGCAGGCGGACGACGGTGGCGTCGATGAGCACGCTGACGGCGAGGCCGAGGCCGAGCATCTTGACCACGATGTTGTCGCTGACGACGAACGCGGCGAAGACGCTCACCATGATCAGGGCCGCGCAGGTGATGACCCGGGCGGTGATCTCCAGCGCGTGGGCCACCGATCCCTTGGCGTCGCCGGTGCGCAGCCAGGCCTCGTGGACGCGGGAGAGCAGGAAGATCTCGTAGTCCATGCTCAGCCCGAAGATGATCGCGAACATCATCATCGGGACGTAGCTCTCGATGGGCACGGTGCCGTTGACCCCGAGCGCGGGTCCGCCCCAGCCCCACTGGAAGACGGCGACGACGACGCCGTAGGAGGCGGCGATCGACAGCACGTTGAGGACGGCGGCCTTGACGGCGACCAGCAGGCCGCGGAAGACGGCCAGGATGATCAGGAAGGCCAGGGCGACCACGACGGCGATGATGAGCGGCAGCCGCTTCGCGACGATGTCGCGGAAGTCGACCTGGGCGGCGGTGGTGCCGGTGACGTAGCCCTTGGCGTCGGTGCCGGTGACCGCGTCCGGCAGGGTGCTGTCGACCAGGCGGTTGGCCAGGCCGGTGGTGGCGGCGTCCTGCGGTGACTGCTTCGAGTAGACCGTGGCGAGCAGGACGTCGCCGTCCTGGGTCGGCGTCACGGGTGTCACCGCGGCCGTGCCGGAGACGTCGTCGAGGCCCTTGGTGACCTGGGAGGCGAGGTCCGAGCGCTGCGACTGGGGTACGCCGCTCTGGTCGACGACGACGGTCAGCGGGCCGTTGGAGCCCGGCCCGAAGGCGTCGGTCATCAGGTCGTACGCCCGCCGGTCGGTGAAGGAGGTGGGGTCGGCGCCGTCGCCGATGTGGCCCAGCTGGATGGAGAACACCGGGATGGCGAGGACGACGAGCACGGCGACGCCCGCGGCCAGGAAGTGCCAGGGCCGTCGTTCCACCCGCTGCGCGTAGCGGTGCCAGGTGCCCTGCGGCTCGGCGCCGGGCTCCGCGTCGGTCTCGGCGACGGGGCGGCGCGCCTTGAGCCGGTCGATGTGCCGGCCGACGAGGCCGAGGAGGGCGGGCACCAGGGTCAGTGCCCCGAGGACGGCCGAGACGACGGTCACCGCGGCGGCGATGCCCAGCTTGCCGATGAAGGAGACCCCGGAGGCGTACAGGCCCAGCAGTGCGACGATCACGGTGCAGCCGGAGACGAGTACGGCGTGGCCGCTGGTGGCGGTGGCCTGTCCGGCGGCGCGCACCGGGTCGGCGCCGTCCATGAGGTTCTGCCGGTGCCGGGTGATCAGGAACAGGGCGTAGTCGATGCCGACGCCCAGGCCGATCATGGTGGCGAGGGTCGGTGACACGGTGGCGAAGGTGAACGCCGCGGCGAGCAGCCCGAGGCAGGCCAGGCCGCCGACGACCGCGATCAGCGCGGTCACCAGCGGGGCGACGGCGGCGAGGACGCTGCCGAAGCCGATCAGCAGGACGACGACGGCGACGCCGAAGCCGATCAGCTCGCTCACCCGGTCGTCGGCGTCGGGCCGTGCCAGCTCGCCGAGCGGCCCTCCGTACTCGACCTCGGCGCCGGCGGCGCGCAGCGGCTGGACGGAGTCGTCGACGCCGTGCAGGTAGCCGTCGCCGAGCTGGGAGGGCTGGACGTCGAAGCGGACCGTGAGGTAGGCGGTGCGGCCGTCCGCGGACAGGGGGCCCACGTCGGGCCCGGACGACGAGCCGGAGGCGGGGGCGGCGGTGAGCGGGTTCTGCGCGGACAGGACGTGCGGCAGCTTCTGGAGGTCGGTCACCGCGGTGGACATCTGCGAGCCGAGCGAGGTCAGCGGCTTGTCCGCGTCGTGGACGACGATCTGGGCGCTGTAGCCGCCGGCCGCGGGGTCGTGGCGTTCCAGGACGTCCAGGCCCTGCTGCGACTGGGACGAGGACAGGGTGAAGTTGTCCGAGTAGTCCCCGCCGAAGGAGCGGTCCGCGAACTGGAGGGCCACCAGGGCGACGAGCCACGCGACCACGACGATGACGCCGTGCCGGGCGCACCACTCGCCGCACCGGCGCAGGCCGCCCGCCCTGTCCGTGGTCCCTCGTCCCCCGGCGCCGGTACGGCTGCCTGTCATGCGCGCGCCCTCTTCTGCCGGGCCGATCGTTCGACGCGTCCCATTAGACGACCCGGTGTCCGGTGCGGCACCTCGGGCGGGCGCTCCGGATGCGGGCGCCGCTCCGGCATTGAATGGTGTTATCGGGATAGTCGGGACCGACAGCAGTCGTGACCGACGGCCGTCGGGACCGGCGGCAGAGCACCGGCACCGACGCAGCGATCCGGACCGAGGAGCAGTCTTATGTCCACATCAGAGTCCGATGCCTCCCGGGCGTCCGAGGTCCTCGCGAGCGAGGACCGCGCCACTCCGGACGACCGGCTCCACATCCGCCCCGGCACGGAGGTGTCCCCCGAGGACATCGTTCTCGCGGCCGGCCGGGACCTCACCCCGAAGAACCTCGAATGGGCCAGGAACAAGCTGGCCGAGGAGGGCCCCGCGGCCCTCGACAAACTGCTTCCCTGACCGAACCGCCGTGAGGGGGCCGCCCGACCATCAGGCCGGGCGGCCCCCTCAAGGCGTTCGGCCCGCTAGCGCTGCTCGTCGTCCGGCAGTGCCGTCTCGTCCTCGACGACGTGAACCGCGGCCTCCTCGGCGCCGGCGGCCCCTCCGTCGATGCCGACGTCCTCGGCGACCGTCTCCTTGGTCGTGTCGGTGCGCACGCCCTCGTCGGGGGCGACCAGGCGGCCGGAGCGT
>NZ_WWHX01000474.1 GCF_009862125.1 Streptomyces sp. SID5910
TAAGGCCACCGGGACCTTCGAGTTCAGCCACTACCTGAACGGCAAGGGCGCCCGCGCCAAGGCCACCGTCGACTGCCTGCTGACCGGCGGCGACGTGGCCGTGGTGTCCGGCGTCATCACCGCCTCCGACCTGCCCGGCGCCACGGGCAAGCGGGTCGGCGTCACGGTCCACGACCTCGGCCGCCACGACCGCCTGGGCTACAGCTGGGCCGCGACCGGATCGCCCGCCGAGACCGACGGGCTGCTGCCCCGGTGCGTGGGGTCGGCACCGTTCGAGAAGGTGAAGCAGGGCACCGGCGACTTCAGGGTCGTGCCCTGGCAGCCGAAGCTGTAGTCCGGCCGGCCATCAGCACCACCGCCGTCAGCAGGTACGGCACCGCGAAGATCGCGAACGCGGTGCCGTGCCCCGTCTGCGACGCGGCCAGCCCGTACCCCCCGTACACCGCGACCGTGCCCAGCTCGGTGCCCAGGCCCGCCACGGAGGTCAGGGTCGCCCGGCCGGCGTCGTCGATACGTCGCTGGAGGCGTGCGTCGGCGAGCACATGCGCCAACTGGAAGCCGCCGAACGCGACGGCGACCAGCGTCAGCCCCATCGGGGTGCCCGCGCCGGCGCCCACGGCCAGGGCGAGCGCGGCGCCCGCGAGCAGCGCGCCGAACCCGGTGTTGCCGAGCCGTTCGGCGGGCCCGGCCAGCAGGCCGCCGGCCGTGGCGCCGGCCCAGATCAGCAGGAGCAGCCACGGCACGGTCGCCTCGGCCACGCCGGTGTCGCGCACCAGCAGGGGCGTGTACTCGTCGAGGGCGCCCCACACGGCCCCCACCGCCGGGACGAGCAGCAGCGCGCCGCGCACGGACCGGTCGGCGCGGGCCTCGGCGAGGCCGGACCGCAGGGTCGCGGCCCAGCCGTCGTCGGTCGTCACCGGCGTGCGGTGCTCGGGGAACCGGGTCGCCAGGGCCGCCGCCAGCAGGCAGACCAGGATGCTCGCCGCCCCCACGGCCGGGTAGCCGCCGTGGGCGAAGACCGGCCCGGCCAGTCCCATCGCGGCCATCACGGCCACCAGCCCGGCCGAGCGGGCGCGGCCCATGACACGGGCGTAGCGGCCGGCGGCGCCGAGCCGGTCGAGTTCGTCGTGGACCAGCGCCTCCAGCGCGCCGGACCCGAGCGCTCCGCCGGCGCCCCACAGCACGAAGCCGAGCGCGAAGGCGCCGTACGACGGCACGAGCACCCACAGGGCGAAGCCGGCGGCGGTGAGCAGCGGGCCGAGCCACAGGAGCAGCCGCCGGGAGACGGCGTCGGCCCAGGCGCCGGAGGGGACCTCCAGCAGGACGCCGGTGACCGACCACAGGGCGAAGAGGGAGGAGATCTGCCAGAGGGACAGCCCGGCGTCGCTGAAGAGCAGCGCGTACACCGGGTACAGCAGGACGAAGTCGTCGAGGAACGCGTAGCCGTACAGCGTGGCCGTCAGCCGCCGGTAGCCGGCGGGCGGCACACGTGTGGGTGCGAGAGTCATGAGGCCTTCCCGAGGAAGCGGACCGGACACCGGAGATACGGCGTCCGAGGCGGTCCTCGGGGACGGGCACGGCTGGTGAATCAATGTCGCCAGGTCATGGCACCGATGCTAGACGGCACGGCGCCCCTGGGGACAGCGTTTATGCGGGCGACCCCGACGAGAAGCGGCGCAGCAGCGGGGAGAGCACCAGCACGGACTTGGTGCGCTCGACGAACGGCTCGCCGGCGATCCGCTCCAGGACCCGTTCGAAGTGGCGCATGTCGGAGGCGAAGACCTGGGCGATCGCGTCCGCGTCCCCGGTGACGGTGGACGCGGCCACGACCTCCTGGTAGCGCTCCAGGCCCCGCTGGATGGTTTCCGGCGAGGTGTTGCGGCGGCAGAAGATCTCGACGAACCCCTCGGTCTCCCAGCCGAGCGCGGCGGGGTCGACCCGTACGGTGAAGCCGGTGATGGCGCCGGTGGCGCGCAGCCGGTCCACGCGCCGTTTCACGGCGGGCGCGGACAGGCCGACCGACTGCCCGATGTCCGCGTAGGAGCGGCGGGCGTCCTCGGCGAGGGCGTGCACGATGCGTTCGTCGAGATCGTTCAGCACTGCGGGTCGTTCACTTCACTTCTGGTGCGCCCGGACCTCGGACGTGTCCGGCGTGGCGAGTCGGGAACGGCGGTGGCCGTACACGAAGTAGAACACGAGCCCGGCGGCCATCCAGACACCGAAGACCACCCAGGTGACGGTGGACAGGCTGCCCATCATCCAGACGCAGAAGCCGAAGCCCAGGGCGGGCAGGACCGGGGAGAGCGGCACGCGGAAGGTGCGGGGCATGTCGGGGCGGGTCCGGCGCAGCACCACGACGGCCACGTTGACCAGCGCGAAGGCGAACAGGGTGCCGATGCTGGTGGCGTCGGCGAGCTGTCCGAGCGGGATGGCGGCGGCGAGGACGCCGCAGAACAGGGAGACGATCAGGGTGTTGGCGCGGGGCGCGCCGGTCTTCGGGTGGACCTTGGAGAACACCTTGGGCACCAGTCCGTCGCGGGACATGGCGAACAGGACGCGGGTCTGGCCGTAGAGGACGGTCAGCACGACGCTGGCGATGGCGACGACCGCGCAGAAGGCCAGGAGGGTGCCCCAGAAGCTCTGTCCGGTGACGTCGGTCATGATCTGGGCGAGGGCGGCCTCGGAGTCGTTGAAGCCCTTCCACGGCTTGGCACCGACGGCGACGGCGGCGACGAGGACGTAGAGCAGGGTGACGATGACGAGCGAGAGCATGATCGCGCGGGGCAGGTCGCGCTGGGCGTTCTTCGCCTCCTCACCGGCGGTGGAGGCCGCGTCGAAGCCGATGTACGAGAAGAAGAGGGTCGCGCCGGCCGCGCTGACGCCGGCCATGCCGAGCGGCATGAAGTTCTCGTAGTTGCCGGAGCGGAAGCCCTGGACGCCGATGGCGCAGAACAGCACCAGCGCGGCGATCTTCACGAGGACCATGATCGTGTTGGCGCGGGCGGACTCGCGGGCGCCGCCCAGCAGGAAGGTCATGGCGAGCAGCACCACGATCAGGGCGGGCAGGTTGAAGATCCCGCCGTCGCCGGGCGGGGCGGACAGCACGGCCGGGATGGTGACGCCGAGGGTGCCGTCGAGGAGTTCGTTCAGGTACTCGCCCCAGCCGACGGCGACGGCGGCGACGGAGACCCCGTACTCCAGGACCAGACACCAGCCGCAGATCCAGGCGACCAGCTCGCCCATGGTGGCGTAGGCGTACGAGTACGAGGAGCCGGCGACCGGGATGGTACCGGCCAGCTCGGCGTAGGACAGGGCCGAGAAGAGCGCCGTCAGGCCGGCGATGACAAAGGAGAGGGTGACCGCCGGTCCGGCCTTGGGGACGGCCTCGCCGAGGACGACGAAGATGCCGGTGCCCAGGGTGGCGCCGATGCTGATCATCGTGAGCTGCCACAGGCCGAGAGAGCGGCGCAGGCTGCCGCCCTCGCCCTGGCCGCCCTCGGCGACCAGCCGTTCCACGGGCTTGCGGCGCATGAGGCGCGCGGCCAGCCCGGGGGACGCGGGGCCGGCCGGTGTGTCGTGGTGCGGGGGTGCGCCGTGGTCGAGCACGCGTTGACTCCTCTGTCGCTGCCGGTCGCGCCGCCCGGTGTCGAGCGGGCTCTTTCGCGGCGGGCTTCTGGAGCGGCGGGGACCGGCGGCGTCCCGCGCGGAAGCGGGGACCCACCGAGCGGGGTCCTCGCCACGCCACGTACAGCGAAGAACCCTATGAGGGTCGTGTTCCCCGGGGTAATGCAGCAACCTTGCGCGTCTCCGCACGATCGTTGCGTTCGTCGGGGGAAGGCGTGCGTTCGTTGCGCGGGGGCTGTCCAGCGTTGCGCAGGGCGACGGTCAGGGGTGGGCCGGAGGCGGATCGCCCCTGGTCAGCGCCCGTCCGTTCCCGGGAAGTCGTACGGCCCCCGTCCGCCCGGGCGACGGGAGGACGGGGGCCGTACGGGGCGGTGTGCGGGTCAGCTCCAGCTGGCGTGCAGGGGCTTGCCCTCGGCGTAGCCGGCGGCGCTCTGGATGCCGACGATGGCCTTCTCCGCGAACTCTTCCAAGGAGGCTGCGCCGGCGTAGGTGCAGGAGGAGCGGACGCCCGCGATGATCGAGTCGATCAGGTCCTCGACGCCCGGACGGGTCGGGTCGAGGAACATGCGGGAGGTGGAGATGCCCTCCTCGAAGAGCGCCTTGCGGGCCCGGTCGTACGCCGACTCCTCCGAGGTGCGGTTGCGCACCGCGCGGGCGGAGGCCATGCCGAACGACTCCTTGTAGGGGCGCCCGTTGGCGTCGTGCTGGAGGTCGCCCGGGGACTCGTAGGTCCCGGCGAACCAGGAGCCGACCATGACGTTGGACGCGCCGGCCGCGAGGGCCATCGCGACGTCGCGGGGGTGGCGGATGCCGCCGTCGGCCCACACGTGCTTGCCGTACTTCTTCGCCTCGGCGGCGCACTCCAGGACGGCGGAGAACTGCGGCCGGCCGACGCCGGTCATCATGCGGGTCGTGCACATGGCGCCGGGGCCGACGCCGACCTTGATGATGTCCGCGCCCGCCTCGATCAGGTCGCGCACGCCCTCGGCGGAGACGATGTTGCCGGCCACGATCGGGACCTGCGGGTCGAGGCCGCGCACCACCTTGACGGCGCTGATCATCGACTCCTGGTGGCCGTGCGCCGTGTCGATGACGAGGGTGTCCACGCCCGCGTCCAGCAGCTGCTTGGCCTTGCCCGCCACGTCGCCGTTGATGCCGACGGCGGCGGCGATGCGGAGCCTGCCCTGCGCGTCGACGGCCGGGGTGTACAGCGTGGCGCGCAGGGCGCCCTTGCGGGTGAGGATGCCGGCGAGGCGGCCGTCCTTGTCCACGGCGGGCGCGTAGCGGCGGTTGGCGGCGTCGAGGGTGTTGAAGGCCTCGCGCGGGTCCAGGTCCGCGTCGATGAGGATCAGGTCCTTGGACATGACCTCTTCGAGCTGGGTGAAGCGGTCCACGCCGGTCAGGTCGGTGTCGGTGACCACGCCGAGGGGCTTGTACTCCTCGTCGACGACGACACCGGCGTTGTGCGCGCGCTTGGGCAGCAGGGCCAGCGCGTCGGCGACGGTCTGGTGCGGGGCCAGCACGATCGGGGTGTCCAGGACGTGGTGGCGGCTCTTCACCCAGGAGACGACCTCGGTGACGACCTCGATCGGGATGTCCTGCGGGATGACCACGAGGCCGCCGCGACGGGCCACCGTCTCGGCCATGCGGCGCCCGGCGATGGCGGTCATGTTGGCGACGACCAGGGGGATGGTGGTGCCCGTGCCGTCCGGGGCGCCGAGGTCCACGCCCTGCCGGGAGCCGACGGCGGACCGGCTCGGCACCATGAAGACGTCGTCGTACGTCAGGTCGTACGAGGGCTGGATGTCATTGAGGAAACGCACGTGCTGCACATCCCAGTCGATCAGAGGTGGCCCCCGGACAGGTCAGCCAGGGGGAAAGAGCACGTACTTCATTCTCCCACGACCGGCCGCCGAATATCCCCGGGCAGATCATCCAGGCTGGTCAGCGGCCTCCTTGGAGGAACCTCCAGGACCCAGTGTCACGAAGAGCCCGGGGCCTCGGTCGGTGGCCTCGGCGAAGACCTCCTCGGCGACGGCCCACTCGTCCGGCCGCGCCTCGGCGTACCCGCGCCAGCCCCGCACGAGGAGCAGCAGACCCCGCTCCGCCGCCTCCTCGGGCCAGACGGACGGGTCGGCCAGGGAGTCGGCGAGCGCGTCCCAGTTGCGGCCGAACCACTCGGGCAGGTCCAGGGCACGGGCGCAGCGGTCCATGAGGCCCGCCTTGTCCGTGACCCCGTCGAGGTCCAGCGTGACCACGAGCCGGCCCGCGGGGTCCTCCGTCATGCCTCGCCCTCTCTCTGACTGGTCGTCAGACCCCGTCGGGGTCCGAGCGGTTGAGCGTCGGCTTCGGCGTCGTGCCCGCCGTCATCAGGTAGTCCGCGGCCGACGTGTCCGTCACCAGGCTGGTGACCAGACCGGACCGCAGCACCGCGTCGATGGCCGCCGCCTTGCGCTGCCCGCCCGCGATCGCGACGACCTCGGGGATACGGCGGAGCTGGTCGGCCTTGACCGTGATGCACCGCTCCCCCAGGTCCCGGCCGACCCGGCGCCCCTCGGCGTCGAAGAGGTGCGCGGACATCTCGGCGGCGACACCGAGGGACGCGTAGTGCGCGCGCTCCTCGTCGCTGAGCATGTCGTGCACCGTCGAGATGCCGGGCTCCCAGGAGCCGATGGAGACGCAGGCGACCGTGACCTTGTCGAAGTACTCGAAGGCCCGGGCGATCCCGGTCTGGTGGCGCAGCGCCTGCGCGGTGGCGGCGTCCGGCAGCAGCATCGGCGCGTAGATGGGGTGGGCGTCGCCGCCGGACACCTGGGCGGCGCGGCGGACGGCCTCGACGGAACCGCGCTCGGCGGTCCCGGCGTCGTACACGCCCGTCAGCTGCACCACCGTGCACGGCGGCAGCCGGTCGAGCGCGGCCGCCATGTGGATCGTGGAGCGGCCCCAGGCGAGGCCGAGCACATCTCCCTCGTTGACCAGCTCGCCGAGCAGGTCGGCGGCCACCTCGCCCAGGTTCTCGGGGTCGGGTGTCTCCTCGGCGTCGGCCGGGGACTCCACCACGACGGCGTGCCTGAGGCCGTAGCGGGCCCGCAGGGCGTCGGAGCGCTCCGCGTCCAGCTCGGCCGGTACGCGGATCTCGATTCGTACAAGGTCTCTCTCGAGGGCGGTCTCGAGAACCCTGGCCACCTTGAAGCGGCTGACGCCGAACTCCTCCGCGATCTGGATCTTGGACTTGCCCTCGAGGTAGAAGCGGCGGGCCATGGCCGCCGCCTGGACCAGCTCAGCGGGTCCCATCCGCATGGCTGAACGGCCCGCCGACATACCCGACACGGCGATCTCCTCACTGCTGTTCACACTCTGGATACGCCGTTCATCCTGTCAGATTCGACGCACTCGATCAGCCCTGATGAGAGCCGTTCACGTTCTGTTCCTCAGTGGTCGCACGCCCAGGACGCCTTGGCGGTCGCCGCCTCGGCCTGGTTGCGCAGTGCACGTACCGCCTCGGCCGGGTCGGACGCCCCGTACACGGCGGACCCCGCGACGAAGACGTCGGCGCCGGCGTCGGCGCACTGCTCGATGGTCGACGCCGAGACACCGCCGTCGACCTGGAGCCACAGCTCCAGACCGTGCTTCCTGATCAGCTCTCGGGTGCGGCGGATCTTCGGAAGCATGATGTCGAGGAACGCCTGCCCGCCGAAGCCCGGTTCAACCGTCATGATCAGCAGCATGTCGAGCTCGGGGAGCAGGTCCTCGTACGGCTCGATCGGCGTCGCGGGCCGCAGCGCCATGGAGGCGCGGGCGCCCTTGGCGCGGATCTCGCGGGCCAGCCGGACCGGTGCGGAGGCCGCCTCGACGTGGAAGGTGACGGAGCCGGCGCCGGCCTCGACGTACTGGGGCGCCCAGCGGTCGGGGGCGTCGATCATGAGGTGGCAGTCCAGCGGGATGTCCGTCGCACGGGCCAGGGACTCCACGACCGGCACGCCGAGCGTGAGGTTGGGGACGAAATGGTTGTCCATGACGTCGACGTGGAGCCAGTCGGCTCCCTCGACCGCCTTGGCCTCGTCCGCGAGGCGGGCGAAGTCGGCGGACAGGATGCTGGGGTTGATCTGCGCGGCCATGTCCCCAAGATTGCCATGCCCTCCGGGGGTGTGGGGTGCGGGGTTGTTCTTCGGCCGCGGGCCGTCCCTGGTTGATCGCGCAGTTCCCCGCGCCCCTGACGGGGCGC
>NZ_WWHX01000475.1 GCF_009862125.1 Streptomyces sp. SID5910
CAACGGGCGGAAGAAGCCTCAGGAGCCTGCGAGAACCCATCGCGAGGTGGCCGACGAACTGCGGGCCCGGATCAGGTCCGGGAGGTTGCAGTCGGGCCAGCGCATGCCCACCCAGGCGCAGTTGGCCGACGAGTTCGAGGTGGAGCGCGGGACCGTGCGCCAGGCCCTGCGCATCCTTCAGTCCGAGCGCCTGCTCACCAACGTCTCCAAGGGCAGCCCGGCGACCGTCGCGTCCGACCCCGGCACGGCCCTGACCGGGCCCGACGCGCTGCCGCAGCCGACCACGGTGGCCCTCGCCCCGCGGATCGCCGACGCCTTCGCCGCCCCGCACGTCAGGATCGACGCCCTGTGCCTGACCGCGGTCTCCCTCACGCTCGCCATCGGTGAACCGCTGCGCCAGATCCACACCGGGCGGCGGAAACCGGCCAAGGTCGACGTCCGCGTCCTGCTGCCCGGCCGGGACATCGACCTGGCCTTCCCGGTGCCGGTGGCGGGCCGCGGCGGCCGGGGTCCGGTGCACGAGCGGTGGCTGGCGATGCGCAACGCCCAGGGGCAGGTGCTCCAGCACAATCTGCTGGCACTGCGCGCCACGCACGGCATCGACGTGAGCGTCTCCTTCCGCGCGCTGCCCTTCACCCCGCCGGTGAAGCTGTACCTGCTCAACGGCACGGAGGCGCTGTTCGCCTACTACACGCTCACCCGGCGTGAACAACAGGTCGGGGAAGAGCAGTTGGAGATGTACGACGCCGAGGGCACCCGCTCGACGCTGTTCGCCTTCGAGGAGGGGGCCGGCCCGCGCGACACGTCGTTCGTGCGGCAGTCGCAGCTGTGGTTCGACGCACTGTGGGAGACGATCAGTTCGGAGCTGGTGCTCACGGACTGACCGCCTCCCACGTCCGGCGTGCCCCGGGCGGATCCGGGGGCCGGCCCCTCACAGGGCGGGCCCCGCGACCAGCAGGGCCAGCACCACCGCGCCGACCGAGCTGACGGAGGGGCTCTTGGCCTTGATGCCGATGGTGAGCAGGAGCAGGCCGACGACTCCGGTGGCGCCGTACTTCCACTGGACCATCTGCTCGAAGGCGACGACGAAGACCGCGGACACGAGGGCGAGGACGGGCATGGTCTTTCCCCCTTCGGAAGCTTCGGGAAGTAAAACCTCCGCCAACTTGAAGAAGTTGGCAACCAACTCTGACTATGTTGTCCCCACTTGGCTACTAGTTATAAACAAGTTTCAAACAACTCCCGCTAGGTAGGTCGGAGTTGTAGCGTCTGGTCGTGACCCAGGAGAACGTGTCCGTGAACGGCAGCAGAAGGCTCTCGTCCCAGGAGATCGCCGACATCCTGCGGGAACGGATCCGCGGGGGTGACCTGAAGGCGGGCGACCGCCTGCCCACCCAGGCCGAGCTGGCCGACGAGTTCAAGGTGGAGCGCGGCACCGTCCGCCAGGCCCTGCGGGCCCTCCAGGAGGACGGCCTGCTCACCAACGTCAGCAAGGGCAGCCCGCCCCGCATCGCCGAGCCGCCCCCGGTCCGCGGCGAGCCGCAGCCGACGATGGTGGCGCTCGGGCCCCGGCTGGCCGAGGCGTTCTCGGTGCCCCACGTGCGCGTGGACGTCGTCTGCCACACCTCGGAGACGCTGATGCTGGCGCTCAGCGAACCGCTCCGGCTGATCCACGAGGGCAGGATCCGCCCGGAGTCGATCGACTTCCGCGTGCTCATGCCGTCGCGGGACATCGAGCTGGCCTTCCCCGTCCTGGTCGAGGACGAGGAGGACGACCCGGTCCACCAGCGCTGGCTCCAGATGCGCAACGCCCAGGCCCGCGTCCTCCAGCACAACCTGTACGCCGTGCGGTCCACCCACCGCGTCGACGTGCGCATCGCCTTCCGCGCGCTGCCGTTCACCCCGCCGATGAAGCTGTACCTGCTCAACGGCGAGGAGGCGCTCCTCGGCTACTACATGCTCACCCGGCGCGAGGAGGAGTACGAGAGCCGCACGCTGGAGATGTACGACGCCCTCGGCTCCCAGTCGCTGCTGTTCTCCTTCCTGAAGCGCACCGGGCAGCGGGACGAGGTGTTCGTGAAGGAATCACAGAAGTGGTTCGACGCCCTCTGGGAAACCATCACCACGGACATGACACTCTCCTAGTGACTTCTCATACGACGCAGACCGAGCCGGTGGCGGCGGACACGGCGAACCTGGGACGGCTGGTGCGCGGAGCGCGCTTCGTGCTCTGGGACTTCGACGGGCCGATCTGCCGCCTGTTCGCCGGGCACACGGCGGAACGGGTGGCGGCCGACCTCGTCGACTGGCTGGAGGGGCGCGGGCTGCGCGGCCTGCTGACCCCGGAGGAACGGGAGTCGCCGGACCCGCACGCGGTGCTGCGCGCGGTCGACCGCCGGCACCCCGACAGCGACCTGGTGGCGGAGCTGGAGGAACGTCTCACCCAGGAGGAGCTGCGGGCCGCCGCCTCCGCCATGCCGACCGCGTACGCCGATCCGCTGATCCGGACCTGGAGGGCCGTCGGCGTCGGACTGGCCGTCGCCACCAACAACGCGCCGCGGGTGGTGCGCACCTATCTGACCGGCCGGGGCCTGCTGCCGTGCTTCACCCCGCACATCTACGGCCGCACCCAGGAACTGAGGCTGCTCAAGCCCGACCCGCACACCCTCGTCCGGGCCCTCAGCGCGATGGGCGCCGCCCCGTCCGCCTCCCTGTTCATCGGCGACTCCCCCTCGGACTGCGAGGCCGCCCGGCAGGCCCAGGTGCCCTTCCTCGGCTACGCCCGCAACGAACGCAAGGAGAAGTCCCTGCGGGACGCGGGCGCGGACACCGTCGTCGGCTCCTTCGAACCGCTGCTGAGCCTGCTGCGCAGCCGGCCGCCCGCCGGGAGCGCCGCTCAGGCCTGAGCCATCAGCAGCAGGAAGAGCACGGCACCGGTGGACGCGCACGTCGTGCTGCGGGCCCGCACCCCGACGCCGAACACGCACAGGCACAGCAGCCCGAAGGCGCCGTAGCGGGACTGGACCAGCTGCTCCAGCCCCATCAGGAAAACCGCGGACAGCAGTTGCGAAAAGATCATGACTCCCCCAGCGCCACCGACCGGTGAGCGATCAACTTGCAGTCCAATTGGACTGGTTGCCGTTGAGGGGGTGATGCCCGTACGGCTAGATCCCTTAACTGGCCCGTACATGCGGCCTGCAAGTTGACTGGAAGTGGTTTGCTCCGGAGCGCGGAGCGGTACGGTCGCGGTGTGAGTGACGGAACGGTTCCGGACGGTGGCGGCAGGGAGTTCGAGCGCGTCGCGGGCGTGCTGCGGACGCGCATGACCGACGGCACCTTCGGGCTGAAGTCGCGGCTGCCGCCGGAGCGGGAACTGGCCGAGGAGTTCGGCGTCTCACGCTCCACCGTGCAGCGGGTGCTGAGGGAGCTGCGGAGCGAGGGCTGGATCGAGACCCGCCAGGGGAGCGGCTCGCGGGTCGTCAGGACGCAGTGGATCCCCTCGCCGACGAGCAGTAGGAGTGCCGACCGCCGGGCGAGCCTGGGACTGCTGATCGGCGAGGCCTTCGAGCAGCCCGAAGTGACCCTGGACGTCTTCACGCTGACGTCGGAGTCACTGGACGCGCACATCCGCCTCCAGGCGGAACGCATCCGGGACCAGGAGATCGCCCCGCGGCGCATCGCCCTGCGCATGCTGCTGCCGTCCGAGGACGTGTGGCTGCCCTACTGGCGCGCCGACGATCCCGACGACGACCAGGCGCTCAGGGAGCGCCTGCTGGACATCTCCCGCTGGCACACGGCGTCACTGCGCACCGTGCTCGACGACCTGAGGACGATGAAGCTGGTGCCGTCGGTCGACTTCGAGATCCGGCGGGTGACCGTGGCCCCGACGTACAAGCTCTATCTGGTCAACAGGACGGCGGCGCTGTTCGGCCCGTACGAGGCGTTCGAGCGGTCCATCGAGCTGGCGGACGGCCGGGTGGTCGAGGCCGTCGACGTCCGCGGGCTGGGCGCGCGGCTCACGCACCACGTCAAGGAGGACGGCGCGAACACGAGGGACACCGTCTTCGTGGAGATGATGCAGTCCTGGTTCGACTCGGCCTGGACGCTCCTCACCGACGGGCCGTGAGCGGGACGCGGACGTCACCGAGCAGACCGACGGCGGCGACGAGCCCGGTGTACGAGGAGACGACGGCGTCGGCCCCCTGACGCAGCATCGCCTCGGCGACGGCGTCGTCCCGGGTGAACCCGAGGAACGGGGTACCGGCGGCACGGGCGGCCTCCAGGTCGGTGAGCTGGTCGCCGATCAGCAGACAGGCCGCGGCCGGCAGACCGAGGTGCGCGAGGGCGCGGTCGACGCAGTCCGGGTGCGGCTTCATGCGCCGGGCGTCCTCGGGGTCCCGTCCGCAGACCACTTCGAACGCGTCGTCGAGCCCGTGTCGGACGAGATGGTCCCGGATGGGTTTCTCGGCGTTGTTGCTCACGACGACCAGACGCATTCCCGCGGAGACGAGAGCGGGAATCAGCGCGTCGACGAGCGGAGTCGGAACAGCGGTGAGGGCCGCTTTCGCCTCCTGCTCCCTGACGATCTCCTCCGCGCGCGCCAGCGGGCCCGGGTCGCGTCGTCGCGGCGCCGGGCGTTCGTACATCGCCCGCAGTTTCCGGAGAATTCCGTGCGAGTCGTCGCAGGCGCTCACTTCCGGATCGAGGTGTTTCCAGGAATACCGTGCGCTGTCCTTGATCCTGCGTGCCACGTCGGCCGTCGACGCGCCGCGGAAGAGGTCGCACACGGGCCCGTCGAAGTCGAACAGCACGGCCCGCACCCCGTGGAGCAGGGTGGCGAGTTCCCTCGGGTCGTTTCCGTCGGTGCGGGATTCCATGGCTCTCCTCGGATCTGCGGGGGAAGGACGGCGCCGCGGCGGTCGCGGTCCCGCGGCGCCGGGGCCGGGGGCCGGGACGGTGCGCCGGGGGTCACCGTTCGGGCGTACGGCGGATCGCCCGGGACGGGGACGCCAGGCGTCCTGAGACCGCGTTCTCCGTCGCGCGCGGGCGCGGTGGAGTAACGTGCTTCCCTCTTACCCCATTGGCGCCACCGGAATGGGCTGAACGCACAGAATGGCACCCCAAATGGTCTCGCCCGTCAGGCGGCGAGCCGAAGCGATGAACGGTGGTTCCGCCCTGGTCAAGGGGCCGCTCAAGGGGTATCACCACGAGACGTACGTCATTTGGCCGCCGGGCGGCCCCGGCCCCGTCAAATTCCGTGAACCCCGTTCCGCCGGACTGTGGTTCGACCGCAGGTGCTTCCTGTCGGAGGAGGATCTGCTGCGGGGGCTGAAGGGCCGTATCGACCAGGTGCCCGAGGTCGTCGACATCGGGGGAATGGATCTTCAGACCTTTGTCGAGGGGCGCACGCTCGGCGCCTACGGGCGGTGGAGCCGGCGCGTGCCGGACCCGCTGTTCGAACAGATCGTGCGGCTGTTCCGGCAGATGGTGCCGATCACCGCCGACACCCTGCACGTCGAACGCCGCTGCTCACCTCTGGACGCCCCCGAGGACGGGGACACCGCCGGATTCCTCGGACGCCTCGTCGTATTCGCCGAGGAACAGGTGTACGCGGCCAATCAGGCCGAATTCGGCGGCCTTTTCCGTGCCGTGGGAATCGATGAGGAATCGTTCACCCGCCTCAAGAAGAAGGTGCACGGATTTTCGGAGCGGCCGTTCTGTCTGCTCCACGCCGACCTGCACCGGGAGAATTTCGTCGTCGACCCCCGGGGACGGCTGTGGACCATCGACTGGGAACTGGCGATGGTCGGCGACCCGCTCTACGACCTGGCGACCCACCTCTATCTGATGCGGCTGCCCGCCGATCAGGAGGCCCGCATGGTCCGGGAGTGGTGCGCGGCCGTCGAGGCGATCCGGCCCGGCAGCTCCCGCGGCTGGGAACATGACCTTCCGCTGATCACGGACTTCAAGCGGGCGCAGTCCCTGCTGACCGACACCGTCCGGCTGGCGCTGTCGCTGCGGGACGAGTCGGGCTTCCGCTGGCCCGCGCTGCCGTGGGCGGCCGGGAAACTGGAGCGCGTCCTCGGCGCCGCCGCCGCGCCGCTCGGCCTGGTGGACGTGCCGGGGCGGTCGCAGATCATGGCCGCGCTCGTCCGCTGGCACCGCGATCTCCCCGACAACCGGTCCCGTAGGTCGGGGCGTGCGGGGCAGTAGGCTCACCACAGAAGTTCCCCTCCTCCCACGAGTACCGTGACGCAGGCCGCCCGCGCCCGCCCCTTCTGAGCGTCCGTCCCCCCTCGTACCCTCCGGCACGCGACTACGGCACAGCCACCCCCAGCACGAGACCTCCGGGAACGCCCATGTGCACATCCGCTTCCCCCTGTCCCCTCTGCCCCCGCCCCGCCGACGCACTCGCCCAGGAGATCCTGAGCCACGCGATCGCCGGTTCTCCCCCCGTCAACGGCCACCACAACCGCAACTACGTCGTGCGGCTGACGCCGTCCATGGCACGGCGACTCGGCCGGGAACCCGGCTCGCAGGTCCTGGTCAGGGTGCCGCGTCACCCGGAGCTGCCCGTGGTGATCCGGACCTGGGACCGTGACCACGAGGGTCATGTCATGGGCGCCGCCCGGCCGTTGGTGGAGCGGGTGCCGGAGTGCCTGCGCCAGTACAAGGACCTCGCGATCCACGCGTACGTGCCCGGCCGGGCGCTGTCCGAGGAGTGCGGGGACGGCAAGCCCGTCGACGCGCTGCTGGCCAGGGAGGCGGTGGGGATCCTGGCCCGCACCCACCAGGTCAAGGCCGACGCCCTGCCGGACCTGCCGCCCGGCCGGTCCCCGGCGGAGAGCGGCCGGGACTTCCTGCGGGCCCTGGCGCACCAGGCGCACCGGCAGATCGTGAGGGCCAACTGGCCGGAGTTCGGAGACCTGTTCACCGCTCTCGGCATCCCCGGCGACGCCCTGGTGGGGTTCGCCGAGCGCGTCCCCGACCTGGTGCCCCGCCCGCCGGGCCTCCTGCACATGGACCTGCACCGCGGCAACCTGCTGCTGCCGGAGGACGGCGGCCCGGCGCTCTGCCTGGACTGGGAACTGAGCTCCTACGGCGACCCGTTGTGCGACCTCGCGATCCACCTGGTGCGCATGCGCTACCCCGAGCACCAGTGGGAGGAGGTGATGGGGGAGTGGTACGAGGCGATGGAGGAGAGGAACCCCGGCGCGGCCAGGGGGATGATCCGCGACCTGCCCCACCACTTGGCCTTCGAGAGGGCGCAGTCCGTCTTCCCCGACGTCATACGGGCCGCCCGGACGCTGCGCACGGAGGCCGGCGCGGGGGACGTGGAGGGGGCGCGGCAGCGCGTGCTCCGGGCCGTGCGGGACGCCGAGCGGCCGTTGCGCCTGGCGAAGCTGCCGGACGACCGGGCCGTCGAACGCGCCCTGGCCCCCTGGCTGCCGTCGCCGGGTTCGAAGCCCGCCGGTGGGCGGCCCCGGTGGCGCGGGGCCGGATCGCGCCCCGCGACGACGGCCGGCGGGCCGCTGCTCGGGCACGTGCCCGGACCCGTGGGCGTACCCGCCGCCGAGAGTCTCGCCGGGGTGAGCGCGCCGGCCTGCCCGTGCGAGGCCGGGCGTGCGCCGTACTCCGCCGGCCGCGAAGGGGCGCCGGGCCCGTCGCGCGTTCCGCGTCCGGGGGCCGGCCTGCTCGGCACGCGCGCGCTGCT
>NZ_WWHX01000476.1 GCF_009862125.1 Streptomyces sp. SID5910
ACGGACGCGGCCCGGACCGGCGGCGGGTCCTCGCCGTCGGGCCGCCAGAAGGCGACCGTGCCGGTACGGGCGGGGTCGCCGGGTATGAACACGGCGCAGCATCGGGCGAGTTCGGACGTGGGAAAGGCGGTTTCCGGGACGGTCGTCTGCGCAGCGATGACGTATTCCTCAAATTTGACTAGTGCGGTCGCGGTCGCCGATTGTACATGAACGCAGGCGCTGCGGGTGTCGCTTCGCTGTGGTGTGGGTCACTATCTGGAGGGAGGTGCCTTTCGGCCGCCGTCGCCGACGGTTCCTCAGGGTTGCCTCGGGGTCCGGTCTCAGGGGTCTCTCAGGGGCGAGTTCCGGAACTGCCGGAAGCGCGGGCCCGTTTCCACGACAGAGAGCGGCAGTGGCCGCGAAGGAGGCGCACCATGTCGAAGAACGCCAAGATCGCCGCGGGGGGTGTGGCGGCCGGACTCGTCCTGCTGATCTGGCTGCCCTGGTGGGCCGCCCTGCTGATCATCCTCGGAGTCCCGGCCGCCGCGTACCTCACGCTGGACCCCTCGCAGCGGCGCAGGCTGCGCCGCGTCACGCGCAAGGAGCTCGGCCGCTGACGCGCTAGCGCCGCGCCCCGGCGCCCTCGGTCAGGTCGCAGGAGTCGACCACGTCGCCGTCCGCCGGCCTGCCGATCGTGTGGTCGGCGGGCGGCGGGGTGCCCCGCTCCACCCATCCGGTCAGGGCGTCGAACGCCGACCGGAAACAGGGCAGGATCGGACGCAGCCTCGCGGGATGGGTGTCGTAGAGCCCGTCGACGTGGGTGCCGCCCTGGACCGTGTAGTAGCGGTGCAGCCGGCCCCGTCCGCTCGCGTCGATCATGCGCGCGTACACGTCGGAGTCGGCGGCCCGGGGCAGCAGGGCGTCGAGGTCGCCGTGCAGGGTGATCAGCGGCTTTCCGACGCGGCCCGTCAGGGCCACCCGGGCCACGGCACGGTGGACGGACGCGGGACGTGCCGCGTAGTCGTACGTCGCGTCGGCGGGACACGGCGCCAGGATCTCCTCCAGCGAGGACCCGGCCGACGGACCGGGGCAGGCGGGATCGTAGGCCGGGTCGAACTCGGCGCGGTAGATCTTCTGGGTCAGGCCCCAGTAGGCCTTCTCGTGGTACGGCCACAGGAACTCGGAGCCGCGCGCGAACCCGGCCGCGTACATGTCCTCGTCCCGCGCCGCACCGAGGCTGCGGGCCACCGTCGTCGGCAAGGAGGTGAGCAGGCTGGGGCCGTCCGCCGTCCACAGCGCGCCCTCCCAGTCCACGCCGCCGTCGTACAGCTCCGGGTGGTTCTCCAGCTGCCAGCGAGTGAGGTAGCCGCCATTGGAGATGCCCGCCATGTACGTGCGGCGCGGCGCGTGGCCGTAGCGCTGTGCCACCACGCGCCGGGCGGCCCGGGTGAGCTGGGTGGTCCGCGCGTTCCACTCGGCGACCGCGTCCCCCGGCCGCGCGCCGTCCCGGTAGAAGTCCACCCCGCTGTTGCCCTTGTCGGTCGCGGCGTAGGCGTAACCCTGAGCGAGGGCCCGGTCGGAGATCGCCTTGTCCGTCGCGTACTGCTTGCGCGTGCCCGGCGCGCCCGTCACGACGAGGCCGCCGTTCCAGTGGTCGGGCAACCGGATCACGAACTGCGCGTCGTGCTGCCAGCCGTGCGTGGTGTTGAAGCGGGAGGAGTCCGGGAAGTAGCCGTCGACCTGGATCCCCGGGACCCCGGAGGGCGACCGGGTGTCCGCGGCCGTCAGACCGGCCTGGTCGGCCAGGTCCGTGTAGGCGGTGCCCGCCAGTCCGGTGGTCGTCAGGTCGGCCAGGCAGGCGCTCTGCTGCACGGCGGCGCCCGGCACCCGTACGCGTTCCTGGCGGCCGCAGTGCTCACCGCCCTCCGCCGCGCCGGCGGGGGCGGGTCCGGTGAGCGCCGCCGCCGTCATCGCGGCGGCGAGCAACGGGACAGCACGGGACAGACGCATGGGAGGACCTCCGGGTGCGCGACGGGGGAGTGGAGCCGATGGCCGCCCCATCGTGCGGGTCCGCTCCGCCCTCATCCATGGGTTGGCACCACATGGCAGGAGGGCTGCGCATGGAGGTTGAAGACAGCGGGGGAGCCCCTGGGCCAGAAGACAGCGGGGGAGCCTCCTGGATCAGAAGGCGGCGGGGGTCCTCCTGGATCAAAGGGGCCGGACGGCCATCTTGTCCAAGGCGTCCAGAAGGCCGGGCAGTTCCGGCCCCCGGCCCACCGGCAGCACCTCACCGGGTTCCTCGTCGAGCAGCACGAAGGCGATGTCGTCGGTCCTGGCCACCAGGGACCAGCCGGGCCCGTCGGCGCGCAGGGTCCGCGCGTCACCCGGCGCGAACGACGACCGGACCCGGCCGAGCGGCGGCGGCGTGCCGACGTAGGCGCGGGCTTCCGCGAGCACCCGCCGGACCCCGTCGTGCCGCGGAGCACCTGCCGTCGCGGCGGCGTCGGCGGCCCGCGTCGCGGCATCCGGGGAGTCCGCGTCCTCCGTGACCGCCCCGCCCTCCTGCCCCGCACCGTCGCCCGGACCGGAGTATCCCGACTCCTCGGCGCCTCCGGACCCCTCGGCGCCTCCGGACCCCTCGGCGCCCCCGGACCCCTCGGCGTCACCGTCCGGCACCGGGAAGTCGGCGTCGTCGACCTGCTCCCGCCACTGTGCCCACTGGAGCGCGATCTCGTCGGCACCCAGGCGCCGCTGGGCCGGCCCCCACACCGCGGTGTCCGGCGGAGCCAGCGGGGGCCGGTCGGCCACCTCGGGGCCGGGGTCGTGCGGCGCGGGCACGTCCGGGGCCGCCACGGCGACCGCCAGGGGCCAGCCGGGCAGGGCGGCGACGACCGTACGCTCGTCCGGCGACAGGTCGTACTCCATCCCGCAGTCCCAGGAGGCCACCGCGACGGCGACCAGCGAGACGTCGTCGATGACGACGGTCCACCGGGCGCCGTCCCCGTCCTGGCCGAGCACCAGACCGTAGCCGTCGGCCAGCGGCGGGAGACCGAGCGCGGCGCACGCCTCCGGATAGTCGTCGCCCAGCACACTCGGGAACTTCGCCGGTGTCAGCAGCACCGCCGTGAGCACATAGAGCGCATCGTCCGCGGCGGCGACGGTGTCCTCTTCCGTCCCTGCCATCCCAGCCTCCCCATCGGTTCGTCCAACGGCGCGCACCCTAGTGCGACCGGGAGGCCCTTGTCACGAGCCCCGCACCCGGCCGAGCTGCAGTTTTCCGGCTGGACGGGGGCGAATCGACCACGTTCGAGGGTCGCGCGCGTCACACCGCCGGAAGCCCGAGCAGCGCCCGGGCCACGTCGCGCGGCGACTCGCCGCGTTCCCGCGCGAGCGCGACGACCGCCCGGCACGCCAGCTCGTTCACCCCGAACGACAGGGCCTCCGGCGACACCCAGCCCGCGGCCTCGTCGATGCCCTCCTGATCGTCGTCCGCGCACGCCGTGACGTACGCGGCGGCGGCCTCGAACAAATTGTGCGAGCGCGTGTCCCTCTCCGCCTTCCCCTCCGCGCGCCGCGTGTCGACCCATCTGCCCCAGGCCTTGCGGGTCCTGCCGAACATGCTGACCACCCTCCCCCTGCCGTCGTGCTCGCCGACCGTGCATCTCGCGCTACTCAACGTAGAGTTGAAGCCTCGACGGCAGAAGGGGACGGCTACGGTGAAGCGCTTCGAACGGCTGGAGGAGATCCGGCGGATGGACCCGTACCGGGACGCTTCGGAGATCTACCGTCTCTCCTCCGCCTACGAGTTCCCCTGGGACTTCACACGGGCACTCGAACTCGCTCTCTACCGCACCTACGCCGTGCCGAGCATCGGCCGGCTGCTGGCCGAGACGGCCGAGCTCACGGACCGCCCCCAGAGGCGGTACGACGACACCGTGCTGCTCCTCGACGCCGTCGTCGAGCACGGCTTCGGCAGCGAAGAGGGCCGCACGGCGATCCGCCGCATCAACGGGATGCACCGCAGTTACGACATCGCCGACGACGACATGCGGTACGTCCTGTGCACCTTCGTCGTGATGCCCAAACGCTGGATCGACGCCTACGGATGGCGCAGGATGTCCGGCCACGAGACCGTCGCCTGCGCCGTCCACTACCGCACCCTCGGGCGGCACATGGGCATCAAGGACATCCCGGAGACCTACGAGGAGTTCGAGGCCTTCCTCGACGCCTACGAGCGGGAGCACTTCGCGTGGGACGAGGGCGCGCGCCGGGTCTCCGACGCCACGCTCGACCTCATGACCTCCTGGTACCCGGGCCCCCTCGCGCCCCTCCTGCGGACCGGCACGCTCGCCCTGCTCGACGAACCGCTCCTGCGGGCCTTCCGCTACACCCCGCCGTCTGCCGCCACCCGCGCGTTCGTGCGCCGCGCGGTACGGCTGCGGGGGCGCGCGGTCCGCCTCATGCCACCCCGCCGCGCCCCGCACCACGCCCGGCAGAACTGGGAGGTCAAGGGCTACCCGAACGGCTACCGGCTGGCCGACCTGGGCACCCGCCCGGTCCCCGGCGTGGCGGGCTGCCCCGTACGCCACATCGGCACGTTAGCCGTCGACTGAGCGGTGAACTGGCCGGCCGTCGGGCTCTGGAGGCGGCCGGCGTGCGGGTGGTGACCGTGCCGGGTGCCGGGCACAACGTCATGTTCGACAATCCGGACGCGTTCGCGGCGGTCGTCGCTGGACGCGCCTGAGCGGTCAGCCCTCGCGGACGGCCAGGGCGAGGAACCGGGCGTCCTCGTCGGCGTACGACGTCATGCGCCACCCGGAACCGGTCAGCAGCGGCCGGAGGTTGGGCTCGGCCCGCAGGTCGTCCGGGGTGAGCCGCCGCTCCTGACGGGTCGCGAGCGCCGCCCTGCCGATCGGGTGGAACAGCGCCAGCACCCCGCCGGGGCGCACGACCCGCGCCAGCTCCCGCAGATCGCCCGCCGGGTCGGGCAGGTGGGCGATCAGCCCCGCCGCGAACACGGCGTCGAGCGAGCGCGGACGCAGCGGCAGCGCGGCCACGTCGGCCAGCAGCAGCCCCCCGTCCCGGTCCCGCCCGGCCCGCACGGCGGCCTCCAGCATGGCCGGGGTCAGATCGGCGCCGACGACCACTCCCGACGGGCCCACGGCCGCACGCAGCGGCGGCAGGGCCCGGCCGGTGCCGCAGCCCGCGTCGAGCACCCGGTCCCCCTCGCGCAGCCCCAGCTCGGCGACGGCGGCGGCGTAGGCGGGGCCGTCGTCGGGGAACCGGCTGTCCCAGTCGGCGGCGCGGGCCCCGAAGAACTCCTGGACGTGTGTGTGGTCGTCGCTCATGGTCCGCATGATCCCCCAACCGGCACCGAGGACGCCGCAGCGCACACGTTCGAGCGTGACGCGATCGTTCCCGCACCACTCTGTGTCATATCCCAACAGCTTTCGAACGCGCCCCCGTTGTGCGCCCCCGGCGGGACTAGCGTCCCGGGGCCATGGGACACCTGGACCACGCCGCCCTGGGCTGGCTGACCCCCGCGCTGTCGTACGCGATGGCCTGCACCGGCGCCGCCCTCGGACTGCGCTGCACCGTGCGCGCCCTCGCCGCCACCGGGCGCTCGCGCCGCAACTGGCTCCTCACCGCGGCCTCGGCGATCGGCACCGGCATCTGGACGATGCACTTCGTCGCCATGCTCGGCTTCCGGGTCGCCGGTACCGACATCCGCTACGACGTGCCGCTCACCCTCGCGAGCCTGCTCGTCGCCATGCTCGTCGTCTGCGCCGGCGTCTTCGCGGTGGGGTACGGCCGTGACCGCGGACGAGCGCTCCTGCTCGGCGGCCTCACCACGGGGCTCGGCGTCGCGAGCATGCACTACCTCGGCATGGCCGCCGTACGCCTGCACGGCGACGTGGGCTACGACCCGACGCGCGTCGCCCTCTCCGTCGTGATCGCCGTCGTCGCGGCCACGGCGGCGCTGTGGGCCGCCCTCAACATCAGGTCGCCCCTCGCGGTCACCCTCGCCTCCCTGCTCATGGGAGCGGCGGTGAGCAGCATGCACTACACCGGCATGTTCGCGGTGAGCGTGCGTGTCACACCGTCCGGCGAGGCCCTGCCCGGGGCCACGGCGATGCAGTTCGTCTTCCCCCTCGCCGTCGGCCTTGGGTCCTACCTGTTCCTGACCTCGGCCTTCGTCGCGCTGTCCCCGGCCACGGGGGAGCGCGAGGCGTCCGCTTCGGCTCAGCAGCCCGTCCAGAGCCCCGCCCGGTAGCGGCGGCCCGGCGACGGGCCCCGCACCGAACCAGTCAGAAGCGAGAGGCCATGCGCACACCCCGTACGACCCCCGTGCCCGGCGCCGAGGCGCCACCGTCGCCGCCCGTGCGCGGCCGTCGCGCGCACGCCGGACCACCGGCCGACGAGAGCCCGGCGCGACCCGCGGGCGGGACACCGGAACCG
>NZ_WWHX01000477.1 GCF_009862125.1 Streptomyces sp. SID5910
AGCACGGTCGACGGGAACGACGGGTGGTTCGGCGAGTCCGGGAAGTGCTGGGTCTCCAGGCACAGCGCGTCGCCCTGCCGGTAGACGGAGCCGCCGGTGCCGGTCAGGGTGCCGTCGAGGAAGTTGCCCGAGTAGAACTGGAGGCCCGGCTGGTCGGTGGCGATGCGCAGGGTGCGGCCGGAGGCGCCGTCGCGCAGGGTGGCGATGTGCTCGGGGCGGTCGGTGACGCCCTTGTCCAGCACCCAGTTGTGGTCGAAGCCCTTGGCGGTGACCAGCTGCGGGTGGCCGGCCCGGATGTCCCGGCCGATCGGCTTGGCGCGGCGGAAGTCGAACGGGGTGGCCGCGACCCTCGCCAGCTCGCCGGTGGGGATCAGACCGGCGTCGGTCGGCGTGTACCGGGAGGCGGCGATCGACAGTTCGTGGTCCTCGATCGTGCCGCTGCCCTCACCGGCCAGGTTCCAGTAGACGTGGCTGGTGAGGTTGACGACGGTGGCCTTGTCGGTGGTGGCCTCGTAGTCGATGCGCCATTCGCCGCGCCGGGTGAGCGTGTACGTCACCTTCGCCCGGAGCGTGCCCGGGTAGCCCATCTCGCCGTCGAGGCTGGTGTAGTGCAGGACCAGGCCCACGTCGGAGCCCCGGGTGAAGGGCTCGACGTCCCACACCCGGTAGTCGAAGCCGAGGGCGCCGCCGTGCAGGGAGTTCTCGCCGTCGTTGACGGAGAGCTGGTACCGCTTGCCGTCCAGGGTGAAGCGGCCCTTGGCGATGCGGTTGCCGTACCGGCCGATCAGCGCGCCGAAGTGCGGGCTGCGGGCCACGTAGTCGCCGAGGTCGTCGAAGCCCAGCGAGACGTTCGCGTGCCGGCCCCGGCGGTCGGGGATCTCCAGGGACTGCACGACACCGCCGTACG
The DNA here is from genome assembly GCF_009862125.1 of Streptomyces sp. SID5910. Lineage (GTDB taxonomy): Bacteria > Actinomycetota > Actinomycetes > Streptomycetales > Streptomycetaceae > Streptomyces. Next base: position 908 of record NZ_WWHX01000477.1, read on the forward strand.
ACAGCACCTTCATCCGGGTGCCGCCGTTCTCCAGCGACCAGCGGTACACCTTCGTGCCGTCGGCCAGCTTGCCGAAGAGCTCCTTCACCGGCTTCCTGCCTCCCGTGGCGTGTGCCGTGCCGCCGAACGCGGTGCCGGCGATGCCCGCGGCCGCGGCCGATGCCATGACCGTGCGTCTGCTCAGTTCCATTGCGGCTCCTGTACTTGGCTACGAACCGACCTTGCGCTTGTTCCACACGTCGAACCCGACGGCCGCGAGCAGCACCAGGCCCTTGATGACCTGCTGCCAGTCGGTGCCGATGCCGACGAGGTTCATGCCGTTGTTCAGCACGCCCAGGACCAGACCGCCGATGATCGCGCCGAGGACCGTGCCGACCCCGCCGCTCATCGACGCGCCGCCGATGAACGAGGCGGCGATGGCCTCCAGTTCGAAGTTGAGGCCGGCCTTGGGCGAGGCGGCGTTGAAGCGGGAGGCGAAGACGAGGCCGGCCAGCGCCGCGAGCATGCCCATGTTGAGGAAGACCAGGAAGGTGACCTTCTTGTCCTTCACGCCCGACAGCTTGGCCGCGGGCAGGTTGCCGCCGATGGCGTAGATGTGGCGGCCGACGATCGCGTTGCGCATCAGATAGCCGAAGCCGACGACCAGCACGCCCAGGATGAGCAGCACGATCGGGGCGCCCTTGTAGCTGGCCAGCAGCAGTGTGACCACGAGGACGGCGGCGACCAGCGCGACCAGCTTGAGCAGGAACAGCTTGGCCGGCGGCACGTCCAGGGAGAACTCCTGCTGGCGCCTGCGGTCGCGGACCTCCTGGTAGACCACGAAGGCGATCAGCGCGAAGCCGAGCAGCAGGGTGAGGTTGTGGTAGTTGGTGTTCGGGCCGACCTCGGGCAGGAAGCCGTTGGCGATCTTCTGGAGGTCCTTCGGGAACGGGCCGAGCGTCTGGCCCTTCAGGAAGATCTCCGTCAGACCGCGGAAGAGCAGCATGCCCGCGAGGGTCACGATGAACGACGGTATGCCGAGGTAGGCGATGAAGAAGCCCTGCACGGCTCCCGCGGCCGCGCCGATGGCCAGGCACAGCACCACCGCGAGCGGCCAGGACAGATCGTGCTCGACCATCAGCACGGCGGCCGTCGCCCCGATGAACGCCGTCAGCGAGCCGACCGACAGGTCGATGTGGCCCGCGATGATGACGAGCATCATGCCGATCGCGAGGATCAGGATGTAGCTGTTCTGGAGCACCAGGTTGGAGACGTTGCGCGGCAGCAGCAGGTCGCCGTCGGACCAGACGGCGAACAGCGCCACGATCAGGCCGAGGGCGATCAGCATGCCGTACTGGCGCATGTTGCGGCGCATGCCGTCGAGCATCAGCCGCAGCAGGCCGCCCCCGTCGGCCGAGGCGCCTTTGCCCGGGGGTGCGGGGGCCGGGGTCCTGTCGGTCACGTCCGTGCTCATCGGCTTACCTCTTTGTCCTTCGTCATCTGACGCATCAGCGCTTCCTGCGACGCCTCGGCCCGCGAGAACTCACCCGTCAGCCGTCCCGCGGCCATCGTGTAGATGCGGTCGCACATGCCGAGCAGCTCCGGCAGTTCGGAGGAGATGAAGACGACCGCCTTGCCCTGGGCGGCCAGTTGGTCGATGACCGTGTAGATCTCGTACTTGGCGCCCACGTCGATGCCGCGGGTGGGCTCGTCCAGGATCAGCACCTCGGGACCCGCGAAGATCCACTTGCTGAGGACGACCTTCTGCTGGTTGCCGCCGGACAGCTTGCCCACCGGCTCGAAGACGGTCGGCGCCTTGATGTTCATCGACTTGCGGTACTCCTCGGCGACCTGCCGTTCCCCGTGCTCGTCGACGACGCCCCGCTTGGAGACCTTGCCCAGTGCGGTCAGCGAGATGTTCCGGTTGATGGTGTCGATGAGGTTGAGGCCGTAGTGCTTGCGGTCCTCGGTGACGTACGCGATGCCGTGCCCGACCGCCTCCGGGACGGTCTTCGTACGGATCTCGCTGCCGTCGCGCAGGACCGTGCCGCCCGCGTAGCGGCCGTAGGTGCGGCCGAACACGCTCATCGCCAGTTCCGTGCGGCCGGCGCCCATGAGGCCGGCGATGCCGACGATCTCACCGCGCCGCACCTCGATCGACACGTCGTCCACGACCTTGCGCTGCTGGTCGATGGGGTGGTGCACGGTCCAGTTGCGGATCTCCAGCGCGGGCGCCGACCCCTCCTCGGGGTGGTGCGGGGTCCGGTCCGGGAAGCGGTTCTCCAGGTCGCGGCCGACCATCCCGCTGATGATCCGGTCCTCGGTGGTCTCCGCCGCCTTCACGTCGAGCGTCTCGATGGAGCGCCCGTCGCGGATGATGGTGACCGAGTCGGCGACCCGGCGGATCTCGTTGAGCTTGTGGGAGATGATGATCGAGGTCATGCCCTGTTCCTTCAACTGAAGGATCAGGTCGAGGAGTTTGCCGCTGTCCTCGTCGTTGAGCGCCGCCGTCGGCTCGTCGAGGATGAGCAGCTTCACCTTCTTCGACAGCGCCTTGGCGATCTCCACCAGCTGCTGCTTGCCCACGCCGATGTCGGCGACCCGGGTCTCCGGGTGCTCGTCGAGACCGACCCGGCGCAGCAGCTCGGTGGCGTGCCTGAGCGTGTCGTTCCAGTTGATCAGCCCGCGCTTGGCGTGCTCGTTGCCGAGGAAGATGTTCTCCGCGATGGAGAGGTACGGCACCAGCGCCAGCTCCTGGTGGATGATCACGATGCCGTGCTGTTCGCTCGCCCGGATGTCCTTGAACCGGCAGGTCTCGCCCTCGAAGAGGATGTCCCCCTCGTAACTGCCGTGCGGATGGACGCCGGAGAGCACCTTCATCAAGGTCGACTTGCCGGCGCCGTTCTCGCCGCAGATGGCGTGGACCTCGCCCTGGTGAACGGTCAGCGTGACGTCCGACAGCGCTTTGACACCGGGGAAGGTCTTGACGATCGAGCGCATTTCCAGGACGGGTCCCGCCATGGTCGTGCCTTCCAATCCTTGGGTGGGCCCGGTTACTTGAGGTCGTTCGCGGTGTAGTAGCCGCCGTCGATGAGGACCTGCTGGTAGTTGGCCTTGTCGACGCTGACCGGCTGGAGCAGGTAGGCGGGGACGACCTTGGAGCCGTTGTCGTAGGACTTGGTGTCGTTGACCTCGGGCTTCTTGTCCTTCAGCACCGCGTCGACCATGTTGGAGGCGACCTTGGCGAGCTGGCGCAGGTCCTTGTAGACGGTCTGCGTCTGCTCGCCCGCGATGATCGACTTCACCGAGGCGACCTCGGCGTCCTGGCCCGTGACGACCGGCATGGCCTTGCCGGCGGAGCCGTAGCCGTCCGACTTCAGGGCGGACAGGATGCCGATGGAGATGCCGTCGTACGGCGAGAGCACGGCGTCGACGCGGGCGCTGCGGTAGCTGGAGGTCAGCAGGTCGTCCATGCGCTTCTGCGCGGTGCCGCCGTCCCAGCGCAGGGTGGTGACCTGGTTGAGGGCTGTCTGCTTGGAGCGGACGACGAGCTGGCCCTTGTCCATGTACGGCTTCAGGACGTTCATCGCGCCCTGGAAGAAGTACTTGGTGTTGTTGTCGTCGTTGGAGCCGGCGAACAGCTCGATGCTGAAGGGGCCCTTCTTGGAGCCGTCCTTCAGGCCGAGCTTGTCGAGGATGTAGCCGCCCTGGAGTTCGCCGACCTTCTCGTTGTCGAACGAGGCGTAGTAGTCGACGTTCTCGGTGCCGAGGATCAGCCGGTCGTAGGAGATCACCGGGATGTCGGCGTCCTTGGCCTGCTGGAGCACGTTGCCCAGGGACTTGTTGTCGATCGCGGCCACGATCAGGGCGTCCACACCCTGCGTGATCATGTTCTCGATCTGGGAGACCTGCTGGTCGGGGTCGTCCTCGCCGTAGACGAGCTTGGTCTTGTACCCCTTGGCCTTCAGTTCCTTCTCGACGTTGGCGCCGTCGGCGATCCAGCGCTCGGAGGACTTGGTGGGCATCGCGATGCCGATGGTGGCGCCTTCGCCGCCGCCCTTGTCGTCGCTGCCGCCCTCGCTGTCCTGGCCGCAGGCGGTCAGGGTGAGGGCGAGGGTGGCGGCGGAGGCGACGGCGGCGAGTGCGGCTCTGCGGTTGCGCATGGTCATCATCCTTGATGTGGGTGCAGGGCTCGGTCTGGTGGTGCCAGAACGCTGGGAGAGCGGAACGACCGAGAGCAGGTGTGTGGGATTGTGCGCGGTCGTGTCGTCTTTTGTGAAGGGGGTTTCCGGAACGTTATGACGAGATCTCGAACCGGTTGAGCGCCCCCGGAAGCCGCGAGCCGAGCGGGGCCATGTCCCCGCCGGCGCCGTGCCGTTGGAGGAGATCGAGGGCCAGCCGGCCGCGCCGCACCCGCTCCTTGGCGGTCGCCAGCGTCAGTTCCCGCAGGTGGTGTCCGTAGGGGTAGAGCCCCGGCGCCTTCGACAGGCCGAACTTCAGATACAGCGGGGCGCCGCGCCGGATCAGCTCGGCGACCTCGTACATGCGCACATAGCCGCCGAGGTCGTCGGGTGCCTCGATGTACATGTCCATGGGCGCGGCCGAAACCCGCCGGATCTCGGTCAGGTGGGCCGGCGTCAGATCGCTGGGCACGTTGATCGAGTCGGCGCCCAGTCGCTCGTACACCTCGTACGAGGCCGGGTTGACGGGGCCCACGAGCGCGGAGAGCTTGAGCGTCGTGTCGGCCGGGAGGACACCGGCCGACCGGGCCCGGTGCAGCGTCCACAGCACGCCCTCGTCGGCGACGAGCAGGCACTTGACGCCCAGTTCGGTGGCCCGTACGGCGTCCTCGACGCATCCGGCGACCGCGTCGTGGCCGCGCGCCCTCAGGCCCGCGCCGCCGGAGTCGGTCCGGGTGGAGCCGCCGATGTCCCAGGTGCCGCGCGGGCCGGTGAACAGGCAGAGCTCGATGTCGCGTGCGGCGGTGGCCTCGACCATCTCGGTGATCTCGGCGTCGGTCAGCATCCACACGCCGCTGCCCTGGCTGATCCGGTGGACCGGCACGTCCAGCCGCGAGGACTCCTTGAGCACCACGGCCAGCGCCTCCGGCCCCTCGCAGGAGGGGATCTCGGTGCGCCAGCGGCCACCGCCCGGGAAGGAGTGCGGCGAGGCGTCGGCGGGGTCGAGGGCGGGCGCGGCCAGACCGAGGGCGGCGAGCGCCTGCTCGCCGGGCCTGCGGGCCGCTGCCTGGGCGGAAGAGTCGGTCACGGGCTGTCCTTCGTGTGCGACGGGCCGCCCCGAGATGCCGGTTCGAAATACCGGACAAGGTTCGCGGCGGAGGGTACGAAAAGCTCGGTTCGGTGGGTGTACGCCGGTACGGAGGCCGTCAGGTCGCCACCGCACCGGCGTACGGCTTCAGGGGCGCAGCAGCACCTTCCCGACCTTGGGATCGCCGGCCCCCACCAGCTCGATGGCCTGCGCGAACTCGGTGAGCGGCAGCTCGTGCGTCACCAGCGGCAGCGGGTCGAGCAGCCCGGCGGCGAAGACGCGCACGGTGTGCGCCCAGGCGTCGGGGGGTGCCCCGAAGACGGTGTGCACCTCCAGCTGCCGCACCACCAGCTCGGTCGGGTCCAGCCCGTCCGCGCCCGGCGCCGGGATGCCGGTCAGCACCAGCCGCCCGCCCCTGCGCAGCAGCGCGGCGGAGGTGCGGGCCGCGTCCGCGGAACCGGCGGTCTCGATCACGACGTCGAAGTCGTCCGGCAGGGCCTGGTCCTTGGTGCGGAAGCCGGTCGCCCCGTACCGCCGGGACAGCGCCTCCCGGTCGTCGCGCGTGCCGACCACCAGCAGCTCGGCGGGGGAGGCGGCGCGCAGGAACTGCACGGCGAACATGCCGAGCGTCCCGGTGCCGACGACGGCGACCCGCTCGCCGGGCCGGGCGTTCGCCTTGAGCGCGGCGGCCGCTATGCAGGCGGCCGGCTCCAGCAGGGCGGCCGCCGTGAGGTCGGCGCCGTCGGGCAGGACGTGCAGGAGACGGGCGGGCAGCGTCAGCGTGGGTGCCATGGCACCCGGCTGGGTGAACCCGGTCTCCTCGTACCGGGCGCCGCACAGGGTGGTCTCGCCCGCGTGACAGCGGTCGCACACCTGGCAGTTGCGGAAGCCCTCACCGACGACCTTGCGCCCCACCAGGGACGCCGGCACCCCGGCCCCGACCGCGGCGACGGTCCCGGACCACTCGTGGCCGGGGGTGAGCGGGTAACGCACGTACCCCTCGGGCCGGTTGCCCTGGTAGACCTCGCGGTCGCTGCCGCAGATCCCGGCGGCGTGCACCCGCACCAGCGCCTCACCCGGGCCGGGTTCGCGCGGCTCGTGCGCCACGAGCCGGTGCGCGCCCGGCGCCTCGACGACGACCGCCCTGCTCATGCCTGCGTCCCCTTGGGCTTGCGCTGCTCCCAGCCCTCGGCCCACAGGTCGAACCGCGCCTGCTGCTGCGGGAATTCGGCCGCCGCGTCGGTGTCCAGCTCGACGCCGAGTCCGGGGGCGTCGGACAGGTGGAAGCAGCCGTCCTCCGGATCCACCACCGGCGCTCCCTTCACGACCTTCTTGATCTCCGCGTCGGCGAAGTCGTTGAAGTGCTCCAGGACCTTGAAGTTGGGCGAGGTGAAGCCGACCTGGAGGCTGGCGGCGGTGAGCACGGGACCGCCGACGTTGTGCGGCGCGACGAGCGTGTAGTGCGTCTCGGCGGTCGCGGCCAGCTTCCGCGTCTCCCAGATGCCGCCGATGTGGCCGACGTCCGGCTGGATGATGTCGACGGACTGGTCCTCGAACAGCTCGCGGAACTCGATCCGGTCGTGGATGCGCTCACCGGTGGCGACCGGGATGTCGACCTTCTCGGCGACCTTCCTCAACGCCCTGAGGTTCTCCGGCGGCACCGGCTCCTCCAGCCAGGCCGGCCTGAACGGCGCGAGTTCGCGCGCGAGCCGCACGGCGGTGGAGGGGGAGAAGCGGCCGTGCATCTCCAGCATCAGCTCGGCGTCGGGCCCGATGGCGTCCCGCACGGCCTCGATCAGCGACACCGCGTAGTTCGTCTGCCGCTGGTCCAGCTCGAAGTGCCCGGTGCCGAACGGGTCGATCTTCAGCGCCCGGTACCCGCGCTCCATGACCCCCTGCGCGGCCTTGTGGTATGCCTCCGGCGTCCGCTCGGTCGTGTACCACCCGTTGGCGTACGCCTTGACCTTGTCGGTGACCCTGCCGCCGAGCAACTGCCAGACCGGGACGCCGAGGGCTTTGCCCTTGATGTCCCAGCACGCCATCTCGACGACGGCGATGCCGGACATCACGATCTCGCCGGCGCGGCCGTAGTCGCCGTACTTCATGCGGCGGACCAGATCCTCGACAGCGAACGGGTCGGAACCGAGAATGTGGTTGGCCTCGGCCTCCTTCAAGTACCCGAGGAGGGCGTCGGTGTGGCCGAGCATCCGGGTCTCACCGACTCCGGTGACGCCCTCGTCGGTGTGCACCTGGACGTAGGTCAGGTTGCGCCACGGCGTCCCGACCACGTGTGTGCTGATTCCGGTGATGCGCACGGCGGTTGCCCCTCGCGTCGTTCGATATTTCGTCAGCCGTTCGAAATGCTGGCGTGACATTAAGGAGGGTGCGGCGGGGGTGTCAATGGGTCGGACAGGTAACGGTTTCGCCAGTTTCGAAGAGCGGAGCGGAGTGCCTCCGGCCGCTTTCCCACACAACCTTCACAGCCATGTCTAGGAACGGGCCCGTCGCGGAACTTAATCTTCCCGCGTCATGGACTACTGCCACCCGTGCCGACGGCACCTGAACGGCGCCCTCGCCTGTCCTGGGTGCGGCACTCCTGTCGAGCAACCGCCCGCGCCGAGCGGCTACTTGACGGCCGATGAGGAACGTCCGCCGCAGGCCGACGACGCCGCGACCCCGACGGAGGGCGGCAGGGCGAGCCGCCGGGACCGCAAGGCCGCCGCACACCGCCGCCGGCGCCGCCGCACCGTGCTCATCACCGCGGGCTTCGTCCTCGCGGCGGGCGGCCTGAGCCTGGCGGAACTCGGCCTGGACGCCCCGGACACCTCGGCCCAGCCGACGTCCACCGGTGCAGAAACAGCGGACGGCACGACGACGCGGGAGGTGGGGGAAGCGGCGGAGCCATCGGCGGCCCCGGCCGCCGACACGGCCCAGTCACCCCCGCCGTCAACGACCCCGTCCCCGAGCACGTCCACCTCGGCCTCACCGTCCGCGTCGCCCTCGACGTCGGCTTCCCCGGAGGTCACGAAGTCCCTGACGGCGACCGATCCCGACTCCCCGGCCTCCCGACCCGCGTCCCCCACCGGCCCCGCGAACCCGGCTCCGTCCTCCCCGGAGCCCGACGACGACCCGCCCCGAACAACGGCCCCCACCCCACCGGAGACCCCGACCCCAACCCCCACAAAAACCTGCGACCGCTTCCTATGGTGGTGCACCTAGGCCTAGCTGCGGGCAGCAGTGCCGCCCGCACCGCCACAGTCCCCACGTAGCTGCGGGC
>NZ_WWHX01000478.1 GCF_009862125.1 Streptomyces sp. SID5910
CGGATCGTCCGCCAGCTCCGCCGAGTACAGCGCCAGGTTCCGCGTGAAGTGCGGATCCTGAAGCTCCGCCGCCCGGCGCGCATGCCCCGCCGCCCGCGTCCAGTCCCCGAGCGTGGACCAGCACTGCGCCTCCAGCCCCTCCAGCTCGGCCTCCCCGTAGAAGCTCATCCACTCAGGGTCGGCATCCGACGCCCCCCGCGCGAAAAGCACCTGCGCACGCGTGAGCGCCTGCTCACACCCCACCCGATCCGCCAGCCCCGCCCAGCCCCCCGCCTCGCGCAGCGCCAGCAGCGACATCAGCCGCGCCGACCCCAGCGACCGGGCGGCACGCTGCGCGGCCTGCGCCGCCCGTACCGCCTCGCGCGGCCGCCCCGCGTCCCGGGCCAGGAACGCCGTGTTGCAGAAGGCATGCGCCTCCAGCCCCTCGTCGCCGGTCATCCGCGCGGTCGCGAGGGCCTCGGCGTAATGGGAGCGCGCGTCGTCGAAGCGCCCCGAGTCGTGGGCCAGCCAGCCCACCGAGATCGCCAGTTCCCCGGCGCCCGAGTAGAGCCGGTCCGCCGTCGCCTGCCGGGTCGCGCCGGCGTCCAGCAGTGCGTACGCCGTGCGCAGCGGGGCCGCCGCGCGCCGGTAGAGGCCGTCGGCGCCGTGCCGGTCGTCGAGCAGCCGGATGCGGCGGACGGCCTCTTCGAGGGCCCCCGCCTCGCTCCGCCCGGCCCGGCGCACGCCGTGCGGCGCCGCCATGGCATCGGTGACGAGCCCCAGGGGGCCCAGCGAGACGGCGGCCGCGGTGGCGCCGCTCGTCATGAATGCGCGACGCAGCACGTCGCTCTCCTCGTTGTTGTCGTACGTGTCGTACGGGTTGTGCGTGTCACACGGGTTGTGCGTGTCATACGGCTCACCCGTCCCACCTGTCTCACTCGTCGCACACGGCGTGGCACACGGCGGCCGGTCGAGGCACGCCGGCGGCGCGTCCTCGTCCGTGCGCGCCCGGCGTCCGCGTACGGACGAGCGGGGCGCGAACCCCAGATCGGTGAGCGTGCGGCCGGGGAACATGTGCAGGAACACCCGCTCGTACGCGTAGTTGGGGCAGCGGATCTCGCCCGCCTCCACACGGCCGACGTAGCGCGCGTCGCAGCTGACCCGCTCGCCGATCTCGCGCGCGGCACGGCGCACCGCCGCCGCGAACTCGGCCGGCGAGCGCTGTCCGCGCAGGCGCCGGAAGGCGGCGTTCGGCCGCGGTGGCCGGTCGGGCTGGGCGGAGGTCACCGTTGACGACGCCATGGCCGGGTCCTCTCGTGCGAACCGTCGAACCACGCCGGAAGGGGTGTGAGTTGCGGGGTTTCTCCCGTTTGCCACCCTGTTTCCGGCGAGCAAGAACGTACCGGCTGTGACGGAACCGCCACGCGGTGTTTGGCTACAAACCGGATATCTCATCCGGGATCTGCCATGAAGTGCCATCCTTTGCGGCGCACTTGTGCCGTAGCCGTTGACGTTCTGCCGCGTTGAACCCTGTGGACCGGGAGGCCCCCGACTCCCGTCCCGCTCGTCCGAGGAGGAGTTCCGTTGTGGAGGCCGGGATGGAGATCAGCCGGAGCAGCGACCGCGCAGGAGCCTGCGGCGCGGGTGACGACGGTGGCTGCGACGTCGTGACCGTGCCGACGCGGCAGGGTCTGGAGGCCGTCGACATTCTCCGGCGGGGAGCCGGCGAGGCGGTGGGCCGCGTGCTGCACGACGACGGCTGCGACACCCTCGGCTTCCTGGTGCCCCCGGGGACGGCCGCGGCCTGGGACGTGCCCGGCAGCACCTGCACGGAGACCGACGGCCGGGGCATGAAGCTCGACCTGGTGCCGGAGCCCCCGGTGGAGGGCTCGGACTGGCTGCTGCCGCCCGGCGACGCGGACCTCGCGACCGACCCGGCCGTCCTGCGGGCCGCGCTGGGGGAGGCGGCCCGGCTGATCGAGGCCGCGGACAGCTGCCGCTGAGCACGCCGGCGCGGGTGCGCGGCCCGTACGGCCGCCGGCTGCGCGGGCGCGTGTGCGCGGGAGCGGCGGGGGCGTTCGATAATGGTCCGATGGGAAAGTCCAGGAACGCCCGCCGCGGGCGCGCAGCCGTGGAGACCGTCGCCGAGGACGTCGACGGCGGGCTCGCCGAGCTGATACCCGACCGGGAGCGGGCGCGGGCCTGGACGCTGCGGATCGACGGCGCCCCGCAGTCGCACGTCGACCTGGACGACCCGGCGTACCTGTCCTTCGAGTACCAGCGCCGCATCGGGCACGTCATCGACCTGGCCGCCCCGCCCGGGAAGCCCGTCCACGCCGTGCACCTCGGCGGTGGCGCCCTCACCCTCGCCCGCTACGTCGCCGCCACCCGCCCCCGCTCCACCCAGCAGGTCGTCGAGCGGGACGCCGCCCTCGTCCAACTGGTCCGGCGCGCACTTCCCCTGGACCCCGCCGCCCGCGTCCGGGTCCGCTCCACCGACGCCCGCGCCGGGCTCGCCAAGGTGCCCGACGGCTGGGCGGACCTGATCGTCGCGGACGTGTTCAGCGGGGCCCGCACCCCGGCGCACCTGACGTCCACCGAGTTCCTCGACGAGGTGCGGCGCGCGCTCGCACCCGGCGGGGTCTACGTCGCCAACCTCGCCGACGGCCCGCCGCTCGCCCACCTGCGCGGCCAGATCGCCACGGCCGCCGCCCGCTTCCCGGAACTCGCCCTGATCGCCGACCCCGCCGTGCTGCGCGGCAAACGCTTCGGCAACGCGGTCCTCGCCGCCTGCGACCGCCCCCTGCCGGTCGCCGAGCTCACCCGCCGTGCCGCCTCCGACCCGCACTCCGCGCGCGTGGAGCACGGCAGGGCCCTGACGGACTTCGCCGGAGGCGCCCAGCCCGTGACGGACGCGGCCGCGGTGGCCTCGCCGGCGCCGCCGGCCTCCGTCTTCCAGTGACCCGGCGGCCTTCAGTGACTCCGAGACCTCCGGTGACCCGGCGGCCGGCTCAGTAGCTGCCGATCTCCACCCGCGGCGGGCCGTCGTGCCAGGTGCAGAACACCGACACCCGGTCCGCGCCCGAGGTGAACTCCACCCGGATCCACGTCTCCGTCTTCCACACCTGCATCGACCAGCCCGCACCCGGGGTCGCCGACACCAGCGACGCGGACGACGTCCCGAGGTCGAACACCGCCCGGCCCCCGTCGGTCTCGTAGCTGCGGACCCGGCCGGAGGTAGTGGGGGAGGGGGCGGCGGGCGTGGTGGCCGGCGCGGTCCGCGACGGCGTCGGGCTCGGCTCGCGGGACGTCCGGCTCGGCGACGCCGACGGCCCGTCCGACGCTCCGCTCGACGGGCTGGGCGACGGCGAGGGGCGCCGGGTGGACGACGCCACCGGCTCCGAGTCCCGCGCGTCCCGCACGTCCGCGTCCGCCGCCGTGATGGGCAGGGCGCGCGGCGCGTCGTAGGCCGTGCCCGCCATCACCGTGTGCACGCCCCACCACGACAGCGTGACCGCGGCGCCGGTGGCGAGCAGCCAGGCGAGTACGTGTACGAGTCCTCTGCGCATCGCGGCCATACTGCCTCACGCGTCACACGCGTGTCGCCCGGACGGGTTGTCCACAGGCGTGCCCGGCACCCCGGCGGGAGTTGTCCACAGGCCCGCGCCGGGTTCCCCCGCATGGCGTACGGTGCCGCCCATGGCAAGTGTGCTCGTGGTCGAGGACGACCAGTTCGTACGCTCGGCGCTCATCCGGCATCTGACCGACGCCTCGCACCTCGTGCGCAGCGTCGGCACCGCGCTGGAGGCGCTGCGCGAGGTCGCCCATTTCCGGTTCGACGTGGTGATCCTCGACCTCGGCCTGCCCGACCTCGACGGCTCGGAGGCGCTGAAGATGCTGCGCGGCATCACCGACGTGCCCGTCATCGTCGCCACCGCCCGGGACGACGAGGCGGAGGTCGTCCGGCTGTTGAACGCGGGCGCGGACGACTACCTCACCAAGCCGTTCTCGGTCGAGCACCTCTCGGCCCGCATGGCCGCCGTACTGCGCCGCGCCCGCACCGGCGCCGCGGAGGCACCGCCGTCCACCGTCCTGCGCGTCGGAGGCCTGACCGTCGACCCTCTGCGCCGCCAGGCCGAACTGGACGGCGTCCGGCTCGACCTGACCCGGCGTGAGTTCGACCTGCTCGCCTTCCTCGCCGGCCGCCCCGGAGTGGTCGTCCCGCGCAAGGAGCTGCTCGCCGAGGTCTGGCAGCAGTCCTACGGCGACGACCAGACCATCGACGTCCATCTGTCCTGGCTGCGCCGGAAGCTGGGCGAGACCGCGGCCCGGCCCCGCTATCTGCACACCCTGCGCGGCGTCGGCGTGAAGCTGGAACCGCCGGTCACGGAGCCGCCGGTCACGGAGTCTCCCGGGGCGGAGCCGCCGCGATGAGGTGGGCCCTGGTCAAGGTGTCGCTGGCGGTCACCGCGATGGTCGTGGTCGCCTTCGCCGTCCCGCTCGGACTCGTCATCCGGGAGATGGCCCGCGACCGCGCCTTCTCCAACGCCGAGCGGGAGGCCGCCGCCGTGGCCCCCGCGCTGTCCATCACCACCGACCGGGACCAGCTGGAGCGCGTCGTCGCCTCCGCGGGCTCGGACGCCGGGATGTCCGTGCACCTCCCGGCACCCGGCGGCAAGAACACCGGCAAGGACACCGGCGGTGCCGGCGGCGGCACCGACATCGGCCGGCAGCGCGCCACCGACGAGGACATCGCCGCCGTACGCGAGATGGGCCGCGCCTCCACCGCCGAGGTGCCCGGCGGCTCCACGCTGCTCCAGCCGGTCGCGCTCAGCTCCGGCGAGATCGCCGTCGTCGAGGTGTACGTCCCCGAGTCCGAGGTCACCAACGGCGTCGGCACGGCCTGGGCGGTGCTCGCCGCGGTCGGCGCCGCGCTGGTCGTCGGCTCGGTCGCGGTCGCCGACCGGCTGGGCGTGCGCATGGTGCGGCCGGCGCAGAAGCTGGTGGAGGGCGCGCACGAGCTGGGGGAGGGCAAGCTGGGCGCCCGCGTGCCCGAGGAGGGCCCGACCGAACTGCGGCTCGCGGCCGTCGCGTTCAACTCCATGGCCGACCAGGTCGTCCAGCTCCTCGCCAACGAGCGGGAGCTGGCCGCCGACCTCTCCCACCGTCTGCGCACCCCGCTGACCGTGCTGCGGCTCAACGCGGCCTCCCTCGGCGACGGCCCGGCCGCCGAGCAGACCCGGGCCGCGGTCGAGCAGCTGGAGCGCGAGGTCGACACCATCATCCGCACCGCCCGGGACGCCAAACCGCAGACCGCCGCGGCCGGTCCCGGCGCCGGGTGCGACGCGGCCGAGGTGGTCCGCGAGCGGATGGGCTTCTGGTCCGCGCTCGCCGAGGACGAGGGACGCAAGTGGCGGGTGGCCGGCGCCGACCGCCCGGTGCGCATCCCCGTGGCCCGCGCCGACCTGGCCGCCTCCCTCGACGCCCTCCTCGGCAACGTCTTCCGGCACACCGCCGAGGGCACCGCCTTCGCGGTCGACCTGCACAACGGCGAGGACGCCGTGATCGTGCTCGTGTCGGACGCGGGCCCAGGCATTCCCGACCCCGAGGCGGCCATGGCCCGCGGCCGGGGCTCGGGCACCGACGGGTCGACCGGGCTCGGCCTGGACATCGTGCGCCGGCTCGCCGAGTCGACGGGCGGGGACGTACGCATCGGCTCGTCCGTGCTCGGCGGCACGGAGGTGCGGATCTGGATCCAGCTCGACGGGCGCACGGCGCCGGTGCGGCACGGGCACCGGGGCACGGTGCGGCGCCGCAGACAGCCCCGCCGCGGCTCGCCCTTTAACCGGTCCCGATCCCTTCCTTAAGCGCACCCTAAGATCGCCAACCCCCGCCCGGAACAGGCACTTTGCCCGGTTCCGCATCGCTAGCGTGCTGCCGCACCCCCGCCCCGCGCACACCCCCCGCAGGGCCCTCGGAACAGTGAAGGCAGGCACCAGATGAGCAGCACGCACCGGCGCAGGGTCAGTGGCAGGAACAAGGCGATCGGCGCGCTCGTCGCCACCGCCGTGGCCGGCGGCGGCGCGCTGCTGTTCACCAGCACCGCGCAGGCCGCCGGAGTCGGCGCCGCCTACACGAAGACCAGCGCGTGGTCGACGGGCTACACCGCCCAGTACGTCGTCACCAACAACAGCCAGGAGGCGAAGAAGGACTGGAAGCTGGAGTTCGACCTGCCGACCGGGGCGACGCTCGGCTCGCTGTGGAACGCCGAGCCGAGCGTCAGCGGCCGGCACGTCACCGTGACCGGGCCGAAGTGGGACACGGACGGCCTGAAGCCCGGCGAGTCCGTCACCGTCGGCTTCGTCGTCAACGGCGCCCAGGACCCGACCGGCTGTCTCGTCGACGGCGCCGAATGCTCGGCGGACGGCGGCGCCACCCCCGAGCCCAGCGGCCGCCCGACGACCGGCGCCCCGACGGCAACACCCACCCCCACGGCGTCCGCCACGGCCACCGCCGAGCCGACCCCGACCGCGCCGGCCCCTTCCGGGACACCGGGCGCCGGCACCACGGCCGGCGCCGGCTTCGCGCCCTACGTCGACACCTCCCTCTACCCGGCCTTCGACCTGGTCGCGAACGCCGAGGCCACCGGCGTCAAGGACTACAACCTCGCCTTCGTCACCGACGGCGGCGGCTGCACCCCCAAGTGGGGCGGCGTCACCGACCTGGCGAGCGACGCCGTGGCCCAGCAGATAGGCGCCCTGCGCGCCAAGGGCGGCGACGTCCGCGTCTCCTTCGGCGGCGCGGCCGGCTCCGAGCTGGCCACGACGTGCACCTCGGCCGACGCCCTCGCGGCGGCGTACGGGAAGGCCGTGGACGCCTACGGGCTCACCAAGGTCGACTTCGACGTCGAGGGCGGCGCCCTGCCCGACACGGCCGCCAACACCCGCCGCGCCCAGGCCGTCGCCGCCCTCCAGAAGCAGCACCCGGGCCTCGACGTCTCCTTCACCCTGCCGGTCATGCCCGAGGGGCTGACCCAGGCCGGCGTCGACCTCCTCGCGAACGCCCGGCAGAACGGCGTGAAGATCGACGCCGTCAACATCATGGCGATGGACTACGGCCCGGCGTACAGCGGCGACATGGGGAGCTACGCCGAGCAGGCCGCCACCGCCACCCAGGCCCAGATCAAGAGCGTCCTCGGCCTGTCCGACAGCGCGGCCTGGGGGACCGTCGCCGTCACCCCGATGATCGGCGTCAACGACGTCGCGAGCGAGGTCTTCACCGTCGAGGACGCCGCCCAGCTGGTGGCGTTCGCCAAGTCGAAGGGCCTGGGCCAGCTGTCCATGTGGTCCGCGACCCGTGACAAGCAGTGCGCGGGCGGCGCCAAGCCCCAGGCCGACGCCACGTGCAGCTCCGTCGTCCAGGAGAACTCGGCCTTCTCGAAGGCCTTCGCCGCCTACAACTGATCCGGCGGCGGCAGCGTCCCCGTGCGGGCCGCCCTGGCGTACCACAGGGCGCTCGACTTGGGGACGCGCTCCTGGGAGGCGTAGTCGACGTAGACCGCGCCGAACCGCTTCTCGTAGCCGTAGGCCCACTCGAAGTTGTCCAGCAGGGACCACAGGTAGTACCCGCGCACGTCGGCGCCGTCGTCGACCGCCCGGCGGACCGTCGCCCGTGCCAGTCCCGTCGCCTTCGCGATCTCCGTGAGGGACATCGACGGTCTGCTCTCGTCGAAGGCCGTCAGTACGGTCAGGCCGCGGGCCAGGGACTCCACGAACTCCCGGCCCAGGGCTTGTTTCGACGCTCCCGTCCACGTGGCCAGGCCGGTTGGTGGCGGGCTCGGGGGAAGGGGCGGGGTCTCGCGCAGGGTGGCTTCCATCTGCTTCGCCGCCGCGTGCAGGCAGGGGAGCAGGGTGGTGCGCAGGTCCTGGGCCGTGTGGCGGCTGGTGTGGCTCACCACGCTTGCCACGCAGGCGATGCGGCCGGTGCCAGGGTCCCGTACCGGCGCCGAGACCGCGACCAGGCCCGGTTCGATCAACTGGTCGTCCAGGGCCCAGCCGTCTGTGGCCGCCATCGTTGTGCGGTGCTCGAACGCCTCGTCGGGGAGCGGGTTTTCGCGTGGGGGGACGGCTGGGAAGGCGCCGTCGTGGGGGTCCGCCGAGCGGCGGGTGTGCCAGCGGTGCCAGTCCGCGGGTGTCCATTCCGTGGCGAACAACGGCCCGGGCGCCGTGCGTTCGGCGGGGAGCAGGTCGCCGATGCGGAAGCTCAGGGACATCGCCCGGCGGCGCGTGGCCTGGTGGATGAAGCGGACGCCGTCCCGGTCGCCGACCGCCAGGGACACCGACTCGTCCAGCTCGTCGGCGAGGGCGTCGGCCCGGTGGGACAGCAGCGCGGGGAGGCGCAGGGCGGAGAGGTAGGCGTTGCCCAGTTCCATCAGGCCGGGGGTGAGGGTGACGTCGCGGCCGTCCAGGCGGACGTATCCCATGAGGGCGAGCGTGGCGGTGATGCGGTCGACCGTGGAGCGGGCGAGGCCGGTCGCCTTCTCCAGGGCGCTGAGGCTGAGGGTGCCGCCGGTGTCCGCCTCGGTGAGCCTGCGGAGGACGGTGATGCCGCGCAGCAGCGGTGCGACCGCCTCGGGCGGCGCCGGGACCGTCCCGGCCGGTGCGGTCGCCTCGGCCGACGTGACGGCGTCGGCGGTGTCGTGCGTGGTGTCGGCGGGCATCGGCTCTCCGGTACGGCGGTGGCGGCAGCCCTACCGTAGTGCGAGGGCCGGCCTCCGGGCCCCGGCCGGCCCCGCCCTCAGCCCCGCGTGATCCGCACCTGGTGGTCCCCCTTCAGGTCCGCCCCCGACACTTTGATCGTGATGCCCCGGCGAGGGTCCTTGAAGGTCTCGCCCGGGGTGAAGGGGGCGTCCGAGAGTTCGGCGTGGACGTTGGGGCTGCGGGTGCAGCCGCCGCTGTCCTTGCGGGAGTCGTAGACCGTCACCGGGCCCATCCCCGTGTCCACGTCCGCGTCGACCTTGTAGATCAGCACGCCCTCGCGGCACACCGCCTCGTCGTTGCCCTCGCGGGTGCGCAGCTCGACCGCGTATCCGGACCTGCCGTCGATCGGTACGACGACCAGCTTGTCGCCGCCCTTGCGGGCCAGCGGCGTCAGCGTGTACTCCGTCGTGCCCGGCTGCGACGCGCAGTGCACCTGGGACGGGTCCAGCCAGCCCAGCTTCCACTTGTGCCAGCCGA
>NZ_WWHX01000479.1 GCF_009862125.1 Streptomyces sp. SID5910
GCCGCCGAGGCGGTGGTGGCGGGGGCCGGTTCGGTGCCGCCGAACGGGGTCGGCAGGACTCCGGTTCCGGCCGCGACCGCGACCCCGCCGACCATGCCGACGGTCAGCGCGGCGGCCAGACCCAGGTGCAGGGGCCGGCCCCAGCGGGAGCGCCGGGTGTCGTCGCGGCGCGGGCCGATGCGGACCAGTCCGGCGTCGGAGGGCCGCCGCACGGTGCCGTGGCCGAGGGCGGCGGGCGCATCGGCCCACACCGCCGCGTCATCGGCGCGCGCCTTGCGGAAGGCGGCCAGCGCGGCGGCCTCACCCGGCAGTTCTCCGCTGGTCGGCGCGGGGTGCGCGGCCAGCGCGTCCAGCGCCTCGGCGAGCCGTTCGGCGCGGTCACGGGCCGCGGGGTCGACAGCTTTCAGTGACTCTCCGCGCAGCAAGATCTCCGCCGTCTCGCGGTCCAGCCACCCGTCCTGCTCGTCGGCCATCACATGTCCTTCTGCGTCCGCGCACGCGTATGCGTCACAGTGGCGGACGTCGCCGCACGGCGGCGCGGTTCTCGCTGGGGCGGCAGGGCGTCGAGCGCCCCGGTGGATTCCGGATCGTCACCGAGCAGTTCGGCCAGGCGCTTCAGCCCGCGGTGCGCCGCCGTGCGAACGGCTCCGGGGCGCTTGCCCAGCGTGTCCGCCGCGCTCTTGGCGTCGAGGCCGAAGACCACCCGCAGGACGACCGCCTCGGCCTGGTCCTGGGGCAGCCGCGCGATGAGGGACAGGGTGCCGTCGGTGGCCAGGGCCTCAAGGGCCTCGCCGGCGGTGTCGGAGTCGGCGGGCTTGCCGGTCAGCTCCGTCTCGTCGCCGCCGATCACCGGCCGGCGGCCGCGCATGCGGATGTGGTCCAGCGCGCGGTTGCGGGCGATACGGGCGGCCCAGCCGCGGAACCGGTCCGCGTCGCCGTCGAAACGCTCCAGGTCACGGGCGATCTGGAGCCACGCCTCGGACGCCACGTCTTCGGCGTCGGGCTCACCGACCAGTGTCCGCACGTAGGTGAGCAACCGCGGGTGCACAGCGCGGTACACAGTCCGGAACGCGGTCTCGTCCCCGTCCTGTGCCGCACGCACCGCGGCGGTCAGCTCCGCGTCGTCCCCCAGCACCGAACGCGCCTCTCTTTGCGCCTCAAGCCGGAGCCGCTCTCGCGGACCGGGTGCTCGCCGTCGTGGTTCCCCAATGAGTGGTTGCGGTGGTCCACCGCTGGTCGGCGCGAAAGGCACGTTACGTCTTGAAACCGCCGCTCGTCCATGTCCTCATCGCATTGCCGTACAAGACGCAACTAACCCGTGACGCGGTGAGGTGTGACAGAAAACGCATCGGCGGCGCTGTAGGGAGTACGGGTCGCCGCGCGGCCCGTGCCGCGCGACGGCCGGGGCCTCTCCTGTGGGGGGTGGCGGCCCCGGCCGTTGCCTTGGCCGCCACCGTGGCCCGCTCCCCGCTGTCGGCGTCCGCGCGTCAGCGGCCGCCCGTCGCCTCCCGGCACAGCAGCCGCAGCGACCCGTCGCCGGCGAAGCAGCGGCGGGCCTCGTCGATCGGGTCCCACAGGCGGCCGTTCGGGGTGCGGATCCAGTGGTCGCCGCCGGTCGCCCACCACTCGGCGCCGCTCTCCCGGACGATCACCTCCCCGGCGTAGGCCCCGAGCCCGCGCAGGACGGTCTCCACCGCGGCGTAGGGGGCTCCCTCGCCGCGGATGCCCTCGATCATGCGGTCGGCCCGCCACAGGCTCTGGGGTGAGTAGTCGAGGCGCAGCCGCGCGCCCTCGCGCATCACGGCCACCGTGTCGGCCGCCCACCGCACCGGCCGGGTGGCGGCCCAGGGCCGGTTCGCCGCCGGGTCGGCGCCCGCGGCCGGGGCAGTGGTCTCGCTGGTCACCGTCGCTTCGCTGGTCACAGTCGTCACATGGGCAAGAGCGTCGTCCGGCGGCGTTTCGTCACAGGTTTCCGCCCGTGGTTCCCCAACCGGCGCAGGACCGCCCCAGCTCCCCCACGTCCACCGCACCACCGCCGCGCCGCCCCCGCAGGACGGTCACAGCACCGGCCGGACGTCAGCCCCGGCCGCGCGCCCTGCGGGACACCACCGCCCGCAGCACCCGGCGCCCCTCCGTGGAGACGTCCAGGGCGCCCCGCAGCCCGGCCGGACCGTGGCCCGCGAGCAGCTCCAGGACGGTGACCTGGCGGCGCAGTTCGGCGGCGACCAGCGGCGACGCGTCCCGCCCGGGCTCCTCACGGCCGACGCCGGCGGCCCCGGCGGCCTCCGTCGCGGGGTCGAGGAGCCGGTGGATCCGCAGCGAGGCCACGGAGCAGGCGTCGGCCCAGCCGCGCACCTCGGCGGCCGAGCACCCGGCCGGGGCGGCGGCCAGCATGCGCCGGGCCAGCAGGACGGCCTCGTCCTCGCCGGCCGCGCCGGGCCCGGCGAGCTTGCCGCGGACCTGCTCCCACGCCTGCGCCCAAGCGGCCCCGTCCCCGCTCGCGGCCCCGTCTCCGCCCGCGTCCCCGTCGGCGAGGGCCGCCCACAGCGGGCGCAGCACGTCGTCGTCGCCGTCCAGGAGCGGCAGACAGCGGTCCAGGCAGGCCAGTCCGCTCGCGGCGAGCCCGCGTGCGTCGGCCCGCGCGATCAGTTCCACCAGACTCATCCGGCGCCTCCTCGTTCCTGCCGCCCCGGCCCGCGCTCCGCCACGGAGCCCGCATTGCCCCTTACTGCGTGCGACGGCCCGCGAGTGTCACAGCGGCACCACGCCGAGCCGGTCGAGGAACCGGAAGAAGAGGTCTTCGGCGGTCGGGGCCGCCCCGGACGCGGGGCTCGCACCGGGCCCCGTCTCGTCGCCCGGGTCCGCCGCCAGTACGGCGGCCAGCTCCCCGGCGTCCGCGGTGCGACCGGCCTCGGCGGCCCAGGCGACGGCACGCCCGGCGGCGTCGCGGGGTTCGAGGAAGTAGTCCTCCAGCGTGAGCCCCTCGTTCTCGGCGCCGAGGTACCCGGCCATCGCGGCCCGCGCCAGACAGGTCGTCCACGCCCCGCTCTCGGGCGCCGCCGCCTCGACGGCCACGCAGTCGCTGTCCATGACGTATCCGAACAGCGCGGGCGCGCCGGTCTGCGCGGCCAGGTCGTTCATGTTCCCGACGTCCCCGTCGCCGCCCGGGTACTCCCACACCTGCCAGCCGTCGGGCGCGGACACCCGCAGGGTCATGTCCGCGGCGCCGTCGAGCGCGTCCAGCTCCGTGAGCGGCCGTTCGGCCCGGCCCACGACGAAATACCCCCAGTAGCCCATGTCCCGGCTCCCCCCGGCGTGTCGGTTCGGCTCGCCCAAACATCACCACAGCCGTACGGGAGTTCGCAGCCGTATCGGACAATCCGGCGCCGTCCGGCCCGGGGCCCCGGTCAGTCGAGCCGGTCGGCCAGCGCCTTGAACTCCGTCCAGGACAGCTCGGGCTTGTCCGGGTCCCACAGCTTCTGGACGGTCGCGGCGAGCGGCAGCCGGATGCCGGCGGCGACCTGGGCCTGCGTCTGGGCGTTCGGGATGTCGCCCCAGACGGCGAAGCTGCCGCCGAGGATCTGGTCGTCGTACTTGGCGTCGACGGCCGTGGTGCCGCGGATGACGCGCGGGGTCCACTGCTCGTAGATGCGCTGACCGGTCGGGTAGACGAAGGTCTGCGGCTGGCCGAGCACGTAGTAGAGGAACTCGTCGTTGTAGTTGAGGACCTGGCGGCCCGCGCTCAGGTACTCCGTGGGCGGCCGGGCGCCGATCTCCTTGCCGGTCCAGTACGCGACCTTGATGTCCTTCAGCGGTTCGACGGACGTGTCCTTGAAGAAGCCGTCGTTCCAGGCGCGCGGGGTGCGGTCGTGGGCCAGGACGGTCTTGGCGCGGCCGTTGAGCCAGCCGGTGGTCAGGTCGGCGACGGTGCCGCCGGAGCCGTAGGCCTCGCGGGCGGCGGCGGCCAGCGTCGGGTAGGACGCCTCCGGGTCGGACACCACGAGCGCCTGGTACTCGTCGGCGCCCAGGTGGAACTGCGTGCCGGGGAAGAGGTCGGCGTACTCGTCCAGCAGGTCGTCGACGATCTCGGCGGCCTCCGGCTTGGAGATGTCGATCGCGCCGCGCGTGGCGGTGCCGCGGACGTTGCGGAGCTGGAGGTCGGGGTGCGCGGCGATCACGGCGCCGAGGTGGCCCGGGGAGTCGATCTCGGGGACGACGGTGATGTGCCGGGAGGCGGCGAGGTCGGTGATCTCCTTGACCTCGGCCTTGGTCAGGTGGTCCTGGGAGACGATCTCCGGGTGCGAGTCCGACTCGATGCGGAAGGCCTGGTCGTCGGAGAAGTGCAGACCCAGCTCGTTGTACTTCAGGTCGCCCAGCTCGCGGACCCGGTCCTTGATCCAGTCGGCGTCGTAGTGCTTGCGGGCGATGTCGAGCATGAAGCCACGCTTGGGCTTGGCCGGCTCGTCCTTCACCACGCCCTCCGGCGCGGTGCCGCCGCCGTCCACCTCCTGCTTCAGGGTGCGGGTGCCGTAGAAGACGCCCGCCTCGGCCGGCCCGCTGACGGTGACGCGGCCGTCGCGCACGGTCATGGTGTACGACTCCGGGTCCGCGCCCTTGTCGGCCTTGACCTCCAGCCGCAGGTCCCCGGCGCGCGCGTCGTCCTTCTCACCGGCGTACGACATGCCCAGCTCGCCGGCGACCAGCTTGCCCTCGTCGGCAAGGGAGGGGTCGGCCACGACGACCCGGTGACCGGGGGCGGGCTGCCAGCCGGGTCCGCGGGCCGCGGTGTGCTGCCGTACGGCCGGCACGGTCTGCGGCGCCTTCGACAGGGCGTAGGAGCGACTGGGGCTGGGCGAGGTGGAGGGTGCGGCCGCGCCTTCGGAGGACCGCGCCGCGGGCCCGCCGTCCCCGTCGCCGTCGGTGGCCCACAGGCCGACTCCCACGCCGAGGGCCGCGACCGCCGCGCCGGCGATCACCGCTCGCTGCCTCACCTTGCGCGCCGGTGTCCGGCGTCCGTGCTGGCTCACAGCGCCAACCTAAGGCCGCCGGCTCCCTCATGCGTCCACCACATGTTCCGAAACTCTCCCGTTCGGGTGAAATTCGGGCAGCGTACGGACATGCGATGTCCTCTCTCGATAATGTGTCGGGCACATATTTCGCACAATCCCCTGCCGACACACACGTGACGCCCACAAGGACCCACGCTGCCTGTGCACCGTCTCCCAGAACTCTCCGGCCGAGTGGCCATACCGGTACCGGTGCAAACACGCGCCGCACCGGCAGCACCCACCCCGCTGGAGCGCTTCAACACCGCCCCCTCCGACGAGGCCGCCCGGACCCTCCTCACCTGCCTGAACAGCCACGCCTGGTCCCACCGCCTCACCACCCACCGCCCCTACCCGGACCTCCCCGCCCTCCTCGCGGCGGCCGACGAGGCGACGTACGACCTGAGCCCCCAGGCCCTCACGGAGGCCCTGACGGCGGAGGCGATGCCGGCCCTGGCCGAGGACACGTACGCAGCGGCCCACACAGCCCTGACCGCGGCGACCGCGGCCTACGAAAGCCGCTTCGGCCACGCGTTCGTGATCTGCCTGGACGGCTTGCCCGCGAACGAGGCCCTGGACCACGCCCTGGCAGCCATCCGGTCACGATTGACAAACGATCCGGACGAGGAACGCCTGGTGGCGGCCGAAGAACTGCGCCGCTTGGCACGGGCGCGAGTACGCCGGCTTTTAGGGGCGCGGGGCTGTGACATAGGCGGCTCCGCCGCGTGGGCGCGACCGGCCACCGACGACCCGCACCCGGCAAACCACACCAAACCCCCACCCCATTAGCCGCCCGGCGCTCAATCCCACTGCTCCTTTGAGTGCAACTTTGATCACACAAGCAGGCCCCCCGTAAGCGCCGCAGGCACACGTCGCTACGATGCTGGGGGCCGGTGGACCGTACCCGGCCGGGCCCGACCGACAAGAGAAAGCCGGCGCGGCCCCAATCCCCGCTCCCGGAGGAAACTTCCGTGCCGGCTGGAACGCTGTACCGCGGCCGGGAAGGAATGTGGTCCTGGGTGGCTCACCGAGTCACCGGCGTCCTCATTTTCTTCTTCCTGTTCGTTCACGTGCTGGACACCGCTCTCGTGCGTGTCTCCCCCGAGGCCTACGACAACGTCGTGGCCACGTACAAGAACCCGATCGTCGCGCTGCTGGAGTACGGCCTCGTCGCCGCCATCCTCTTCCACGCGCTCAACGGTCTGCGCGTCATCGCCGTCGACTTCTGGATCAAGGGCGCCCGCTACCAGAAGCAGATGCTCTGGACCGTGGTCGCCCTGTGGATCGTGCTGATGCTCGGGGCGATCTACCCCGTCCTCGGCCACGCCGCTCGTGAACTGTTCGGGAGCTGACGCAGATGTCCACGACTGACAAGACCGCTGCCGGCATCGGCCCCGTCGAGGGCGCGTCGATCTACACCGTCGACAACCCGGCGCCGCTGATCGAAGCCCCCCGGCAGCGCACCAAGAAGACCCCGAAGTCCACGCGCGGCAACTTCGAGCTGTACGGCTGGCTGTTCATGCGCCTGTCCGGCGTGGTGCTGGTCGTCCTGGTCCTCGGCCACCTGCTCATCCAGCTCGTGCTGGACGGCGGCGTCTCCAAGATCGGCTTCGCCTTCGTGGCCGGCCGCTGGGCCTCGCCGTTCTGGCAGGTCTGGGACCTGCTGATGCTCTGGCTCGCGATGCTGCACGGTGCCAACGGCCTGCGCACGGTCATCAACGACTACGCGGAGCGCGCGAACACCCGGCTGTGGCTCAAGGGCCTGCTCTACACCGCCACGGTGTTCACCATCCTGCTGGGCACGCTGGTGATCTTCACCTTCGACCCGAACATCCGCTAGGCACGGGGCTGCGAGAATCATGAAGATCCACAAGTACGACACCGTCATCGTCGGCGCAGGCGGCGCCGGCATGCGCGCGGCCATCGAGTCGACGAAGCGCAGCCGCACCGCCGTCCTGACGAAGCTCTACCCCACCCGCTCCCACACGGGCGCCGCGCAGGGCGGCATGGCCGCCGCGCTGGCCAACGTGGAGGAGGACAACTGGGAGTGGCACACCTTCGACACGGTCAAGGGCGGTGACTACCTGGTCGACCAGGACGCCGCCGAGATCCTGGCGAAGGAGGCCATCGACTCGGTCCTCGACCTGGAGAAGATGGGCCTGCCGTTCAACCGGACGCCGAACGGCACCATCGACCAGCGCCGCTTCGGCGGTCACTCCCGCAACCACGGCGAGGCCCCGGTCCGCCGGTCCTGCTACGCGGCCGACCGCACCGGCCACATGATCCTCCAGACGCTGTACCAGAACTGCGTCAAGGAGGGCGTGGAGTTCTTCAACGAGTTCTACGTCCTGGACCAGCTGATCACCGAGGTCGACGGCGTCAAGAAGTCCGCCGGCGTGGTGGCCTACGAGCTGGCGACCGGCGAGATCCACGTCTTCCAGGCGAAGGCCGTGATCTACGCCTCCGGCGGCACCGGCAAGTTCTTCAAGGTGACCTCCAACGCGCACACGCTGACGGGCGACGGCCAGGCGGCCGTGTACCGGCGCGGGCTGCCGCTGGAGGACATGGAGTTCTTCCAGTTCCACCCGACCGGCATCTGGCGCATGGGCATCCTGCTGACGGAGGGCGCCCGCGGTGAGGGCGGCATCCTCCGCAACAAGGACGGCGAGCGCTTCATGGAGAAGTACGCGCCGGTCATGAAGGACCTCGCGTCCCGTGACGTCGTCTCGCGCTCCATCTACACGGAGATCCGCGAGGGCCGCGGCTGCGGTCCCGAGGGCGACCACGTCTTCCTGGACCTCACCCACCTCCCGCCGGAGCAGCTGGACGCCAAGCTGCCCGACATCACGGAGTTCGCGCGGACCTACCTCGGCATCGAGCCCTACACGGACCCGATCCCGATCCAGCCGACCGCGCACTACGCCATGGGCGGCATCCCGACCAACGTCGAGGGTGAGGTCCTCGCGGACAACACCACCGTCGTCCCGGGCCTGTACGCGGCCGGCGAGGTCGCGTGCGTGTCGGTGCACGGCGCCAACCGCCTGGGCACCAACTCGCTGCTGGACATCAACGTCTTCGGCAAGCGGGCCGGCATCGCCGCCGCGGAGTACTCCCAGAAGGCGGACTTCGTGCCGCTGCCGGAGGACCCCGAGTCCCTCGTCGTCGAGCAGATCGAGCGGCTGCGGACGTCCACGGGCAGCGAGCGGGTGGCCGAGCTGCGCCGCGAGCTCCAGGAGACCATGGACGCCAACGTCATGGTGTTCCGCACCGAGCAGACGATCAAGACGGCCGTCGAGAAGATCGCCGAGCTGCGCGCCCGCTACAAGAACGTGGCGATCCAGGACAAGGGCCGCCGGTTCAACACCGACCTGCTGGAGGCCGTCGAGCTGGGCAACCTGCTCGACCTGGCCGAGGTGATGGCGGTCTCCGCGCTCGCCCGCAAGGAGTCCCGCGGCGGTCACTACCGCGAGGACTACCCCAACCGCGACGACGTCAACTTCATGCGCCACACCATGGCGTACCGCGAGGTGGGCGACGACGGCGCCGAGTCCATCCGTCTGGACTACAAGCCGGTCGTCCAGACCCGCTACCAGCCGATGGAGCGTAAGTACTGATGGCTACCCCTGTCATGGAGAAGAGCGACAAGGCTCCCGAGCCCGGTTTCGCCGACTCCCCCTACATCTCCGTCACGGTCCGCGTCCGCCGGTTCAACCCGGAGGTCTCGGCCGAGGCGACCTGGCAGGACTTCCAGCTGGAGATCGACCCGAAGGAGCGTGTCCTCGACGCCCTTCACAAGATCAAGTGGGACCTGGACGGCACGCTGACCTTCCGCCGTTCCTGCGCCCACGGCATCTGCGGGTCCGACGCCATGCGGATCAACGGCAAGAACCGGCTGGCCTGCAAGACGCTGATCAAGGACATCAACCCCGAGAAGCCGATCACGGTCGAGCCCATCAAGGGGCTGACGGTCCTCAAGGACCTGGTCGTCGACATGGAGCCGTTCTTCCAGGCGTACCGGGACGTGATGCCCTTCCTGATCACGAAGGACACCAACGAGCCGACGCGTGAGCGCCTCCAGTCCGCCGAGGACCGCGAGCGCTTCGACGACACGACCAAGTGCATCCTGTGCGCGGCGTGCACGTCCTCGTGCCCGGTGTTCTGGAACGACGGCCAGTACTTCGGCCCGGCCGCGATCGTCAACGCCCACCGCTTCATCTTCGACTCGCGCGACGAGGCCGGCGAGCAGCGGCTGGAGATCCTGAACGACCGCGACGGCGTCTGGCGCTGCCGCACGACCTTCAACTGCACGGACGCCTGCCCGCGCGGCATCGAGGTCACCAAGGCGATCGCGGAGGTCAAGCGTGCACTGATCACGCGCCGCTTCTGACGTCCGTCGGTACGTCCTCGAAGGGCCCCGTCTCCGGTGGAGGCGGGGCCCTTCGGCATGAGCGCCCCGGTGCGCCGCGCGGCCGGTTGCCGCCGGACGGACCAATCCCGCACCCGGCGAGGGATGACAATCAGCCGTTCCGGGCGATGAGCGTCCTAGCCTGACGGCATGTCAGATGACGAGTCGTACGAACTGCTCGGGTTCGACAACGTGGTGCTGCCCGTCGGGGACCTCGGTGAGGCCGTCGGGTTCTACGAGCGGGCCGGGTTCCCGGTCGCCTTCCGGCTCGACGAGGCCGGGATCGCGCTGCTGAAGGTCGGGGGCGAGACCCCCGGCATCCTGTTGCGGGGCGAGGAGGAGTTCGGGCGGCGGCCGCCGCTGTGGCCCTCCGCGCGGGTGTGGCTGGAGGTGCCCGACGCCCGCCGGGCGGCCGCGGCGCTGCGCGAGGCGGACATCGCGCCGCTGGACGAGCCCTTCCCCGTCGCCACCGGCTGGACCGTCGAGTTCGCCGACCCCTGGGGCAACGTCATCGGACTGACCGACTACTCCAAGCGCCCCGAGCTCGGCCGCAGGCCCTAGCCGTATTGACCCGCCGGCCGCGTGACGCGGACCACTCCACCCTTGAGTTGAACACGTTCAAAAGCAGGTCTACAGTCATCCCTGTCAGCGTTTTGAACGCGTTCAAGAAGGGGTGGGGCATGGACCGCACCGTCATCGCCTACGTCATCTACCTGGTCGTCAGCATCGGTCTGACCGTCTGGGTGGCCCGGACGCTCAGCCGCAACGGCCGGGTCTTCCTCGCCGACGTCCTGCACGGCAACGAGAAGCTCGCCGACGCCGTCAACCACCTCCTGGTGGTCGGCTTCTACCTCGTCAACCTCGGCTTCGTCGCCCTCTACCTGAGCGACGACGAGACGATCACCGACACCCGGGGGATCTTCGAGGCGCTCTCGACCAAGCTGGGCGTGGTGCTGCTGGTCCTCGGCGTGATGCACCTGGCCAACGTGTACGTGCTCAACAAGATCCGGCGGCGCGGAATGATGGAGCGGGAGCAGATCCCGCCGGTCCCGCCGCAGGGCTGGGCGGCCCCGACGGCCGGAGCCTGAGCCCATGGCTCCCGCTCCCGGGACGGCCGGCGCCCCCGTGCGCCGGCTCACCGTCCTCTACGACGCCGAATGCTCCCTGTGCACCCACGTACGGGACTGGCTGCTGCGCCAGCCCCGGCTGGTGCCGATGGACCTGGTCCCGGCGGGGTCGGACGAGGCCCGGCGGCGCTTTCCCGGCCTCGACCACGGCGCCTCCCTCGACGAGGTCACCGCCGTCGGCGACGCCGGGCAGGTCTACCGGGGCGCCGCCGCCTGGATCGTCGTCCTGTGGGCGCTGCGCAGGTACCGCAGGCTCGCCCACCGGCTCGCCACGCCCGCCGGGGCCCGGCTGGCCCGGGGCGCCGTCCTGGCCGCCGCCAAGTGGCGGGACGGGCAGAAGCGGTGGGGCGGCAACGGATACCGCCGCGCCGACGGCTGGGTGTATGAGCCGGGGCTCGGCTGGCTCTACACCGGGCCGGGCTGCGACGACGGCGCCTGCGTCACTCGTTAGGCTCTCTTCCTGTGCCTGCGAAGAACGACGGCCCCGACGACGGAGCCCCCCTCAGCAAGTCCGAGCAGACCCGCGCCCTGATCCTGGAGACGGCCATGCGGCTCTTCCAGGAACGCGGCTACGACCGGACGACCATGCGGGCCATCGCCCAGGAGGCCGGTGTCTCCGTCGGCAACGCGTACTACTACTTCGCCGGCAAGGAGCACCTGATCCAGGGCTTCTACGACCGGATCGCCGCCGAGCACCAGGCGGCGGTCCGCGAGGTGCTGGCGCGGGAGACCGACCTGGAGGCGCGGCTCGCGGGCGTGCTGAAGGTGTGGCTGGACATCGCGACGCCGTACCACGAGTTCGCGGTGCAGTTCTTCAAGAACGCCGCCGACCCGGACAGCCCGCTCAGCCCCTTCTCCCCGGAGTCGGAGCACGCGCGCGTGGAGGCCATCAGCGTCCACCGCGCGGTGCTGGCCGGCACGAGGACCAAGGTGCCCGAGGACCTGCGGGACATCCTCCCGGAGCTGATGTGGCTCTCCCAGATGGGGCTGGTCCTGTACTGGGTCTTCGACCGCACCCCGGGCCGCGAGCGCAGCTACCGCCTGGCCGAGCGCGGCGCCCGGCTCACCGCGCGGGGTGTCGCGCTGGCCCGGTTCCGGGTGCTGCGCCCGCTGGTGCGCGAGGTGCACGAGCTGTTCACGGACTTCCTGCCCGGCATGACCAAGGCGCTGCCCGACCCCTCGGCCCAGAAGCCCCCGCGTCAGGCCTGACAGGACGCCAGCTCGATCACCGTGATGTCCGAGGGCGCCCCCACGCGCGTGGGCGGGCCCCAGGCGCCGGCGCCGCGGCTGACGTAGAGCTGGGTGTCGCCGTAGCGCTCCAGGCCGGCCACCGTCGGGTTGGCGGCGGCCGCGATGAGGTTGCCGGGCCAGAGCTGGCCGCCGTGGGTGTGGCCGGAGAGCTGGAGGTCGACGCCGTGGTCGACGGCGTCGTGGATCTGCACCGGCTGGTGGGCGAGGAGCACGCAGGCGCGGGCCCGGTCGCGGTCGCCGAGGGCGCGGGCGTAGTCGGGGCCGTGGCCCTCGTCCTCGCCCGCCACGTCGTTGACGCCGGCCAGGTCGAAGTGGGGCAGCTCGGTGCGGGCGTTCTCCAGCGGGATCAGGCCGAGGCGGCGTACCTCGGCGACCCACTGCTCGGCGCCGGAGAAGTACTCGTGGTTGCCGGTGACGAAGTACGCGCCGTGCCGGGCCCGCAGCCGGGCGAGCGGGGCTGCGGGTGGAGCGGTATCTCACCGAGGACGGGACATGGGTGCGGGCGGTCCCGGCGGGCCGGGGCTAGGGGTGCGATGAGTTCCGGGGCGAGGGGCGGTCTACCTCCCCGACAGCAGCACGGACCGCTCAGCCCAGGAGATCCCCATGCCCGAGACCACCGCTTCCGCCACCCACGCTCCCGCCGTCGCCTCGGCAGCCTCCGTCCCGGCAGGGCGATCCGGGCGGGGCGCCCGGATCGCCCTGCGGGCGGTGCAGGTGCTCCTCGCGCTGTTCTTCGCCGTCGCGAGCGCCCTGCCCAAGCTGATCGCGCACGCGTCGGCGGCCGAGACCTTCGACGAGATGGGCTGGGGCAACGCCGGCATGTACGCCATCGGCATCCTCGAACTGGCCGGGGCGATCGCCCTGCTGGTCCCGGTGCTCCAGTCGGTGGCGGCGACGGCGCTGAGCGCGCTGATGGTGGGCGCGTTCGTCGTCCAGCTCACCTACTTCGACGGCGAGAACGCGGCGACGCCGCTCGTCCTGTTGGTCCCGCTGCTCCTCGTGGCCTGGGCCCGCCGGGAGCACAACGCGGAGCTGCTCCGGCTGGTCCGCGCGTGACCGCCGGCAGGGGGGTCCGTCTTCGCAGGGTCTTCCGGCCAGTGGCCCTTCGGTCAGCGGCCCCTCGGTCAGTGGCCCTCCGGGCGGCCCATGCCCTCCAGGCCGCGCAGGCGTTCCAGCTCGCGCCGGTCCCGCTTGGTCGGGCGTCCGGCGCCGCGGTCGCGGATGCCGGCCGGGGCTACGGCCTCGCGGGGCGGAGGCGGCGGGGAGTTGTCGATGTAGCACTGGGCGGCGACCGGGGCTCCGACCCGCTTGCGGATCAGCCGCTTGACGACGACGACCCGTTCCCTGCCCTCGTGCCGCAGGCGCACCTCGTCGCCGACACGCAGGGAGTGGGCTGGCTTCACGCGCTCGCCGTTCACCCGGACGTGACCGCCCCGGCAGGCGGTCGCACCGAGGGAGCGGGTCTTGATCAGACGGACGGCCCAGATCCAGCTGTCGACCCGGACACTCTCGCCGTTCTGCGGTCCGGCAGCCTCGGCGGCGGCGATCGCGGCGGCGGTCTTGGGGTCCGGGGCCTGGTCGGCGGCCTTCGCCTCGGGGGAGTCCGGTACGGCAGTCGCCTCGCCGTCCCTGCCTTCGTCATGCTCGGAAGCCATGCCCCGACCTTAGCCGCAGGGCCCCGGTGCGCGGGATCGGATATCGACGGGGCGAGGGCGGCGGGACGCCGGGTGCCGTGACGGCCGGTAAGTGGCGCCACGGCACCCGGCCGGGCCCGGCGGCCCCCGCCCCGAGGCGCGCGGGTCCGGTGGTCTTACGGTGGGGGCATGGACA
>NZ_WWHX01000480.1 GCF_009862125.1 Streptomyces sp. SID5910
TCGTCCACCCCGGCGCCCAGCAGCGCCTCGGGCGAGGGGGCCACCTCGGCGCCGAACCGCTCGGCGGCGGCCCGCGCGGCGTCCGCGGACGGGTCGGCGACGACGAGCGAGCCGACGGCGTCGAGCCCGGAGAGGGTCTCGGCGTGGAAGGCGCCGATGCGGCCGAGGCCGAGGATTCCGATGCGCATGGGTTCCGCTGCTCCTTGTGTGTGGTGGCCGTCGTGGGACGCGGGCAGGGCGAGGGGGCTGCGCTCCCGCTCGCCGGCCGGCCCCGGTGTCACTCCTCGCCGCGCACGTCGACCCAGGACCGCCGCTCGGCCGACCGTGCCATCGCGTCCAGCACGGCCGCGCTGTGCACGGCGTCCGTCAGTGTCGCGCCGCAGGGGACGCCCTCGGCGATCGAGCGCAGGAAGCGGTGGGCCTCCACCACCTTCAGGTCGTCGTAGCCCATGGCGTTCGCCGCGCCCGGCTGGAACGCGGCGAACTCGCCGTGCCCGGGGCCGACGTGGACCGTGCTGACCGGCTGGTCCTGGTACGCCGTGCCCCGGCTGACACCCAGCTCGTTCATGCGGCGGAAGTCCCAGAACACCGCGCCGCGCGTGCCGTGCACCTCGAAGCCGTAGGCGTTCTGCTCGCCGACCGACACCCGGCACGCCTCCAGGACACCGCGGGCCCCGGAGGCGAAGCGGAGCAGGCAGCCGACGTAGTCCTCGTTCTCCACCGGGCCGGGCTCGCCGCCCGCGGCGCGCGCGTGACCGGCCGTGGCGGCGGTGGGACGGGCCCGCTCGGGCAGGAAGACCGCCGTGTCCGCGGTCAGGGAGACGATGTCGCCGAGCAGGAAACGGGCGAGGTCGGCGCCGTGCGAGGCCAGGTCGCCCAGCACGCCGCTGCCGCCGCGCGCCCGCTCGTAGCGCCAGGTCAGCGCCCCCTCGGGGTGGGCCGCGTAGTCGCTGAACAGGCGGAAGCGGGCATGCGTGACGGCGCCGATCTCGCCGGACGCGATCAGCTCGCGGGCGGTCTCGACGGCGGGCGCGTTGCGGTAGTTGAAGCCGACGGCACCCTGGACGCCGGCCCCGGCCACGGCGTCCGCCACCGCGCGGGCGTCGCCCGTGGTGAGGCCGACGGGCTTCTCGATCCAGATGTGCTTGCCGGCCTCCGCCATCGCCGTGCCGATCTCCCGGTGCAGGAAGTTCGGCGCGGTGATGCTGACCGCCCGGACGCGCGGGTCGGCGGCCACGTCGCGCCAGTCACGGGTGGCCGAGGCGAACCCGAACTGCGCGGCGGCCTCCTCGGCCAGGCCCGGCACCTCCTCGGCGACCGCGATCAGCTCCGGACGCAGCGGCAGCCGCGGATAGTGGTGCGGGACACGGGCGTACGCCCGGGTGTGCACGCGGCCCATCCAGCCGAATCCGACGACGGCGACACCGAGCGCTTCCACCATGCGAGCCCCTTGAGGACCGGTCCGTGAACTGTCCAGGCCACCCTGTGCGGACCGTCCGCATCATGTCAACCTTTTGACAGGACAAAGGGGGTCCGCAGGTTCACCCCAGGTTGATCGCGTACGCCTTGCGCAGCGTCTCGTGCACCGTCCACGTCGTCCGGTCGCCCTCGCGCAGGACGGCCAGGTCGCCCGGCCCGACCGTCAGCGTGGGGCCGCCCTCCACCTCGATGGTGGCGGAGCCGCTGAGCACGACGAAGAGCTCGTCCGCCTCGGTGTCGGTGACGACCCCGGGGGTGATCTGCCAGATGCCGCGCACCTGGCGTCCGTCCGCCGACTCCCAGACCACCTTGCCGGTGACCTCGGGACTGCCGGACACGATCTGTTCGGGGGAGAGGGGCTCGGGTTCGAGCTCGGCGTCGGGGACGTGCACAACGAAACTGTGGTTCATGCGGCGACGCTAACCGGGGCGGAGGGGGCCGCGGGGGCGACAGGGTGTGCCGTATCCGCGGGGGTGCACGGACACTTCGTCGCGCCTTTCGTCGTCTGTTGCCGCCTTCGCCGGGCTGCCAGCCGGCCGGGATATCTCAAACAAAATTGTTGAC
This sequence comes from Streptomyces sp. SID5910, assembly GCF_009862125.1. Classification (GTDB taxonomy): domain Bacteria; phylum Actinomycetota; class Actinomycetes; order Streptomycetales; family Streptomycetaceae; genus Streptomyces. Next base: position 2,044 of record NZ_WWHX01000480.1, read on the forward strand.
AATGTTGTTTGGCTAGATTTAGGTTCGACAGGCACTCACTCAGGGAGGGCAACCATGCCGAACCAAGCCCGTCCGAACACCGGGGAGCAGGCGAAACAGCTTGCGCTCGGGCAGTTGCGGCAGGCGATCCTGCGCGGCGAGATGGCACCGGCGCAGCGGCTGGTGGAGAACGAACTCGCCGAGCAGTTCGGTGTGACACGGGCCAGCATCCGGGCGGCGCTGATCGACCTGGAGGCGCAGGGACTCGTGGAGCGGATCCGCAACCGGGGTTCCCGGGTGCGAGTGGTGACCGTCGAGGAGGCGGTCGCCATCACCGAGTGCCGCCTGGTCCTCGAAGGGCTCTGCGCGGCGAAGGCGGCGGCCGCCGTCAGCGACGCGCAGGTATCCGAGCTCAAGGATCTGGGCACGGCGATGCGCAAGGCCGTGGCCGGCGGGGAACCGCTGACGTACTCGGACCTCAACCACGAACTCCACGCGAGGATCCGGGAGTTCTCCGGCCAGCTGACGGCCGTGGAGCTGCTGGAACGCCTCAACGCCCAACTGGTGCGGCACCGCTTCCAGCTGGCGCTGCGTCCGGGACGCCCGCAGCAGTCCCTGAGCGAGCATCTGGCCATGATCGAAGCGATCGAGGCCAGGGATCCGCAGGCGGCCGAGGCGGCCGTCCGCGCCCACCTCACCAGCGTGATCGAGGCGCTGCGCGACTGACACACGCACCGAGGCGGGCGTCACCTGTCCACCAAGGAGATTGCACCCATGACGCACGGCAACGCGCCCGCCGCCACCCCACGGTCGACACTCGTCGTCACCGCGCACGCGGGAGACTTCGTGTGGCGGGCCGGCGGCGCCATCGCCCTGGCCGCCTCGCGCGGGGAGAAGGTCACCATCGCGTGCCTGACCTTCGGCGAGCGCGGCGAGTCCGCCAAGGCCTGGCGGGAGGGGAAGAAGCTGGACGAGATCAAGGCGATCCGCCGGGCGGAGGCCGAGCAGGCCGCCGCCACGCTCGGCGCCGAGGTCCGCTTCTTCGACGCCGGGGACTACCCGCTGCTCGTCACGCCCGAGCTGACCGACCGGCTCGTCGAGGTCTACCGCGCCACCCAGCCCGACGTCGTGCTCACCCACCCGGTGGAGGACCCGTACAACGGCGACCACCCGGCCGCCAACCGCATGGCCCTGGAGGCCCGCGTCCTCGCCCAGGCCATCGGCTACCCGGGCGAGGGCGAGATCATCGGCGCCCCGCCCGTCTTCTACTTCGAGCCGCACCAGCCCGAGATGAGCGGCTTCCGGCCCGAGGTCCTCCTCGACATCACCGAGGTGTGGGACACCAAGCGCAAGGCCATGGAATGCCTCGGCGCCCAGCAGCACCTGTGGGACTACTACACCGACCTGGCCGTCCGCCGCGGCGTCCAGCTCAAGCGCAACGCCGGGCCCAACCTGGGCCTGGCGCACCGCACCATGGCCGAGGCGTACATGCGCCCGTACCCGCAGATCGCACAGGAGCTGGCATGAGCGGCGTCGTCGTCACCGGTCCGCCGAAGGCCGGCGCGGAGGAGGTCGCTGCGCTCGCCGGGTACGGCGTGGCCACGATCAGCGAGGCCATGGGCCGCACCGGGCTGCTCGGCCCCGGCATCCGCCCGGTCCAGCAGGGCGTACGGATCGCGGGCACCGCGGTCACCGTGCTCAGCTGGCCCGGCGACAACCTGATGATCCACGCCGCCGTGGAGCAGTGCGGCGAGGGCGACGTCCTGGTCGTCACCACCACCTCACCCTCCACGGACGGCATGTTCGGCGAGCTGTTCGCCACCGCCCTCCAGCGGCGCGGTGTGCGCGGACTGGTCATCGACGCGGGCGTCCGCGACACCCAGGAGCTGCGCGAGATGGGCTTCGCCGCCTGGTCCCGCGCCGTCTCGGCGCAAGGCACGGTCAAGGCCACTGGCGGCTCGGTCAACGTGCCGGTCGCCGTGGACGGCCAGGTGATCCGCCCCGGTGACGTGATCGTCGCCGACGACGACGGTGTCGTGGTCGTCCCGCGCGAGCGGGCCCGCCACGTCGCCGAGGCGTCCGAGGCCCGCGAGAAGAAGGAGGCCGCCTCCCGTGCCGCCTTCGTCGCGGGTCAACTCGGCCTGGACCGCTACGGATTGCGCGGGAAGCTGGAGCGGCTCGGCGTCACCTATCGGTCGTACGACGAGTACACCGCCGGGGAACAGCCGTGACCGGTCCCGAGGAGGTGCGCTGCACACTGATGCGCGGCGGCACCTCCAAGGGCGCCTACTTCCTCGCCGGGGACCTGCCCGCAGACCCCGGCGCCCGCGACGACCTGCTGCTGCGCGTCATGGGCGGCCCCGACCCGCGCCAGATCGACGGCCTCGGCGGAGGGCACCCGCTGACCAGCAAGGTCGCCGTGGTCTCCCGCTCGGACGACCCGGTGGCCGACGTCGACTACCTGTTCCTCCAGGTCGCCGTCGACCGGCCCGAGGTCACCGGCCGGCAGAACTGCGGCAACATCCTCGCCGGGGTCGGCCCGTTCGCCGTCGAGCGCGGGCTGGTCCCCGCCGGGGACGACGAGACCTCCGTGCGCATCCGCATGCTCAACACCGGCGAACTCGCCGTCGCGAGCTTCCGCACGCCGGGCGGGCGCGTCGAGTACACCGGGGACGCCGGGATATCGGGCGTGCCGGGCACGGCGGCCCCCGTCGTCATCGAGTTCCCGCAGGGCGCCGGCCCGCTCCTGCCCACCGGCAACGCCCGCGACACCGTCGCCGGCACCGAGGTGACCTGCGTCGACAACGGCATGCCGGTCGTCCTGATCCCGGCCGGCGCGCTGGGGGTCACCGGGTGCGAGACGCCCGGCGACCTGGAGGAGGACGTGACGCTCGCCGACCGGCTCAGAGAGATCCGGCTGGAGGCCGGACGCCTCATGGGCCTCGGCGACGCCGAGGACGCCACCGTCCCCAAGCTGACCCTGCTCGCCCCGCCCCAGGGCGGCGGCGCGGTCACCACCCGCACCTTCATCCCGGTGCGCTGCCACACCTCCATCGGCGTCCTCGGCGCCGCGAGCGTGGCGGCGGGACTGCGTATCCCCGGCGGGGTGGGGGAGGGCATCGCCGAACTCCCCGCGTCCGGCGACCGGTTGCGCGTCGAACACCCCACCGGGTTCCTGGAGGTCGACGTCCGCCTCGACCCCGGACCGCTCGTGGTCCGCCGTACCGCCGTCGTACGCACCGCCCGCAAGATCTTCGACGGCACCGTCTTCCCCCGCTCCGCCGGGACGGCACCGCTGCCCGTACAACGCCCTGGAGGCCACCATGACTCCGCCGCTCGGTGACATCGCCCACGTCGGCCACGCCCAGCTGTTCACGCCCGACCCGGACGCGAGCACCGCCTTCTTCACGGACTACCTGGGCCTGACGGTCAGCGGCCAGGACGGCGACTCGGTCTATCTGCGCACCTACGACGACTACGAGCACCACAGCCTGGTGCTCACCGCCCGCGAAACCCCCGGGCTCGGCCGGCTCGCGCTGCGCACCTCGTCCGAGGAGGCCCTTCAGCGCCGGGTGGCGGCCCTGGAGGCGGCCGGACGCACCGGCACATGGGCCGAGGACGAGCCCGGCATCGGCAAGCTCTACCTCACCACCGACCCCGACGGGCACGAACACGCCCTGTACTGGGAGAGCGAGCACTACCGGGCGCCCGACGAGCTGAGGCCCGCGCTGAAGAACCAGCCGCAGGCCAAGCCCAACCGGGGCGTTGGCGTGCGCCGCCTGGACCACGTCAACTTCCTCGCCGCCGACGTCCTCGCCAACGCCGAGTTCCAGGAACAGCTCCTCGGCGCCCGGCCCACCGAGCAGATCCGGCTCGACTCCGGGCGGATCGCGGCCCGTTGGCTGACCTTCACCGACAAGTCGTACGACGTCGTCTACACCGAGGACTGGACCGGCTCCTCGGGCCGACTGCACCACATCGCCTTCGCGGCCGACACCCGCGAGGACATCCTGCGCGCCGCCGACCTCGCCATCGACAGCGGCGTGTTCATCGAGACGGGCCCGCACAAGCACGCCATCCAGCAGACCTTCTTCCTGTACGTCA
>NZ_WWHX01000481.1 GCF_009862125.1 Streptomyces sp. SID5910
AGAGGGGGTTGTCTTCCCGGCTGTTGGGCCGTTCCGACGTCTCAAACCTTAGCGGACTTTCACGGCGTTTCCCAATCGGTGTCGACCGGGGCGCCGAGTCCCATTCGGAATTGAATTCGGACACGCCGAAACAGTCCCAGTGGGAGGTCGTGCTGGTGGTTTGGTGTGCCGCTGCTGCGGCGGGAGGTGCTGCCGAAGAACCGTTACGGCCCCGTGGCAACCCGAAGAACTCTACGTAGCCGGCAGGGGCGTGTCAAGGGGCCCCTGTCAAGATCTTTTAGTCGAGGTCGCTGAGCCGGCCGCCGGCGTCGGGCTGTGCGTGCTCGACCCTGCGCAGGAGGCGGGTGAGGACCTCGCCGAGGGCCGTCCGCTCGTCCGGTGAGAGGTCCTGGAGGAGGTCCTCCTCGAAGACCGTGGCGAGGCGCATGGCCTCCAGCCACTTCTCGCGTCCGTCAGCCGTCAGCTCGACGATCACGCGGACCCGGTTCGACTCGTCGCGCTCCCGGGTGACCAGCCCCTCCGTCACCATGCGGTCGATGCGGTGGGTCATGGCGGCCGGCGTCAGGCCGAGCCGCTTGGCGAGGTCGCCGGGGCCCAGCCGGTAGGGGGCGCCGGACAGGACGAGCGCCTTCAGCACTTCCCAGTCCGTGTTGCCGATGCCGAGCTCGGCCGTCTGGCGGCCGTACGCGACGTTCATACGCCGGTTGAGCCGGGAGAGGGCCGAGACGATCTTCTCCACCTGCGGGTCGAGGTCCTGGAACTCGCGCTGGTAGGCGGCGATCTGTTCTTCGAGTGGCGGCTCGCCGGCGCCGGAGGTGTCGCCCATGGCCGCAGTATGGCACGCCGCTCCTTTGCCTTGAAGTCCTTCGGTATGTACTCTTTAGCTTCGAACTTTAGCTTCTAAGTCTTCAGCTCTAACGGCTGGAGCGGACTACCCAAGAGAGGGTGAACGTGACCAGGGCAATGGGCGCCGCGATGCGCCGGATCCACGTGGGCAACGCACTCAGCGCGTTCGGGCTGGGCTTCACCGTCCCCTACCTGTACGTCTATGTGGCGCAGGTACGGGGACTGGGGTCCATGACGGCGGGTCTCGTACTCGCCGTCTTCGCCGTGGCCGCGCTGATCGTGCTGCCGTTCGCCGGGCGGGCCATCGTCCGGCGGGGCCCGCTGCCGGTGCTGTTGGTCGCCCTGGTCACCGCCGCGCTCGGCGCGCTGAGCCTGGGGCTCGCGGCCACGGCGGCCACCGTGCTGCTGTCCGCGGCGGCGCTGGGCGCGGGGCAGGCCGTGATGCAGCCGGCGCTCGCCACGATGATCGTGGACTGCTCGCCGTCGGAGACCCGGTCGCGCGCGTTCGCGATGCAGTTCTTCCTCCAGAACCTGGGTCTCGGCGTCGGCGGGCTCATCGGCGGCCACCTGGTCGACACCACGAGCGCCGCGTCGTTCACGATGCTGTTCGCGATCGAGGCGGCGATGTTCCTGCTGCTGGTCGTCGTGATGGCGACGGTCCGGATGCCGCGTGCGCCGCGCGTGGAGGACGCGCCGGGGCAGGCCTCCGGCGGTGGCTGGAAGCAGTTGCTGGGCAACCGGGCCATGGTGCAGCTGTGCGTACTGGGCTTCGTGCTGTTCTTCGCCTGCTACGGGCAGTTCGAGTCGGGGCTGAGCGCCTACGGTGTCGAGGCCGCCGGGATCTCGACGTCCGCGCTGGGGACGGCGCTGGCGGCGAACACGCTGATGATCGTCGTCGCGCAGTTCGCGGTGCTGAAGTTCGTGGAGCGGCGCAAGCGGTCCCGTGTGATCGCCGCCGTGGGTCTGATCTGGGCCGTGGCATGGGCGGTCGCCGGGTACGCCGGGCTCGGGCACGGCAGCCAGACGATGGCGACGGCCGCGTTCATCTCGACGTACGCGCTGTTCGGGCTGGGTGAGGCGATGCTGTCGCCGACGCTGGCGCCGCTGGTGGCCGACCTGGCGCCGACCGGGTTGGCGGGGCAGTACAACTCCGCCTTCGCCCTGGTGAAGCAGCTCGCGCTGGCGATCGGGCCGGCGGTGGGCGGGCCGCTCGGGGCCTCGCTGCACGGGCCGTACATCGTGGCGTTCCTGCTGTTCTCGCTGGGCATCACGGTGCTGGCGGTGCGGCTGGGGCGGCAGCTCACGGACGTGCAGAACCAGCCGTCGCTCGCTCGGAGCCGGGTGGTCACGCAGGGCGGGGCGCCGGCGGGTGCTGTGGCGGCCGCGGAGGCGTGAGGGATGCCGTGACGGGTTCGCGCCCGTCACGGCTCAGCGCTCAGGGATCGGGAGTCACAGCTCCGGCCCAAGGTTCACGGCTTCGGCAGGGCGAACTCGCACCAGACGGACTTGCCGCCGCCGGGCGTGCGTCTGGAGCCCCAGTTGGTGGCGATGGTCGCGACGATGGCGATGCCCCGGCCGGACTCGTCCCCCGGTTCCGCGCGGCGGCGCCTGGGCAGGTGGTCGTCGCCGTCGGTGACCTCGATGATCAGGCGGCGGTCCGTGCGGCGCAGGCGCAGGCGCATGGGGGGCGTGCCGTGCTGGAGGGAGTTGGCGACCAGCTCGCTGGTGGCCAGGACTCCCAGGTCGTGCAGGTCGGCGGGGAAGCGCCAGCTGGCGAGGACGCCGGAGGCGAAGGCACGCGCGCGGGGGGCCGCCTCGACGCCGCCGAGCAGTTCGAGGGTGGCGTTGCGGAAGAGCTCGGCCTCCGCGCCCTTGCGGGCGGGGTGCTGTAGGACCAGGACGGCCACGTCGTCGTCGTGCTCCGGGGTGACGCCGGCCGAGCGGACCAGGCGGTCGCAGATCACCTGGGGGCTGCCGGTCGCCCCGGACAGCGCGCGTTCCAGGGCGGCGATGCCCTCGTCGAGATCTTCGTTGCGGCGCTCCACCAGGCCGTCGGTGTAGAGGACGGCGGTGGAGCCGGGGGTCAGGGCGATCGAGCCCGACGCGTGCATCCAGCCGCCCGTGCCGAGCGGCGGGCCGGTGGGCTCGTCGGCGCGCTGGACGGTGCCCGTCTCGTCGCGGACCAGGATGGGCAGGTGCCCGGCGGACGCGTACACCAGCCGGCCCTCGTTCGGGTCGTGGATGGCGTAGACGCAGGTGGCGATCTGGTTGGCGTCGATCTCGGTGGCGAGGCCGTCCAGGAGCTGGAGGACCTCGTGCGGGGGCAGGTCGAGGCGGGCGTAGGCCCGTACCGCCGTACGGAGCTGGCCCATGACCGCGGCCGCGCGGACGCCTCTGCCCATGACGTCGCCGATGACCAGGGCGGTGCGGCCGCCGCCGAGGGTGATCACGTCGTACCAGTCGCCGCCGACCGCGGCCTCGGTGCCGCCGGGGTGGTAGGTGGCGGCGACGCGCAGGTCGTCGGGTTCTTCTAGCTCCTGCGGGAGCAGGGAGCGCTGGAGGGTGACGGCGGTCTCGCGCTGGCGGCTCTCGCTCGCGCGCAGGCGTGCGGCGGCTTCGGCGTGGTCGGTGACGTCGGTGGCGAAGACGAGGACGCCTCGGTCGCCGCTGCCGTCGCCTTCGGTGACCGGGGTGCAGGTGAAGGTGTAGGACCGGCCGTCGGGGGCCTTGCGGGACTTGAGGGTGCGGGGTCTGCCGCTGCGCTGGACCTGGTCGAGGAGCGGGAAGAGGCCGAGCGCGTCGAGTTCGGGGAGGGCTTCGCGGGCCCCTCTGCCGACGGGGCGTGTGCCGAAGGCCGTGGCGTAGGCGTCGTTGACGTAGGCGATGCGGTGGTCGGGGCCGTGGACGAGGGCGACGAGGGCCGGGACGCGGTCGAGGACGTCGCGTGTGGGCAGGTCGTCGACGGCCGGCACGGGCGGGGCCTCGTCGGTCAGCTGTTCGGCGCGGGCGGCGGGCACGGAGCCGTCTCCCCGGCGGTCGGGGGCGAGCGTCGTGTCGGTCCGCGCCGCGGCGCGGCGCTGTGTTCCGGGGAGTCGGGCGCTCCAGCGCGTGAAGTTCACGAATCCTTGCCTCGGGTAGTCGTCGGCGGCCGGTACCGGAACCGGCAGGGCCCGGGAGCCGCGCGGGGTGAGCGTCGGCCCGCCCGCGGTGGTGGACCAGTCTGGCAGGGTGCCGACCGGCCGACATCCGTCAGACGCCGGGCCGGCCCGGGGAGTTCCTGACTCCGGCCAGGACTACCCCTTCGGGTTGCGCGGAGGTTCCTGAGAAGGCTTTCCACCGGCCGCGAGTTCGAACTCGGCGCGGGGATGTTCGAGTGATCCCAGGGAGACGATCTCCCGTTTGAAGAGTCCGGCGAGGGCCCATTCGGCGAGCACGCGCGCTTTGCGGTTGACGGTGGGAACGCGGCTGAGGTGGTAGGCGCGGTGCATGAACCAGGCCGGGTAGCCCTTCAGCCGGCGTCCGTAGACGTGGGCGACGCCCTGGTGGAAGCCGAGGGAGGCGACGGAGCCGACGTACTTGTGCGCGTACGTGTCGAGGGGTTCGCCGCGCAGGGCGTGCGTGATGTTGTCGCCGAGGACCCTGGCCTGGCGGACGGCGTGCTGGGCGTTGGGGGCGCAGTCCGCGCCGGGTGCGGCGGCCGTGACGTCGGGGACGGCGGCGGCGTCGCCCGCGGCCCACGCGTGCGGGGCGCCGTCGACGGCGAGTTGGGGGGTGCACAGGAGCCTGCCGCGGTCGTTCAGGGGCAGGTCGGTGGCGGCGAGGACCGGGTGGGGTTTGACGCCGGCGGTCCAGACGACGGTCCGGGTGGGGAAGCGGGCGCCGTCGCTGAGGACGGCGACGCGGTCGGCGCAGGACTCCAGGCGGGTGTCGAGGCGTACGTCGATGTTGCGGCGGCGCAGTTCGGTGACGGTGTAGCGGCCCATGTCCTCGCCGACCTCGGGCAGGATGCGGCCCGAGGCCTCGACGAGGATCCACTTCATGTCCTCGGGCGTGACGTTGTGGTAGTAGCGGGCGGCGTAGCGGGCCATGTCCTCCAGCTCGCCGAGCGCCTCGACCCCGGCGAAGCCGCCGCCGACGAAGACGAAGGTGAGGGCGGCGTCCCGGACGGCGGGGTCGCGGGTGGAGGAGGCGATGTCCAGTTGTTCGAGGACGTGGTTGCGCAGGCCGATGGCCTCCTCGACGGTCTTGAAGCCGATGCCGTGATCGGCGAGGCCGGGGACGGGCAGGGTGCGCGAGACCGAGCCGGGCGCGAGGACGAGTTCGTCGTACGCGAGCCGGCGGGCGCCCGTGCCCTCCTCCTCGGTGGCGAGGGTGGTGACGGTGGCGGTGCGGCGGGTGTGGTCGATGCGCTGGGCCTCGCCGATGACGACGTGGCACTGGTCGAGGACGCGGCGCAGCGGCACGACGACGTGGCGCGGGGAGATGGAGCCGGCCGCCGCCTCGGGGAGGAACGGCTGGTACGTCATGTAGGGGTCGGGGGTGACGACGGTGATCTCCGCCTCGCCCCGCCGGAGTTCAGCCCTCAGGTTCCGCTGGAGACGCAGGGCCGTGTACATCCCGACGTAGCCGCCGCCGACAACGAGAATGCGCGCACGTTCCTTCACCATCCCATGACGCACCCGGCGCTTGCGTTTGTCCACAGGCTCGGCGATTTGTGTGACGGGAGACCACTCGGGCGCGTGGTTGGCCGGATCGCCGTGCTGTGCGGCGCCGACGCAGGTCAGCGTGGGTGGGGCGGTGAACGGACGGGGGCATATTCCGGGCGTATACCGCTCGTACTCCGATCGGGGGGCGCTCCGTGCGGAACGTGCCCCTTCTGAATTGACTCCCGCTCAACTATGTTCGTCCCCACGGAGTGTAGGGGGATGTGTTCACGGGGTCCGCGACGGGCGGGCCGCCGGACCGGGTCCGCCACCGCGCACTCCGGCTTTCGATGGCGGGGAGAGTCTCCGGGGGGAGACGTCATTACCGGGGGATTGTCATGCATGTTCAGGACTCTCATTGGTCGTCCGCGTCCACTGTCGCGCCCGGTGGCGTGATGGGTGCGGCGACGGGCGGCGGACGCGGTGACGGCGGGCGCACGGCGCCCCTGCGCGTGGACGCCCAGCGCAATCTGGAGCACGTGCTGCGCGCGGCGCGCGAGGTGTTCGGCGAGCTGGGGTACGGCGCGCCGATGGAGGACGTGGCGCGGCGCGCGCGGGTCGGTGTCGGCACGGTGTACCGGCGCTTCCCGAGCAAGGACGTCCTGGTGCGGCGGATAGCCGAGGAGGAGACGGCCCGGCTGACCGACCAGGCCCGGGCGGCGCTCGGGCAGGAGGACGAGCCGTGGTCGGCGCTGTCGCGCTTCCTGCGCACGTCGGTGGCGTCGGGGGCCGGCCGGCTGCTGCCGCCGCAGGTGCTGCGGGTCGGGGTGTCGGAGGACGGTGAGGACGCCGCCGGCGGTGGCGTGGCCGGTGAGCCCCGGGTGCCGCAGCAGCGGATGCAGCCGGCCTCCGGCGAGCTGCGGCTGGTGTCCGAGGACGCGGTGCCGCTGGGGTCGGGCACCGGCTCCGCGGGGGCGTCCCTCGGTCCGGAGGAGGATCACGGGGCGGCGGCGCTGCTGGAGGTCGTGGGCCGGCTGGTGGAGCGCGCCCGTGCGGCGGGTGAGCTGCGGCCGGACGTGTCGGTGTCGGACGTGCTGCTGGTGATAGCCACGGCGGCACCCTCGCTGCCGGACGCGGCCCAGCAGGCGGCCGCCTCGGCCCGCCTGCTGGACATCCTGCTGGAGGGCCTGCGGTCACGCCCCGCGTGAGGCGGGTGACGGCGTCGGGGGGGGCGGAGGTCGCTTCGCGCGGGGCGCCCGATCCGTCGGGGGCTGGGTGCGTGGTCCCCGGCCAGCGGGCAACGCGCGTCTCGCCCAGGGCCTGACGGGAGCGGGCCGCGTGGTCCCGAGCCGTCCGGGTCTGGGCCCGTCGTTCTTGCCCGGCGGGCACGGGGTGCCTGTCTTCTGGACGGCGGGCACAAGCCGCGCTGGTCGGCCGTCGAGCAGCGTGCTCGTACTGGTCGGCCACCGAGACCGGGTGGCTGTTGGCCAGCCGTCGGCCCCAGGGCGCGTACTGCCTGGCCGCGGGGACCGGGGTGCCTGCTGGCCGGCCGCCGATCCCGCGCGCTGCCCCGCCGCCGAGACCGGGGGCCCGTGCCGACCGGCGGTCCGACACGGGGAGCGTCACGCCCGGTCGTCGAACACGCGATGCGTACTGCCTGGCCGTCAGGCACGGGGAGCGTGCCGCTCGGTCGTCCCGCGCGGGACGCGTACTCGCTGGCCGTCGAGGCAGAGGGGTGGGTTGCCCGGCCGTCCAGCACGGGGCGCCTACCGCCCGGCCGGCAAGCGCGGGGCGTGTCCCCAGGCGGCCCGGCCGGAGGCAAAGGTGTATTCCTTCCCCTAACGGCTGAGCATTAGTACTGCGTTGCGGCAAGTGGCCACGGACGAGTGACCGTCCACGGTGCGGGTGTCTGGCGAAAAGACGCTGTGGCACCCTGACCCGGTGTTCGGGTCAGGGTGGGCAGGTGTCGGGGGCTTTGGGCGATGAGCGTTGACGGGCGGGACGGTGCACTGGGGGACGGCGAGGCCGGGCCCGGTGATCCGCCGCAGGTACCGGGTCAGGGCGGCCCTGCAAACGTCCCGCAGGGCCGCGGCGTTCCGGCGCAGCGGGAGCTGCACGAGGACAGCGTGCTGCCGCCCCCGCGCGAAGAGCCGCCGTCCGACGCCGAGCTGATCGGGCGGATGCGCGCGGGCGACGACACAGCGTACGAGGAGCTGTACCGGCGCCACGCGGACGCCGTGCGCCGGTACGCGCGCACCTGCTGCCGGGACGCGCACACCGCGGACGACCTCACCGCCGAGGTGTTCGCCCGCATGCTCCAGGCGGTGCGCGGCGGTTCAGGACCCGAGCACGCCGTACGCGCGTACCTGCTGACCGCCGTCCGGCGCGTCGCCGCGGGCTGGACGCGGTCGGCCAAGCGGGAGCACCTCGTCGACGACTTCGCCGTGTTCGCGACCCAGTCCGCGCACACCGCGAAGCCGGCCGACGACGACACCCTGGAGCTGGGCGCCGACGTGCGCGCCATGCACGAGGCCGAGCAGTCCATGGCCATGCAGGCCTTCCGGTCGCTGCCCGAGCGGTGGCAGGCCGTGCTGTGGCACACCGAGGTCGAGGACGAGTCGCCGAGCGAGGTGGCCGTGCTCTTCGGGCTGGACGCCAACGGCACACGCGTCCTCGCCAGCCGCGCCCGCGAGGGCCTGAAGCAGGCCTACCTCCAGGCGCACGTCAGCGAAGCCCTCGCCGCCGACGAGGAGTGCGCGCGCTACGCCGACCAGCTCGGCACCTACGCCCGCGGCAGGCTGCGCACCCGGGCCGAGCGGGGTCTGCGCAAGCATCTGGAGGAGTGCGCCAGGTGCCGGCTGGCGGCCAGTCAGATCGAGGAGGTCGCGAGCGGTATCCCGGCGGTGGTGCCGGTGGCGGTCATCGGCTGGTTCGGCGTCGCCGGGTACGCCAAGGCCGCCGGGCTCATCGCCGGCGGCGCGGGCGCCGGTGCGGCCGGTGCCGCGGGGGCTGCCGCAGCGGCG
>NZ_WWHX01000482.1 GCF_009862125.1 Streptomyces sp. SID5910
GGTCTGCGCGGCCACGAGTCCGGCGCCTTCACCTGGCGGGGCGTGGCCCGTCCCGCCGAGCGGACGCTGCGCTACGAGCCGGGCGACGCACCGGGCACGGCCCATGTGCGCTTCGCGGACGGCCGCCCCTTCCACGACCTGGACCTGACGTCGGGCCGCCATGTCGCCGACCACCCCTGCGCGGCCGACCTCTACCGCGGCGAGTTCACCGTCCGGGACCGGGACCACTGGCGGACGGTGTGGCGCGTGGGCGGCCCCGCCAAGGACCTGCTGCTGACCACCGACTACGTGCGCGAGGGCTAGCCCCGCAGCGGTGTCAGGCCGCCCCGTCGAAGCGGAGGTTCCAGCGGCCCGCGCGGCCCGTGAGCGTGGTCGTCGACAGCGGGCGCACGTCGAGGTTCCAGTACGTCGCGGGCGGGGCGTTCAGCGCGTACACCAGTGCCGCCCGGATCACGGAGGGCTCGGCCACCGCGACGATGCGGTCGCCGTCGTCGCCGGGCCGGGTGTCGAGCCAGCCGCCGACGCGGGTGATGAGGGCGAGCAGCGGCTCCCCGCCGTGCGGGGCGGAGCGCGGGTCGGCGAGCCAGGCGTCCACCGCGCCCGGCTCCCGGGCCATCGCCTCGCCGAGGGTCAGGCCTCCCCAGCGGCCCATGTCGCACTCGCGCAGGGCGAGTTGGGCCAGCGGGGCGTAGCCGAGGGCGTCGCCGGTGGCGCGGCTGCGGGGCGTGGGCGAGCAGTAGCGCAGCTCGGCCGCCGCGAGCGGCAGCAGGTCAGGCGCGGCGCGCAGCACCTCGTCCCAGCCGGCCTGGTCCAGCGGCCGGTCGTCCCCGAAGCGCTCCGCGAGCAGGGATGAGCTGCGCGCAGCCGCGACGAACGTGACCCGAAGCGCCATGCGGTGATGGTGGGCCGCGGAAGTGGGCTGGTCAAGAGGTGTTACCGGTGGGTCGCTCAAAGTGCGCCACGGCTCACGCGCCGAAGGCGGGGTGCACGCCTCCGGCGTCGGCCCGTCAGCCGCGCGCCCCCGCCTGCTCTTGCACCTCGGTCCAGGCCGTGCCCAGCCGCCGCACCCCCTCCGCGATCTCGCCCGTCCCGGCCACCGCGGCGAAGCTGAGGCGCAGGTGGGCGGCCGGGGGTTCGGCGCTGAAGTAGGGGCGGCCCGGGGTGATCGCGACGCCCGCGCGCAGGGCGGCCGCGGTCAGGGCGGCCTCCGCCGTACCGTCGGGCAGGCGCGGCCACAGATGGTAGCCGCCGGACGGGACGTGGGCCAGGGAGAACTGCGGCAGACGCAGGCGCAGCGCGGACGTCATCGCGTCGCGGCGGGCCTTCAACTCGGCCGATACCGCACGCAGATGACGCGGCCAGGCGGGCGAGCCGACGAGTTCGAGCGCCGCCTCCTGGAGGGGGCGGGGCACGAAGAAGGTGTCGACGACCTGGATGGCGCGCAGCCGCTCAAGGACGGGGCCGCGCGCGGCCAGGGCGCTCACCCGGAAGCTCGGCGAGGTCGCCTTGGTCAGCGAGCAGACGTGCACGACGACACCGTCCGGGTCGTCGGCGGCCAGCGGGCGCGGCAGGGGCCCCGCGTCCTCGTGCACGAGCCGCCGCACGAAGTCGTCCTCGACGACGAAGGCGCCGGCCTCGCGGGCGATGCGCAGCACCTCGCCGCGCCGCTCGGGGGCGAGCACGGCGCCGGTCGGGTTCTGGAAGAGGGGCTGGCAGACGAAGACGCGGGCGCCGGTCGCCCGGAAGGCGTCGGCGAGCAGGGCCGGCCGCACGCCGTCCGCGTCGACGGGCACCGGCACCGGGCGCAGGCCGGCGGCTCGCGCGATGGCCAGCATGCCGGGGTACGTCGGCGACTCGACGAGGACGGGCGCGCCGGGCGGTGCGAGGGCGCGCAGGGCGGTGGTCAGCGCCGACTGCCCGCCCGAGGTGACGAGCACCTCGGCGGCGGTGACCGCGCCGCCGATGCTGCGCGCGAACCACTCCCGCAGCTCCGGCAGCCCCTCCATCGGGGGCCGGCCCCACGCGCCGGGGCGGCGTCCCGCCCGGGACAGTGCCGCCGCCATGGCCCGTTCCGGCTGGAGCGAGGGGTGCAGATAGCCGCCGTTGAACTCGACGACGCCGGGCGGCGGCGCGGCCAGCGAGATCAGGACACCGGAGGCGTCCACCGAGCGCGGTACGAGGTCGGCGGCGCCGTCGGCACTGAGCGCGACCTCCTGCCAGGAGGTGTCCCCGGCCGGCGCGGCAACGGGCCGCGCGTGCGACCGGAAGGCCCCCGCGCCGGGCCGGGTCACGACCAGGCCCTCGGCGGCCAGTTGCGCCAGGGCCCGGGAGACGGTCACCGGGCTCACCCGGAAGCGGTCGACGAGGGCACGGCTGGACGGGAGCTTTCCACCGGGTGAGTAGCGGTCGAGCTCTCGTCGCAGCTGGTTCGCCAGTTCAGCGACACTGCTACGCTCTTGCATGAGAGTACAGAGTAGCGCTACCACTCCGGCGAGGATAGCGGTCGGCGGCCCGGCCACGGCATCCGGCGGACGATCCTCCGGCACTCTGATGGCCGCGCTCGGTGTCGTCGCGTTCTCGCTCACCTTCCCCGCCACCGCGTGGGGCCTGGAGGGCTTCGGCCCCTGGTCCCTGGTCGCGGTGCGCAGCGTCCTCGCCGCGCTGATCGCCGGGGGCTGTCTGCTCGCGCTGCGCGTGGCGCCGCCCGAGCGGCGGCACTGGGCCGGGCTCGCCGTGGTCGCCGCGGGCGTGGTCCTCGGCTTCCCCCTGCTGACCACGCTGGCCCTCCAGACCTCGACCACCGCGCACGCCGCCGTCGTGGTCGGCCTGCTCCCGCTGACCACCGCCCTGCTGTCCGCGCTGCGCATCGGCACCCGCCCCTCGCGCACCTTCTGGATCGCGGCGCTGGCGGGCGCGGCGGCCGTGGTGGCGTTCACGGTGCAGCAGAGCGGCGGCGCGCTGACCACGGCCGACGCCTACCTCTTCGCCGCGCTGCTGGTGTGCGCGGCCGGTTACACCGAGGGCGGCCGGCTGGCCAGGGTGATGCCGGGCTGGCAGGTCATCGGCTGGGCGCTGGTGCTGTGCCTGCCGCTCACCGTGCCCGCCACGGCGCTGGCCCTCGCGCACGAGCCCGTGCACCTGACCGCGCACAGCGTGGCCGGGGTGCTGTGGGTGGCGGCGGGCTCGCAGTTCCTCGGCCTGGTCGTCTGGTACCGGGGCATGGCGGCCATCGGCGTACCGAAGGCCAGCCAGTTGCAGCTGGCCCAGCCGCTGCTCACACTGGTGTGGTCGGTACTTCTCCTGGGCGAGCACCTGACGGTGGCCGCCCCGCTGACGGCGGCCGCGGTGCTGGTGTGCATCGCGGTGACGCAGCGGGCCCGGGGCTGAGCGGCAGACACGTGCGGCACACACGTGAGGAGGCCTCACTGATGCACGCGATGAAGGGCGACCAACTGGTGCAGCACGGCCGGGTGGTCGGTGAGCACGACAAGGTCGGCGAGATCGTCGAAGTGATGGGCGAGAAGGGCACTCCCCCGTACCGGGTCCGGTTCGAGGACGGGCACGAGGGCGTGTGCTCGCCCGGCCCCGACACCGAGATCCGGCACGGGGAGATGCAGGGGTAGCTCTCAGCGCGGGGTGTCCGCGGGCTGCTGGTAGTGGTCGGCGGACACCCGTGCCATCGCGCCGATCCGGTCGTCCGACACGTCCTTC
This sequence comes from Streptomyces sp. SID5910, assembly GCF_009862125.1. Taxonomy (GTDB): domain Bacteria; phylum Actinomycetota; class Actinomycetes; order Streptomycetales; family Streptomycetaceae; genus Streptomyces. The sequence continues at coordinate 3,712 of NZ_WWHX01000482.1, forward strand.
GCGGCGAAGAAGACGTGCCCGCGCACCTCCGGGTGGTCGGCGGCCAGTGCCAGGTGCCGGGAGAGTTCGTCCCGGTCCTGCCACGCGGCGGGCTGCGCCGGGTCCCCGGCCTTGTACAGCGCCTCGCCCACGTAGAGCTGCGTCCGGCTGCCCCGGGCCACCTCCGCCCACCACGGCAGCAGCTTCGCGTAGTCGGCGGCCGGCTGGCCGATGTTCCAGTACAGCTGCGGGACGATGTAGTCGATCCAGCCCTCGCGCACCCACTTGCGGGTGTCCGCGTACAGGTCGTCGTACGTCTGGACGCCCGCGGTGGTCCCCGAGCCGCGCTCGTCGGTGGCGGCGTTGCGCCACACCCCGAAGGGGCTGACGCCGAAGCGGGCGGTGGGCCGGGCCTTCTTGACGCGAGCCGCGGTCTCCCGCACCAGCCGGTCGATGTTGTCGCGCCGCCAGTCGGCCTTGGTGGCGAAGCCGCTGCCGAAGGTGCGGTAGGTCCCGCCGTCGTCGAAGGCCTGGCCCGCCACCGGGTACGGGTAGAAGTAGTCGTCGAAGTGGACGCCGTCGACGGCGTACTTCTCCACCGCGTCGATCATCGCGTCCTGCACGAAGGCGCGGACCTCGGGCAGCCCCGGGTTGTAGTAGAGCTGCCCGCCGTACGGCACCACCCAGCCGGGGTTCCGGCGGGCGGGGTGCGCGGGCACGAGGTGGGACGGGTCGTCGTGCAGGGCGACCCGGTACGGGTTGAACCAGGCGTGCAGCTCCAGGCCGCGGGCGTGGGCCTCCTCGACGGCCGTGCCCAGCGGGTCCCAGCCCGGGTCCCTGCCCTGGCTGCCGGAGAGGTACGGCGACCACGGCTCGTACGCCGACGGCCACAGCGCGTCGGCCGTGGGCCGCACCTGGAAGATCACCGTGTTGAGACGGTGGCGGACCGCGGTGTCGAGGTGCTTGATCAGCTCCGCGCGCTGCTCGGACGCGCGCAGCCCGGCCCGGCTGGGCCAGTCTCGGTTGTTCACCGTGGA
>NZ_WWHX01000049.1 GCF_009862125.1 Streptomyces sp. SID5910
CGGCCCCGACCCACAGACAACCGAAGGCGCTACCCGCACCCCCACCGAGGAGCCACAGGCCGCCGCAGGCATACGAGTGGCCCCCCGACGCCACACCCACCCGCTATGCCAAGTTTGTCTGATTAGCGCGTATCGTCGCCCCATGCCCACGCCATACGGATCCCGAGGCGGCATGGCGTTCGGCGCTCAGGAGCTGCGTGTGCTCCGGCGCGCCCTCGCCCTCGCCCTGAACCCCAGCCCCGCCTCGGCCGAGGACGTCCAGGACTGTCTCCGCCTCGCGGAGTCGCTCGACGAGGCGATGGGGGAGAGCGCCCGGCTGCGCGACTTCCTGATGGCCGACCTCGCCCGGTACCGCGCCGCCCTCCCCGGCAGCATCACCGGCTACCTCACCCTCCTCGACGAGGCCCTGAGCGCCGGCCACCGCCCCGCATCGGACGACCTCGCCGCCCTCCGGGCCCTGCGCGGCAACCCCACCGCCGCCGCCCTCCTGTCCCGCTGCGCACCGTCGGCGCCCACCGTCCCCGCCGCCCGCACCCGCCTCCACGCCCTCCCCGGCGGCCGCTGCGCCGCCGGCCAGGACCCGGCCGCCCGCCCCGGCGGCCCCGGCGCGAAA
>NZ_WWHX01000483.1 GCF_009862125.1 Streptomyces sp. SID5910
GAGGCAGCGCGCCACCGCACCGGACCCAGGCCAGCGCGGCCCCGCACCGGCCCCAAGGCAGCCCGGCCGGCGCAGGACGGTGTTCAGTCGCGCGGCAGCGCCCAGCACAGGACGCCCTCGCTGGGCAGCTGCCGGACGCTCACGTGGACGCGGGTGCGGGGGTGTCCCGCGGCCCAGGCGAGGTAGCCGGCGCCGTCCGGCTCCAGCCGTACGTCCCGCAGCCCCCGGGGCGCCGGGTCCACCAGGGGGTGGAGGGCCTTGAAGGCGGACTCCTTCGCGGAGTAGAGGGCGAGCAGGCGCCGCGCGGCCGTGCGGGGCGGGCCGAGCAGCGGGCGTTCGGGGCCGCGCAGCACCAGGTGGGCCGCCCGCACGGGCAGCCGGCCCGTCTCCAGGTCGACGCCCAGGGCCCGGAACCGGACCGAGGGGCCCGCGACGGCCACCGCGACACCGCCGGAGTGACTGATCGACGCGGCGATCCCCTCGGGCAGCCGGGGCCGGGACCCGTCGCACAGCACGGAACCCGCGGTCAGTCCCGCCGCGCGCACCGCCCGGTGCAGGGCGCTGCGGCCGATGAGGAAGTCGCTCCGGCGCGCCTCGGGCATGGTCCGCGCCAGGCTCCGCTCCTCGTCGGTCACCGCGACGGGCGGCCCCTCGTGGGCCGAGGCGACCCCGAATCCCATGCCCGGAATGCGCGGACCATTGCTGGAAAAAGCGCGGTGAAGGTTGTGGAGCGGCCCACTGAAATACACGATGCTCGCTTCCCCGTCCGTTGTCGTCGGTATCCGTGAGAACCGGCGGCCGACCCTCGGTATCCTGGTTTCTCACACAGGAAAGAGGCCGCTCGGCGCGCAAACACTCCCCCGCGTGCCGAATACCTTCGGCCACGGGTCCCGCGAGCCCATGGCGTCAAGTTTTTCCAGGTCTTGACCATCCCGGGAGAGAGTGCGACGCTCCCTCACATACGTAACCTCACGTACGCGTGAAGAGGGAGCGACAGCAATGACCGGTGCGGTGGACAACGGCTGGCCGACGGCCGAACTCGACCCGATACGCCGGCTGCGGGTCATCGCGTCCAGCTCCCGGCACCCGGCCTTCGCCGAGCGCCGCTTCGACGTACCGGTCGACCGCTTCTGGTCCGTCGCCTCCGACCTCGAGACCGAACTCCCGCTCATCGTCCCGGGACTGCGGTCCTTCACCGTCACGGAGTCCTCGGGCGACCGGCTGTCGGGCCGGGCGGTCGGCGCCCTCGGGTACCGCGAGCGCTTCGACGTCGTCCTGCGCCCCGGCTGGTGCCTGATGCGGGGCACCGCGCTGACCAGCGGCATGGCCGCCGTGCCGGACGGCGACGGCTGCCGCTTCGCCTTCTTCAGCACCCTGCGCCTGCCGGGCGGCGACACCCTGGACCGGCTGCGCGCCCCCTGGTCGGCGCGGCGGGCCGAGCGGATGCTCGACCGCCTGGGCGAACGGGTCGCGGCCCGCTCAGCCCCAGGCCGAGCGGAATGACCGCCGGGCCCGGAACAGCCGGGACCTGACCGTCCCCACCGGTATCTCCAGCAGGGCGGAGACCTCCTGTTCGCTCAGGCCCTCGACGTGCCGCAGCATCAGCACCGCCCGGTGCTCCGGCATCAGCCGGCCCAGCGCGTCCGTGATGTCCGAGGCGAGATGCAGGTCCCCCGCGACGGGCGGGTCCTCCCACTCCATCGGCACGGTCGGCTGGCGCCGGCGCTGGTTGGCGAACTTCAGCGCCTCCCGCACGGCGATCGCCCGCACCCAGCCGAAGAGGGCCGCCGGCTCCTTGAGCTGGCGGATGCTGCGGAACACCGCGATCAGCGCCTCCTGCGCGGCGTCGGGGCCGTCCTGAAGCGCCACCGGACCGCAGATCCGGCCGACGAAGGGGGCCAGGATCTCCAGCAGTTCGTCCATCGCCAGCGCGTCCCCGCGCCGCGCCCCCTCGACCAGGCGGGCCAGCAGCTCCGGATCCCGGTGCCCCGCGGACCCTTCCGCGCCCCCGCTCACCGCGCCCCCGCCGTGACCGGACGGGGCACACGGAAGGAAATTCCAGATTCAACCGAATAACCGGATGTCCGGAACGAGCGGCGCCGAACCCTCTCGTGTCGACGGGAATTAAAACAGGCCGCGCCGACAACCGCTTTCCGGAGAAATAACTGCACCATGTGTAACGGACCCCCCGTAGATGGCTAATTCAATAGCCGCACATCGCGCCCACCCTAGCACCGGGTGAAGAAATCCGGGAGGCTGAGCCGGGGAGCCCCGATCCGCCCCGGCATATGCCGGACGGCCACCGCAACAGATCGGCTCAGAACGCATCACCTCTCCACACCCCGGCGATAATCAGGCGCACCGGAATGGCGTCCCGGGCATGCCGGGGAGTGCCCCGGCGATTCGTTCCGCCCGGCACTCACTGTCCGCCAAGTCCGATGCCGCCCGGCGAACCGGTCCCCCGCCCGCCGGAGGGACATCCCCACCCGTACAGAGGCCCGCCGGGGCCCATGCACTCCCTCCGCCGCCGATTCCAGTTCCAGCCAGTTCACGACGGACGGGAGTGCCCGGCCGCCGCCGCTCCTCCTCCTCCACGAAAGCTCCCACACCGACGCCGTCCTGGTGCCGCCGCTGGAGCGCCGACGTCCAAGGGAGGAGAACGGCACATGACCACAGCCCGAGCGGGCACCCTGCGCAAGGCCCCTGCCCCACGGCAGGACACTCAGGAGGATCCCTGGGCCGCGGGAGGCGTCCTCGTGCGGGCCGCCCAGGCCGGTGACGCCATGGCCCTCAACGACCTGCTGGGCCTGCTCACCCCGTACGTGAGCCGCCTGTGCCGGCCGATCGCCCTCGGCCACAGCGCCGACGCCGTGCAGGAGGCCCTCATCGCGGTCTTCCAGGGCCTGCCCCGGCTCCGCGACCCCCGCGCCCTGTACGCGTGGGTGCGCACCGTCACGGTCCGCGAGGCGGTGCGGGTGGCCCGCCGGGCCGAGCGCGAGACGCCCGTGTGCGAGTTCGACGACATCGCCTGGCCGGGCAGCCCGGAACTGGCGGTGGACATCCGGGACGTGCTCACCCGCATGTCCACGGAACACCGCGCGGTCCTGGTGCTGCGCGAACTGGAGGGCCTGGACGAGCGTTCGGCGAGCCGGGTCCTCGACATCTCCTGCGGCACGATGAAGTCCCGGCTCCACCGTGCCCGTCACAGCTTCCGAAAGGCGTGGCCGCGATGACAACGAACTGGCCGACGGCCGACCTCGACCCGGTGCGGCGCCTGCGCGTCATGGCCGCCGGACTGCACGCCGTCATGTACGCGGAGGCCCATGTCGACCTGCCTACGGCGGACGTGTGGTCGGTCGCCGCGGACCTGGAGGGGGAACTCCCCCATCTGGTGCCGATGATGCGCGAGTTCCGGTGCCGGCCCTGCGGCGGCGACCGCTTCCACGGGCAGGCGTACGGACCCTTCGGGCACACCGCGCGGTTCGACGTCCTGCTCCAGCCCGGCTGGTGCCTGATGCAGAGCCAGTACGTGGTCGGCGCCATGGCG
>NZ_WWHX01000484.1 GCF_009862125.1 Streptomyces sp. SID5910
GGTCCTGTGGAGCAGTTTGGAGTGCTCGCCACCCTGTCAAGGTGGAGGCCGCGGGTTCAAATCCCGTCAGGACCGCTGAGGTTTCACGTGAAACCTCGCGGCTGGGTAGCTCAGTTGGTACGAGCGATCGCCTGAAAAGCGATAGGTCGCCGGTTCGACCCCGGCCCCAGCCACAGTAGGGCCCCGATCCTCGGATCGGGGCCCTGTTGTATGCCGGGGCAAAAGCGTTCGCCAGGAATTTCCCGGGGATGCGATCCTGGAACCCGTATGTCTACGCACCCCGCCCCCGCCCTCGGCGCCCTCGCCCCCCGCCTGACCGAGCTGTCGCTGCGCGACGCGCATCGGCTCGGCCGGAGGCTGGAGGGTGCACGGAAGATCCGCAAACCGGAGGCCCGTGCCGCCGTTCTCGCCGAGATCGAGGCGGAGGTGGCCAAGGCCGAGCAGCGCATCGGAGAGCGCCGGGCCCGGGTGCCCGCCGTCAGCTACCCCGAGCAGCTCCCGGTCAGCCAGAAGAAGGACGTGATCGCGGAGGCCATCCGTGATCACCAGGTCGTCATCGTCGCCGGTGAGACCGGGTCCGGAAAGACCACGCAGATCCCGAAGATCTGTGTCGAGCTCGGCCGTGGCGTCCGCGGCATGATCGGGCACACCCAGCCCCGCCGGATCGCCGCGCGCACCGTCGCCGAGCGGGTCGCGGACGAGCTGGACACCCCGCTCGGCGAGGCCGTCGGCTGGAAGGTGCGGTTCACCGACCAGGTGAATCCGGACGCCACGTTCATCAAGCTGATGACGGACGGCATCCTGCTCGCCGAGATCCAGACCGACCGCGAGCTGCGCGCCTACGACACGATCATCATCGACGAGGCCCACGAGCGGTCCCTCAACATCGACTTCCTGCTGGGCTACCTGGCCCAGCTGCTGCCGAAGCGCCCCGACCTCAAGGTCGTCATCACCTCGGCGACCATCGACCCCGAGCGCTTCTCCCGCCACTTCGGTGACGCCCCGATCATCGAGGTCAGCGGCCGGACGTACCCGGTGGAGGTGCGGTACCGCCCGCTCCTGGAGGAGGACGGCGACGACGCCGACCGCGACCAGATCACCGCGATCACCGACGCCGTCGAGGAGCTGATGGGCGAGGGCAAGGGCGACATCCTCGTCTTCCTCTCCGGTGAACGGGAGATCCGGGACACGGCGGACGCGCTAGAGAAGAAGAGATACAAGTTCACCGAGGTGCTGCCGCTGTACGCGCGGCTCTCGCACGCCGAGCAGCACCGCGTGTTCCAGCAGCACACCGGGCGCCGGATCGTCCTCGCGACCAACGTCGCCGAGACCTCCCTCACCGTCCCGGGCATCAAGTACGTCATCGACCCCGGCTTCGCCCGCATCTCCCGCTACAGCCACCGCACCAAGGTGCAGCGGCTGCCCATCGAGCCGATCTCGCAGGCCAGCGCCAACCAGCGCAAGGGCCGCTGCGGGCGTACGTCCGACGGCATCTGCGTCCGGCTCTACAGCGAGGACGACTTCCTCGCCCGGCCGGAGTTCACGGACGCGGAGATCCTCCGCACCAACCTCGCCTCCGTCATCCTCCAGATGACCGCCGCCGGCCTCGGCGACATCGAGAAGTTCCCCTTCATCGACCCGCCGGACCACCGCAACATCCGCGACGGCGTGCAGCTCCTCCAGGAGCTCGGCGCGCTCGACCCGGCGCAGAAGGACGTACGCAAGCGGCTGACCGACACCGGCCGGAAGCTCGCCCAGCTGCCCGTCGACCCGCGCCTCGCGCGGATGGTGCTGGAGGCCGACAAGAACGGCTGCGTCCGCGAGGTCATGGTCATAGCGGCGGCCCTGTCCATCCAGGACCCGCGGGAACGCCCGTCGGAGAAGCAGGCCCAGGCCGACCAGCAGCACGCCCGCTTCAGGGACGAGACCAGCGACTTCCTCGCCTTCCTCAACCTGTGGCGGTACGTCCGCGAGCAGCAGAAGGAGCGCGGCTCGTCGTCCTTCCGCCGGATGTGCAAGCAGGAGTACCTCAACTTCCTGCGGATCCGCGAGTGGCAGGACATCTACACGCAGCTGCGCACGGTCGCCAAGCAGATGGGCCTCCATCTCGGCGACGACGACAGCACCGCCCCCGACGACCGCGTGCACGTGTCGCTGCTGGCCGGTCTGCTCTCCCACGTCGGCATGAAGGACGTGAAGGAGGGCGCGAAGAACGAGTACCTGGGCGCGCGCAACGCCAAGTTCGCGATCTTCCCGGGCTCGGCGCTGTTCAAGAAGCCCCCGCGGTTCGTGATGTCGGCCGAGCTGGTGGAGACCTCCCGGCTCTGGGCCCGCGTCAACGCGAAGATCGAGCCCGAGTGGGTCGAACCGCTCGCCGGACACCTCCTCAAGCGCACCTACAGCGAGCCGCACTGGGAGAAGGACCAGGCGGCCGTGATGGCGTACGAGAAGGTCACGCTGTACGGCGTGCCGATCGTGGCGCAGCGCAAGGTGAACTACGGGCGGATCGACCCGGAGGTCAGCCGCGAGCTGTTCATCCGCAACGCCCTGGTCGAGGGCGACTGGCGCACGCACCACAAGTTCTTCGCCGACAACCGCAAGCTGCTGACCGAGGTCGAGGAGCTGGAGCACCGCGCCCGGCGCCGCGACATCCTGGTCGACGACGAGACGCTGTACGACTTCTACGACCAGCGGGTGCCCGAACACGTCGTGTCCGGTGCGCACTTCGACTCCTGGTGGAAGCACAAGCGGCACGAGCAGCCCGACTTCCTCGACTTCGAGCGCGAGATGCTCATCAACGAGAAGGCGGGTGCGGTCACCAAGGACGACTATCCGGACTCCTGGCGCCAGGGGCCGCTGAAGTTCCGGGTGACCTACCAGTTCGAGCCGGGCGCGGACGCCGACGGCGTGACCGTCCACATCCCGCTCCAGGTGCTCAACCAGGTCACGGACGAGGGCTTCGACTGGCAGATCCCGGGCCTGCGCGAGCAGGTGGTCACGGAGCTGATCCGCACCCTGCCCAAGCCGATCCGCCGCAACTACGTGCCGGCGCCGAACTACGCGCAGAAGTTCCTGGAGCGGGCGGTCCCGCTCCAGGAGCCGCTGACGGTGACCATGGCGCGGGAGCTCAAGCGCATGGTGGGGGTGCCGTTCGAGGCGGAGGACTTCGACTGGGCGAAGGTCCCCGACCACCTGAAGATCACGTTCCGGATCGTCGACGAACGGCGCCGCAAGCTGGCCGAGGACAAGGACCTGGAGGTCCTGAAGCTCCGGCTGAAGCCGAAGGCGCGCAAGGCGCTGTCGCAGGCCGCGGCGGCCACGGCGGAGCGCAGCGGCGGCGAGTCGCTGGAGCGCACCGGCCTGACGGACTGGACGATCGGCGCCCTGTCCCGCGTCTTCGAGACCCGCCGCGCCGGTCAGCCGGTGAAGGCCTACCCGGCGCTCGTCGACGACGGCGACACGGTGTCCGTGCGCCTCTTCGACACCGAGGCCGAGCAGGCGCAGGCGATGTGGAAGGGCACGCGCCGGCTGATCCTGCGCAACATCCCGGTCAACCCGGCGAAGTTCGCGTCCGAAAAGCTGACCAACCAGCAGAAGCTGGGCCTGTCCGCGAATCCGCACGGTTCGATCCAGGCCCTGTTCGACGACTGCGCCATGGCGGCGGCCGACAAGCTGATCGCCGACTTCGGCGGGCCGGCGTGGGACGAGGAGTCGTACCGCAAGCTGTACGACAAGGTCCGCGCGGAGATCGTCGACACGACCGTCCGTACGGTGGGCCAGGTGCAGCAGGTGCTGGCCGCATGGGCGGCCTGTGAGCGCCGCCTGAAGGCCGTGCGCAGCCCGGCGCTGCTGGCGAACCTCCAGGACGTGCGGACACAGCTGGACGGCCTGGTGAAGCCCGGCTTCGTGACGGCGGCCGGCGTCGGGCGGCTGCCCGACCTGATGCGCTATCTGGTCGCCGCCGACCGGCGCCTCCAGCAGATGCCGGCCAACGTCCAGCGGGACACGACCCGCATGGAGAAGGTCCACGAGATGCAGGACGAGTACGCGTGGCTGCTGGAGCAGATGCCCCGGGGGCGGCCGGTCCCGCGGCCGGTCCTGGACGTCCGCTGGATGATCGAGGAGCTGCGGGTCAGCTACTTCGCCCACGCGCTGGGGACGGCGTACCCGATCTCCGACAAGCGGATCGTGAAGGCGATCGACGCTCTGGCGCCGTAGCGGCGAAGCCGTGACGAGGACCGCACGGAGGGTGAGTTCGACCCTGGGCCCACCCTCCTGTAGAGTCTCTTCTCGCAGCGCAACGCAAGAAAGTGCCGCAAAACCTGGTCCTGTGGAGCAGTTTGGAGTGCTCGCCACCCTGTCAAGGTGGAGGCCGCGGGTTCAAATCCCGTCAGGACCGCAGTGAAGAGGGCCCGCACCGATCGGTGCGGGCCTTCTGCGTGCTGTCTGCGTGCCCTCCACGGGTGCCTTGCGCCGGATACGCCCCCGAAGCCCTCAGCGCCCCTCTCGCGGCCTTGACGGCGTCGTCTTCGCTCGGTACTCCAAAGACAGGGCACGTTCTCCGTGTGGTCCCTGGAGGTGGCGTATGGCGGCATCGGTCAGGCACGAGACGCGGGCACTGCTCCGCGCGCATCTGTCGGCCGCCTCGTCGTACCGCCATCTGACGCGCCACTGTCCGATCTGCCACCGGCTGCTGCGCCTCGCGTGGGACTCCGCCCCGCCGCCAGCCCCGGCGCCCCCTCCGACGGCCACGTGACCGTCCGTCGGCCCCCAACACCCGTGCCCCCATGGGCTGCTGGAACCACCCGCTCCTCTAGCGCACATATGCCAGAGCCAACAAGCGGCAGCACGTGTGACGGGTGTCACCGCATGAGTTTTTGAAACGGTGGCACTTACGCCTCTCCTACAACTGGTCGATTTAATATGTGCAATTGCACTCTCCCGGAGGGTGCCCCCACACCTTCCCTCACACCTTCCCCCAGGCCCGCCCACAGCGGATCCGACAGCCTCCCCCAGACTCCGACAAGCCCGCTCTCGGCGGCCCACCGGCGGGCACAAAAAAATCGCGCTGGACCCGGCGGAGTCCAGCGCGATCCACGACGTACCCGGCCGGTCGTCCGACATGTGCGAACGGCTTGGGTGTGAGGCCTGTTGGGGCAGGACCCGCGTCGGTTGGAGCTGTGGTGAACGAGCGCTTCGGCAGGTTGGGGGGCCTGCCGTTATGCCCGGTTATGCGGTTGTTCAGGCCTCGCTGCGCTGCTGCGGAATGCCCGCGAGCAGAGCGCGGACCTCGGCCTCGCGGTAGCGGCGATGCCCGCCGAGCGTGCGGATCGACGTGAGCTTGCCGGCCTTCGCCCAGCGCGTGACCGTCTTCGGGTCGACGCGGAACATGGTGGCGACCTCAGCCGGGGTCAGCAGCGGCTCGGCATCAGGGGTGCGAGCGGTCATGAGCGGCCTCCTCGGGAGAACCGAACCTTCTCGGTTCTTTCCTCTAAATTCTGCACCTTGACCCGCGTTGCCCGAAATGGCGGACGCGAGTCGAGTCGGTTATAGGACGAACGGCTTGTCCTCGGCACTACAACTACACCATCTGTCCAGCCGCGTCGGCCAAACCGATGGAATTGCCCTCCCAGGTGTTCATCAGCGACGGATGCCGATGGACCATGCCATAGCGGACAGTCACGCCACTGTGACGATCAGTCACAGGGCGATCAGGAGTCACCAGACCCCCCAAAGCGTGCAATGCTGAGATTCCGCCCACAGTGCACCACAGCAGGACGGATGGAGCCCTCCCCGGACTCCTTGTCCTATTTTGGCATGAGGAGGGGGAAGCGGCGCAAGAGTGGCGTACGTGCGGTCCGTCACGCTTGACACAAACGCCCGGATCGGGACTTCCGTCCCCCGGTGACGAAGTGTCAGGTCACACCGAACAGGTGTCGGAGCGAGAGACGAAACCCCAAATCGGGCGGTACGTCAAACGTCAGTTCGCCGACCGGCGGTCCCGCACCGACCGCCAACGCTCCACCAGCCGCCCGTACGCGGCGCCCGCCGCCGTCCCGTCGCCCCGGCGCAGCGCCTCGATGCCCTCGGCCACGTCCGCCGCCGAGTGGTCGTCCTCCAGCTCGCCGGCCGGCAGGGCGTGCACCAGTCCGCCGTAGTCCAGCTCCACCAGGGACCGCGGGTGGAACTCCTCCAGCCAGCGCCCCACGTCCATCAGGCCGTCGATCAGCGGCCCCTCGTCCACGGCCTCCTTCAGCGCCCGCAGGCCCCGGGCCACCCGCCGGCGGGCCTGCACCATCGGCGTCCGGTAGCGCAGCACCGGCGCCGCGGTCCCGGGGGCGCCGCCGCCCTTGTCGTACTCCCGCTCCTCGTCGGAGACCAGCACGAACCAGTTGATCGGCACCTGCCAGGTGGCCGTGCGGATCCAGGGGCGGGCGTCGGGGTGGCCCTCCAGCCAGCGCTCGTAGTCCTGGGCGGTCTGGCGGCGTACGACCGGGGGGATCAGGGCGTCCAGGACGGGCTCGGGGAAGTCCTCGGCCAGCTCGCCGAGGGCCTGCCAGCCGCGCAGCCGGGTCCGCCACGGGCACACGCGGACCACCCCGTCGGCCTCGGTCACGAAGGCGTCGCCGCTCTCGTGCACCGGTACCGGCACGGGCGGGGTGGGCAGCAGGTCGGCCAGGGAACGGCGCAGCTCGTCCTGGTAGGAGGGCAGGTCGGTGCGGCGGGCGTAGCGGGTCCAGTGACCGCGCTCCGGCTCGGGGAAGGCGGCCAGCGGCTCGTACACACGCAGGTAGGCCGCGTAGGGGACGATCACCGAGGACACCTTGGGCACGCCTGCTCCCTCCCCCGCGCACCGTCCCGAAAACCTGCGGGAGCCGCTCACAAACGCGCGGGAATCTCTGCAAATCGTCGCACGCCTGTACTCCGTGCGGAGGTGATCCTGGGCACTGTGCGGCGGGCGGGCACCACCAGGCTCTAATCTCGTGCCACAGTCCCCGCCACCCGCACGGGGACCCCTTCTCCACCCGCCGCACCTACACAGGAGTCACCACCGTGACCGACGTAACCGGCGCACCTGCTGATGTACTGCACACCCTGTTCCACTCGGATCAGGGGGGTCATGAGCAAGTCGTGCTCTGCCAGGACCGTGCCAGCGGTCTCAAGGCCGTCATCGCCCTCCACTCCACCGCCCTGGGCCCCGCGCTCGGCGGTACGCGCTTCTACCCGTACGCGAACGAGGCGGAGGCCGTCACCGACGCGCTGAACCTCGCGCGCGGGATGTCGTACAAGAACGCCATGGCCGGTCTCGACCACGGCGGCGGCAAGGCCGTGATCATCGGCGACCCGGAGCAGATCAAGAGCGAGGAACTGCTCCTCGCCTACGGCCGGTTCGTCGCCTCGCTCGGCGGCCGCTACGTCACCGCCTGCGACGTCGGCACCTACGTGGCCGACATGGACGTCGTGGCGCGCGAGTGCCGGTGGACGACCGGACGCTCCCCGGAGAACGGCGGCGCGGGCGACTCGTCCGTGCTCACCTCCTACGGCGTCTACCAGGGCATGCGGGCCGCCGCCCAGCACCTGTGGGGCGACCCGACGCTGCGCGACCGCACGGTCGGCATCGCCGGCGTCGGCAAGGTCGGCCACCACCTGGTCGAGCACCTGCTCGCCGAGGGCGCGCACGTGGTCGTCACGGACGTGCGCAAGGACGTCGTGCGGGCCCTCACCGAGCGGCACCCGTCGGTGATCGCCGTCGCCGACACGGACGCGCTGATCCGGGTGGAGAACCTGGACATCTACGCCCCCTGCGCGCTCGGCGGCGCGCTGAACGACGAGACCGTGCCGGTGCTGACCGCGAAGGTGGTGTGCGGCGCGGCCAACAACCAGCTCGCGCACCCGGGCGTCGAGAAGGACCTCGCCGACCGCGGGATCCTCTACGCGCCGGACTACGTGGTGAACGCCGGCGGGGTCATCCAGGTCGCCGACGAGCTGCACGGCTTCGACTTCGAGCGGTGCAAGGCGAAGGCGGCGAAGATCTACGACACCACGCTTGCGATCTTCGCACGTGCGAAGGAAGACGGTATTCCGCCGGCCGCCGCGGCCGACCGGATCGCCGAGCAGCGGATGTCGGAGGCACGCGCGCGGCGCTGATCCGGAGACGGTGCGTCACGCGTTCCGGAGGGCACTCCGCGGGTGCTTCGAGGGCACTTTGAGAGCCGTCTTCGAAGGTTTGAGCGGTACCCGCCGGCGGGCAGTTGGAGAGAACTCTCACTTCTCCCGGCGGGTCGACCGTCGAAAGGTGGTTAAAATCGCCTTTGACCAGCGAGGACGGGGCGCCTCGCAGGTCCTGGGCGTAGCCACGTCCTACGGGCGACGTACCGTATGGGCGTGGGCTCAGGTACCGTGGAAGCCCTACGGACCGGTCTCTCCATGGAGAGCCCGTTCCGGACCATGAACGCGTGTCAAGACTCTGGGGCCGTCGAGCCCCGTCGTTGAGGGGGTCGAGCCATGGGGCGCGGCCGGGCCAAGGCCAAGCAGACGAAGGTCGCCCGCCAGCTGAAGTACAACAGCGGTGGGACTGATCTCTCCCGCCTGGCCGAGGAGCTGGGCGCATCGACGTCGAGTCCGCAACCGCCTAACGGCGAGCGGTTCGAAGACGATGAGCAGGACGACGAGCTGTACGCAAAGTACGCCGACCTCTACGAGGACGACGAGGACGAGGACGGCCAGTCCCCGCAGCATCGTCGCGGCGCTTGACCCTGCACTGAACACTCACCCGGTCGGTGACTTCCGTCACCGACCGGGTTCTGTGCTACCCGCATCGCTGTGCCGGTCCCCCGGCTCAGCGGGCGTAGTCGCCGGTCATCGTGGCGCCCGTCGCGTGGTCGCCGCGCTCGGTGATCTCGCCGGCGACCCAGGCGTCGACGCCGCGGTCGGCGAGGGTCGTCAGCGCCACGTCGGCGGATTCCTGGGGCACGACGGCGATCATGCCGACGCCCATGTTCAGGGTCTTCTCCAGCTCCAGGCGCTCGACCTTGCCGGTCCGTCCGACGAGGTCGAAGACCGCGCCCGGGGTCCAGGTGGAGCGGTCGACGCTCGCGTGCAGGCCGTCGGGGATCACGCGCGCCAGGTTGGCCGCGAGGCCGCCGCCGGTGACGTGGCTGAAGGCGTGCACGTCGGTGGTGCGCATCAGGGCCAGGCAGTCCAGCGAGTAGATCTTCGTCGGCTCCAGGAGCTCCTCGCCGAGGGTGCGGCCGAGGTCGTCCACGTGCGTGTTCAGGGCCATTCCGGCCTCGTTCAGCAGGACGTGGCGGACGAGTGAGTACCCGTTCGAGTGAAGGCCGGAGGCGGCCATCGCGACGACCGCGTCCCCCTCGCGGATGCGGTCCGGACCGAGCAGCCGGTCGGCCTCCACGACGCCCGTACCGGCGCCGGCGACGTCGAAGTCGTCCTCGCCGAGCAGGCCGGGGTGCTCGGCCGTCTCGCCGCCCACCAGGGCGCAGCCGGCCAGGACACAGCCCTCGGCGATGCCCTTGACGATGGCGGCGACGCGCTCGGGGTGGACCTTGCCGACGCAGATGTAGTCGGTCATGAACAGCGGCTCGGCGCCGCACACCACGATGTCGTCCATGACCATGGCGACCAGGTCGTGGCCGATGGTGTCGTACACGCCGAGCTGCCGGGCGATGTCGACCTTGGTGCCGACACCGTCCGTGGCCGAGGCCAGCAGGGGACGGTCGTAGTTCTTGAGGGCGGAGGCGTCGAAGAGGCCCGCGAAGCCGCCGAGGCCGCCGAGGACCTCGGGGCGCCGCGTCTTCTTGACCCATTCCTTCATGAGCTCGACGGCGCGGTCGCCCGCCTCGATGTCGACGCCCGCGGCTGCGTAGCTGGCACCAGTTGTGTCAGGCATGACGATGAGAACCTTTGTGTCGTACGGCAGGTCTTGCGGACGGACGGCTACGGGCGACGGATGGCGTCGGCGGCGGCCGTACCGGCGGGCCCGGCGGCCAGCTCGGTCTCCAGGAGCTGCTTGCCGAGCAGCTCGGGGTCGGGGAGCTCCATCGGGTACTCGCCGTCGAAGCAGGCGCGGCAGAGGTTCGGCTTGGCGATGGTGGTCGCCTCGATCATGCCGTCGATGGAGATGTACGCCAGGGAGTCGGCGCCCATCGAGGTGCCGATCTCGTCGATGCTCATGCCGTTGGCGATGAGCTCGGCGCGGGTGGCGAAGTCGATGCCGAAGAAGCAGGGCCACTTCACCGGCGGGGAGGAGATCCGGATGTGGACCTCGGCGGCGCCGGCCTCGCGAAGCATGCGGACCAGGGCCCGCTGGGTGTTGCCGCGGACGATGGAGTCGTCCACGACGACCAGCCGCTTGCCCTTGATGACTTCCTTGAGCGGATTCAGCTTGAGGCGGATGCCGAGCTGGCGGATGGTCTGCGAGGGCTGGATGAAGGTGCGGCCCACGTAGGCGTTCTTCACCAGACCGTTGCCGAAGGGGATGCCGGAGGCCTCGGCGTACCCGATCGCGGCGGGGGTGCCGGACTCCGGGGTCGCTATGACGAGGTCGGCCTCGGCGGGGGCCTCCTTGGCCAGTTTGCGGCCCATCTCGACGCGCGAGAGGTAGACGTTGCGGCCGGCGATGTCGGTGTCCGGGCGGGCCAGGTACACGTACTCGAAGACACAGCCCTTGGGCTTCGCTTCTGCGAATCGCGACGTGCGCAGGCCGTTCTCGTCGATGGCGACGAACTCGCCCGGCTCGATCTCGCGGACGTAGGAGGCGCCGCAGATGTCGAGGGCGGCGGACTCGGAGGCGACGACCCAGCCGCGCTCCAGGCGGCCGAGGACCAGCGGGCGGATGCCCTGCGGGTCACGCGCGGCGTACAGGGTGTGCTCGTCCATGAAGACGAGGCTGAAGGCGCCCATGACCTGGGGAAGGACGCGGTGCGCGGCCTCCTCGATGGTCAGCGGCTTGCCGTCCTCGTCGACCTGGGCCGCGAGGAGCGCGGTCAGCAGGTCGGTGTCGTTGGTCGCCGCGACGCGGGTGGAGCGGCCTTCCTGCTTGGGCAGGTCGGCGACCATCTCGGCGAGCCGGGCGGTGTTGACGAGGTTGCCGTTGTGGCCGAGCGCGATGGAGCCCTGCGCGGTGGCCCGGAAGGTTGGCTGGGCGTTCTCCCACACGGACGCACCGGTGGTCGAGTAGCGGGCGTGACCGACCGCGATGTGACCCTGGAGCGAACCGAGCGAGGTCTCGTCGAAGACCTGGGAGACGAGGCCCATGTCCTTGAAGACGAGGATCTGGGAGCCGTTGCTGACCGCGATTCCCGCGGATTCCTGGCCCCGATGCTGGAGGGCGTAGAGCCCGAAGTAGGAGAGCTTGGCGACCTCTTCGCCCGGGGCCCAGACACCGAAGACGCCGCAAGCGTCCTGGGGGCCCTTCTCGCCGGGAAGCAGATCGTGATTGAGTCGACCGTCACCACGTGGCACGCTCCCGAGTGTAGGCGAGATCGACCACTGGTCCGAATTGGGGATACCGGCTCACCTGCGGATCACTTGCCGGCCACGGCCCGGACCGTGGTGCCGTCTTCGCTGGTCAGCGTCAGGGTTCCGTGATCGATCCGGTAGTCGACCCGGCCCTCGAAGAAGCGGAGCATCCGCTTCTCGGCGTCCATGAGTGAGCCTTCGCACATCATTCGGGTGGTGACCGGAGCGCCCAGGGTGATATGTCCGTCGCGGACGGTGGCCTTGGCGTTGACATGGTTGCAGGGGAGGCGGCCGGAGACGGTGCCCGCCTTCTTGTCGAAGGTGAGGTGGGTGCTGCCCTTGCCGCCGGGTGTCGTGACGGTCCACTCCGTGCCGTACAGGGACGCGTCGTCGGGCCTGCTCAGCCGGACGGTGTCGCCGGCGGAGGTGGTGAGGGTCAGGCGGTCGCTCGCCGTGTCGGCGGTGAGGGAGCCGTCGGCGAGGACGCGGCCGAGGGACTTCTCGAAGTCCGGGGGCGTCTGCTCGCAGGCCTTCTCGGTGAACGCGGCGTCGCTGATCCGGACCCGCTCGCCGTCGACGTCGGCGCGGGCGCTGAAGGTGTTGCAGCCGGTGCTGCCCGCCGCCTCACCGCTGTCGTCGATGCGGACCCGGGCCGCGTCGGGCGCCTCGTGGGTGGTGCCGTCGACGGTGACGCTGTCGATGCTCCAGCGGACGCCGGTGAAGGGCTTATCCGCGCCGACGGATCCGCTGCCGCTGTCGGCCTTCTCGCTGCCGCAGGCCGCCGCGAGCGGGACGAGCACGGCGACGAGGGCCATGGTCAGGGTCTTGCTGCGCTGCTGCTTCTGCCTGTACATGCCGATTCGACGGAGGTGCGGAGCGTCTGGTTCCCCTCAGCTCAGCAGCGGCAGCAGCCCGCCGAGGTCGGCCCGCTCGCCGCTCGCGCTCACCTGGGCCTCGGCCACGGCGTCCTCCCAGGCCAGCCGCCCGGTCGCGAGCCGGACCCAGGTCAGCGGGTCGGTCTCGACGACGTTGGGCGGGGTGCCGCGGGTGTGCCGGGGGCCCTCGACGCACTGCACGACGGCGTACGGCGGCACCCGCACCTCCGTGGACCCGCCGGGCGCCTTCAGGGCGAGCGCGTCGGCGAGCAGCCGGGTCGCGGCGGCCAGGGCCTGGCGGTCGTAGGGGACGGCGAGGCCGGGCACGGCGGCGTTCAGGTCGTCGGTGTGGACGACGAGTTCGACGGTGCGGGTGACGAGGTAGTCGTCCAGCGGCAGCGCGCCCGCGTTGGTCTCCAGGAGCCGGCTGCCGGGGTGCTCGGCGAGCAGGGCGCGCAGGCTCTCCTCGATGCCGGCGAGGTGATCGCCGAGGTCGGGGTGGTCTGCGGCGAGCCGGCGCGTGAAGTCGTCGATCGCGGCGGAGTTGGCGGCGGTGGCGAAGGGCCACTCGGCGACCTGGACGTCCTGCGCGGCCGGGGCGGGCCGGTCCAGGGCGCGGTGCAGCGCGGTCAGGGCCATCCCGATGTGCGCCACCAGTTCCCGTACGGTCCAGTCCCCCAGCCGCGTCGGCAGCGCGAGCTGCTCGGGTCCGAGGGTGCGCACCGCGTCCCTGACGTGCCCGAACTGGGCGAACACGGCGGCACGGGTGCGGGCGGGGTCGTAGCTGCGGGCACGTTTCCTGGCGGGCGGCATGGCGGTGAGCCTAGTGGGCGCGGTGGGCGGCGCACTCGGCAATATCGGGTGAGCCCGGGGGACCACCGGCGAGGCCCCGCCCGGACGGTTCCGGGCGGGGCCTCGTCGTCGCGGTGGGCCGGCGGTTACGCCAGCAGTGCCGGGATGGTGCCCTCGTGGGCCTCGCGGAGGTCGGTCAGGGGAAGGGTGAACTCGCCCTGGACCTCCACCGCGTCCCCGTCCACGACACCGATGCGGGCGACGGGCAGGCCCCGCGCGCCGCACATGTCGGTGAAGCGGAGCTCCTCCGAACGCGGGACGGCGACGACCGCGCGGCCCGCCGACTCCGAGAACAGGAAGGTGAAGGCGTCGAGCCCGTCCGGGACGACCAGCCGCGCGCCCCTGCCGCCGAGCAGCGCCGACTCCACGACCGCCTGGACCAGACCGCCGTCGGACAGGTCGTGCGCGGAGTCGATCATGCCGTCGCGGGAGGCGGAGATCAGGATCTCGGCGAGCAGCCGCTCCCGCTCCAGGTCGACCGTGGGCGGCAGGCCGCCGAGGTGGTCGTGGATGACCTGGGACCAGGCCGAGCCGCCGAACTCCTCACGCGTGTCGCCGAGGAGGTACAGCAGCTGGCCGTCCTCCTGGAAGGCGACCGGCGTGCGCCGGGCCACGTCGTCGATGACGCCGAGAACCGCGACGACCGGCGTCGGGTGGATGGCCGCCTCGCCCGTCTGGTTGTAGAGCGAGACGTTGCCGCCGGTCACCGGGGTGCCGAGCTGGAGGCACCCGTCGGCCAGGCCGCGCACGGCCTCGGCGAACTGCCACATGACCGCCGGGTCCTCCGGCGAGCCGAAGTTCAGGCAGTCGGAGACCGCGAGGGGCTTGGCACCGGTGGTCGCGACGTTGCGGTACGCCTCCGCCAGGGCCAGCTGCGCGCCCGTGTACGGGTCGAGCTTGGCGTACCGGCCGTTGCCGTCCGTGGCGATGGCGACGCCGAGGCCGCTCTCCTCGTCCACGCGGATCATGCCGGAGTCCTCGGGCTGGGCGAGGACGGTGTTGCCCTGCACGAAGTGGTCGTACTGCTGGGTGATCCACTGCTTGGACGCCTGGTTCGGGGAGGACACCAGCTTCAGGACCTGGTCCTTCAGCTCCTCGCCCGTCCCCGGCCGGGGCAGCTTGTTCGCGTCGTCGGCCTGGAGGGCGTCCTGCCACTCGGGGCGGGCGTAGGGGCGCTCGTAGACCGGGCCGTCGTGGGCGACCGTGCGCGGGTCGACGTCGATGATCTTGCCGCCGTGCCAGAAGATCTCCAGGCGGTCGCCGTCGGTCACCTCACCGATGACGGTGGCGATGACGTCCCACTTGTCGCAGATCTCCAGGAAGCGGTCGACCTTCTCGGGCTCGACGACCGCGCACATGCGCTCCTGCGACTCGCTCATGAGGATCTCCTCGGGCGAGAGCGTGGAGTCGCGCAGCGGGACGTCGTCCAGGGTGACGCGCATGCCGCCGGAGCCGTTCGACGCCAGCTCGCTGGTCGCGCAGGACAGGCCCGCGGCGCCCAGGTCCTGGATGCCGACGACGAGCTTCTCCTTGAACGCCTCCAGGGTGCACTCGATGAGGAGCTTCTCCTGGAAGGGGTCGCCGACCTGCACGGCGGGGCGCTTGGACGGCTTCGCGTCGTCGAAGGTCTCGGAGGCGAGGATCGAGGCGCCGCCGATGCCGTCGCCGCCGGTGCGGGCGCCGTAGAGGATGACCTTGTTGCCCGCGCCGGACGCCTTGGCGAGGTGGATGTCCTCGTGCCGCATGACGCCGATGGCACCGGCGTTGACCAGCGGGTTGCCCTGGTAGCAGGCGTCGAAGACGACCTCGCCGCCGATGTTGGGCAGGCCCAGGCAGTTGCCGTAGCCGCCGATGCCGGCGACGACGCCGGGCAGCACGCGCTTGGTGTCGGGGTGGTCCGCGGCGCCGAAGCGCAGGGGGTCCACGACGGCGACGGGACGCGCGCCCATGGCGATGATGTCGCGGACGATACCGCCGACGCCGGTCGCGGCGCCCTGGTAGGGCTCCACGTACGACGGGTGGTTGTGCGACTCGACCTTGAAGGTGACCGCGTAGCCCTGGCCGACGTCGACCACACCGGCGTTCTCGCCGATGCCGACGAGCATCGCGTCGTTCTGCGGGGCCTTCTCGCCGAACTGGCGGAGGTGGACCTTGGAGGACTTGTACGAGCAGTGCTCGGACCACATGACGGAGTACATGGCCAGCTCGGCGCCGGTGGGGCGGCGGCCGAGGATCTCCACGACCCTCTCGTACTCGTCCTTCTTCAGGCCCAGTTCGGCCCAGGGCAGCTCGACGTCGGGGGTCGCGGCCGCGTGCTCGACCGTGTCCAGAGGCGTCCGGCTCATGCGTTGACCAGCTTCTTGAGGATCGAGGTGAAGAACGGGAGGCCGTCGGTGCGGCCGGTGCCGATCAGCGGCTCGACGGCGTGCTCGGGGTGCGGCATCAGGCCGACGACGTTGCCCGCCGCGTTGGTGATGCCGGCGATGTCGTTGAGCGAGCCGTTCGGGTTGAAGTCCACGTAACGGAACGCGACGCGGCCCTCGGCCTCCAGCTCGTCCAGCGTCCGCCGGTCGGCGACGTATCGCCCGTCCATGTTCTTCAGCGGGATGTGGATCTCCTGGCCGGCGCTGTAGTCGCTGGTCCAGGCGGTGTCCGCGTTCTCCACCCGCAGCTTCTGGTCGCGGCAGATGAAGTGCAGGTGGTCGTTGCCGAGCATGCCGCCGGGCAGCAGGTGGGCCTCCGTGAGGATCTGGAAGCCGTTGCAGATGCCGAGCACCGGGAGACCGGCCTTCGCCTGGTCGATGACGGTGTCCATCACCGGCGAGAAGCGCGCGATGGCGCCGGCGCGCAGATAGTCGCCGTAGGAGAAACCGCCGCACAGCACCACGGCGTCGACCTGCTTGAGGTCCTTGTCCTTGTGCCAGAGCGCCACGGGTTCGGCACCGGCGACGCGGATCGCGCGCTGCGTGTCCCGGTCGTCGAGGCTGCCGGGGAAAGTGACGACGCCAATACGAGCGGTCACTTCACAGCCTCCGCGACTACGTCCTCGGACTCGACCTTGACGGTGAAGTCCTCGATCACGGTGTTGGCGAGGAAGGATTCCGCAAGATCATGGATGCGGGCGAGGGCGGCCTCGTCGACCGGCCCGTCAACTTCCAGTTCGAAACGCTTTCCCTGACGGACGTCCGAGATCCCCTCGAAACCCAGCCGCGGCAGTGCGCGCTGCACCGCCTGGCCCTGGGGGTCGAGGATCTCCGGCTTGAGCATGACGTCGACTACGACGCGTGCCACTGGCACTCCCGGTGTGTGGTGCTGAGCAGGTTCCTTCAGACTACCCGTACAAAATTTCTACGCGCGTAGCCTTGGAGGAAAGTACGTGAGCGCGGTCACGATTCGGCATCCGGGGGATGCTCGCGCGAAAAGCTTCGGGAAAGATCTCGGATCCGCTGCGGATGTCTATTGCGCGGGGGACACGCGGAGAGATTTAGTCGGGCTTCCCATTGCAATGCCGGGCACTGTACAAATGAAATGTCATTAGCCGATACTTTGCCCAATTACAGGCGAACAGTCGGCATCAACGCGGTGTCCTGGCACGTCATCGCGGAGATGCCGCACGAAGGGACCGATATTCGTGGCGCAGCGTGTCGTGGTCACTCTCTTTGACGACATCGACGGCTCGGAAGCGGCGGAGACGATCGCCTTCGGTGTCGACGGCCGGATGTACGAGATCGACCTGAACGAAGCCAATGCCCGGAAACTGCGCAAGGCCCTGGAGCCCTACGTGTCGGCGGGCCGGAAGCGGTCGCGGTCCGGCAAGGCGTACCGGCAGACGGAGGTCGCCCCCGACCCGGCGGCGGTCCGCGCCTGGGCCCAGGCCAACAAGATGGACGTGCCCGCGCGGGGCCGGATCCCGAAGAAGGTCTACGAGGCGTTCGCCGAGTCGCGGTGAGCGGTCCGGCCCGCCGACGGCCGCTCAGCCGCCCCTCGCGGCAACCGACTTGCGCGACACCCCGGGTGATCAGCTAAAGTCTGGAGCACGCCGAGGGGCGAGGCCGAAAGGCCCAGCTCACGGAACATGCGGGTGTAGTTCAGTAGTAGAACATCCCCCTTCCAGGGGGAAGGCGCAGTGTGCAATTCCTGTCACCCGCTCTGCATCGCCGTACCGGCCACTCGATTGGATCAGGTAGGCTGGTGCTCGCACCGATCGGTGAAGGCCGGTCGGGGGCAATGCGGACGTAGCTCAGTTGGTAGAGCGCAACCTTGCCAAGGTTGAGGTCGCGAGTTCGAGCCTCGTCGTCCGCTCG
>NZ_WWHX01000485.1 GCF_009862125.1 Streptomyces sp. SID5910
TCCAGCCCGTCCGGCGTTTGAGGACGAGGCCCGTTCAGGGCCGAAGCGGGGGTCCGGGGGCGGCAGCTCCCGGCAGGCCAGCACCCTCGCCGGGCATTCAAATCAACGGGCGTACGCTTAAAGGCGCCGAAGAATCAATCGCTAGGGAGCCGGTCGTGTCCGCAGTCGCACCCGACGGACGCAAGATGCTGCGCCTGGAGGTCCGCAACAGCCAGACCCCCATCGAGCGCAAGCCCGAGTGGATCAAGACCCGGGCGAAAATGGGTCCCGAGTACACGAAGATGCAGAACCTCGTGAAGAGCGAGGGCCTGCACACGGTCTGCCAGGAAGCCGGCTGCCCGAACATCTACGAGTGCTGGGAGGACCGCGAGGCGACATTCCTCATCGGCGGCGACCAGTGCACGCGGCGCTGTGACTTCTGCCAGATCGACACCGGCAAGCCGGAGGCGCTCGACCGCGACGAGCCGCGCCGGGTCGGCGAGTCCGTGGTCACCATGGACCTGAACTACGCCACCATCACCGGCGTGGCCCGCGACGACCTGCCCGACGGCGGCGCCTGGCTGTACGCGGAGACGGTGCGCCAGATCCACCAGCAGACCGCGGAGCGCGCGGACGGCCGCACCAAGGTCGAGCTGCTGGCCCCCGACTTCAACGCGGTGCCGGAGCTGCTGCGCGAGGTCTTCGACTCCCGCCCCGAGGTCTTCGCGCACAACGTCGAGACGGTCCCCCGGATCTTCAAGCGCATCCGCCCCGGCTTCCGGTACGACCGCTCGCTGAAGGTCATCACCGACGCCCGCGACTACGGCCTGGTCACCAAGTCGAACCTGATCCTCGGCATGGGCGAGACCCGTGAGGAGATCAGCGAGGCGCTGAAGCAGCTGCACGAGGCCGGCTGCGAGCTGATCACCATCACGCAGTACCTGCGCCCGTCCGTGCGCCACCACCCCGTGGAGCGCTGGGTCAAGCCGCAGGAGTTCGTGGAGCTGAAGGAGGAGGCCGAGCAGATCGGCTTCTCCGGCGTGATGTCCGGCCCGCTGGTGCGTTCCTCGTACCGCGCCGGGCGGCTCTACCGGATGGCGGTCGAGAAGCGCGACACCGTCGTCGCCGGCCAGGCCGTCTGACGCACCGTCAGCCTCCGCCGGGCCGACGGGGGCACGGGGCGTGTGAATTCACGCACAAGGCCCTACTCGCCAGTAATGGCCGATACGCCGCGGCTCCGACCGTCCTCGCAGATGAGGGCACCGGTCGGGGCCGCGCCGCCGTTCCGGCCCCCGGCACCACCGCTTCATGTGCGTTTGACCGGGGGGTCACGCCCTGGTAACACCAATCAGTGACCCTGGAATCACACCACGTACACCCACACCCGGATCCGTACCGAGGGGGGACCTCCACGATGCAGGCCGCGCCCGTCCGCGCCACCACCGTCCGCGCCACCGCCATCCCGTCGTTCACCACGGCCCTGCGGGCCGTCGAGTCGCTGCTGATGAACAGCGGCCAGCGCACCGCCCGGCGCAACGCCTGGACCTCCGTGCTGGAGGACCGCCGCCGGGCCAAGGACCGGATCGAGACCGAGCGGGTCCTTCAGCAGCAGGTCGCCGGCGGCCGTCTCTGACCTCCCCCGTACGGCGGCGCCGGGCACTGCCGTCGTACGCGCCTTCCCGGCCACGTAGACTTCACGGCATGGCGAGGAAGGAACCTGCAGCGGACGCTGCGAATCCCGGGCGACTGAAGCAGATCGCTCTGACCTACAAGATGACCCGCAAGGCCGACAAGAAGATCGGTCTTGTGCTCGCGGGTGTCGGCATCGTCGTCTTCGGTGTCCTCCTCGCGATCGGTTTCCTGATCGGTCACCCCATCTATCTCGGCATCCTGGGCGTGCTGCTCGCCTTCCTCGCGACGGCGATCGTCTTCGGGCGCCGGGCCGAGCGGGCGGCCTTCGGTCAGATGGAGGGACAGCCGGGCGCGGCGGCGGCCGTACTGGACAACATCGGCCGGGGCTGGACGACGACCCCCGCGGTCGCGATGAACCGCAGCCAGGACGTGGTGCACCGCGCGGTCGGCAAGGCCGGCATCGTGCTGGTCGCCGAGGGCAACCCGAACCGGGTGAAGTCCCTGCTGGCGGCCGAGAAGAAGAAGATGAACCGGATCGTCGCCGACGTCCCCGTCCACGACCTGATCGTGGGCACCGGCGAGGACCAGGTCGAGCTGAAGAAGCTGCGCACGACCATGCTCAAGCTCCCGCGCGTCCTGACCGGCCCGCAGGTCACCGCGACCAACGACCGGCTGCGCGCCCTGGGCGACCTGATGAGCAACATGCCCCTGCCCAAGGGTCCGATGCCCAAGGGCATGCGGATGCCGAAGGGCGGCAACCCCCGGCGCTGAGCCCGGCGGGCCCCGGCACTCGGCACCCGAACGCGTTACGGCGATGGGGGCGCCCGGATCACTCCGGGCGCCCCCATCGCCGTAACGTCACCTCGGCGGCCGCGGCCGCTAGATCCGCACCTCGACCGTGCGCGCCAGCCGGTCGTGCAGGCCCCGGCCGTCCCGGTCCCAGATCAGCGCGGGGATCGCCACGCACAGCAGGACGGACCGCAGCAGGGCGCGCAGGGGGCTGACGCGGCCCGTGCCCAGCTCCACCACGCGCAGGCCGAAGAGGCGCTTGCCCGGGGTGAAGCCGATCGTGCCGACGGTCAGGACGCTGAGCACGAAGAAGATGAGCAGCGCCCAGTTGCTCGCGGTCTGGCCGTAGCTGCCGGTGATCAGGCCGTATGCGATCAAGGAGCACAGGGCCCAGTCGACGGCGAGGGCGCCGAGCCGGCGGCCCGGACGGGCGATGGAGCCCGGCCCCTCCTCCGGCAGCCCGAGCTGCTCGCCCCGGTATCCGAGATCGGCGCCGGCCCCTTCGATGGCCGCGCGCGGGCCGGACAGCCACGATCCGATTGCTTGCCTGTTGTCCACCCGTCCACGGTACTGCGCCCCCTTATGCCCCAGGGACGGCGGGGTGCGCGGCGGGGTACACGGGTGGGGTGTGCGGGGCCCGGATGGGGCCTAGGCTGGAAGGGAGCCGGTTAACTTCTGCGAAACAAATGGGTCACGCCCGAGAAATCACCCGTCCTTAGGGTCGATGCAGCGTGTGCCACCCGCACTGGCCGCACGAACGATCTACCACCCCGGCGGGACGGTCGGGAGTAGGAGGAGCTGGATGTTCCAGAACGCCGACGAGGCCAAGAAGTTCATCGCGGACGAGGACGTCAAGTTCGTCGACGTCCGGTTCTGCGACCTGCCGGGCGTCATGCAGCACTTCACGTTGCCCGCCGAGGCGTTCGACCCCGATGACGAGCAGGCCTTCGACGGATCCTCGATCCGCGGCTTCCAGGCCATCCACGAGTCGGACATGTCCCTGCGCCCCGACCTGTCCACGGCGCGCATCGACCCGTTCCGCCGGGACAAGACCCTCAACATCAACTTCTTCATCCACGACCCGATCACGGGCGAGCAGTACTCCCGCGACCCGCGCAACGTGGCGAAGAAGGCCGAGGCGTACCTGGCCTCCACCGGCATCGCCGACACGGCGTTCTTCGGTCCCGAGGCCGAGTTCTACGTCTTCGACTCCGTCCGCTTCGCCACCAGCGCGAACGAGTCCTTCTACCACATCGACTCCGAGGCCGGCGCCTGGAACACCGGTGCGCTGGAGGACAACCGCGGTTACAAGGTCCGCTACAAGGGCGGCTACTTCCCGGTCCCGCCGGTCGACCACTTCGCCGACCTGCGCGCCGAGATCTCCCTGGAGCTGGAGCGGTCCGGCCTGAAGGTCGAGCGCCAGCACCACGAGGTGGGCACCGCCGGCCAGGCCGAGATCAACTACAAGTTCAACACGCTGCTCGCCGCGGCCGACGACCTCCAGCTCTTCAAGTACATCGTGAAGAACGTGGCCTGGAAGAACGGCAAGACGGCGACCTTCATGCCGAAGCCGATCTTCGGTGACAACGGCTCGGGCATGCACGTCCACCAGTCGCTGTGGACGGGCGGCGAGCCGCTCTTCTACGACGAGCAGGGCTACGCCGGCCTGTCGGACACCGCCCGCTACTACATCGGCGGCATCCTCAAGCACGCCCCGTCGCTGCTGGCCTTCACCAACCCGACGGTGAACTCGTACCACCGCCTGGTGCCGGGCTTCGAGGCGCCGGTGAACCTGGTGTACTCGCAGCGCAACCGCTCCGCCGCGATGCGCATCCCGATCACGGGCTCGAACCCGAAGGCCAAGCGCGTCGAGTTCCGCGCCCCGGACGCCTCCGGCAACCCGTACCTGGCCTTCTCGGCGCTGCTGCTCGCGGGCCTGGACGGCATCAAGAACAAGATCGAGCCGGCCGAGCCGATCGACAAGGACCTCTACGAGCTGGCTCCCGAGGAGCACGCCAACGTGGCCCAGGTCCCGACCTCCCTCGGCGCGGTCCTCGACCGCCTGGAGGCCGACCACGAGTTCCTCCTCCAGGGCGACGTCTTCACGCCGGACCTGATCGAGACGTGGATCGACTTCAAGCGCACGAACGAGATCGCCCCGCTCCAGCTGCGCCCGCACCCGCACGAGTTCGAGCTGTACTTCGACGTGTGATCGTCGTTTCCGGCGTCCGGCGTCCCCGCTCCTGTCTCGCAGGGGCGGGGACGCCGTCGTTTGCGCGGGCCGACCCTCCTGGTGTACTAACACGGATGTTCGATCGACGGAACGGGGAGAGTGGCGGGAATGTCCGAACGGGACGACGAGCAGCGGGAGTTCGACCTCAAGTGGGCCGACGGCGCCGAGCACAAGGAGCCCTCCGCGCGTGCCCGGATGCTCGCCGCGCGCTGGAAGGAGAACCCGCCCGGACCGGTGCCCTTCCGCGCCGACCCGGAGCACGTGGGTTCCGGCCGCAGGTCGTCGTGGGTGTCCACCGCCGTGGTGCTCGGCTGTGTGGCGGCGGTGATCGTGCTGATCGGCTACATCAACTTCAGGGCGCCTTACTAGAACCTCGCCGGGTGCACACTGGACAGCGGGACGAGTGCGCGACTGCGGGGTGATGCAGATGCAGAGCCGCTTCCGGAGCGACCGACGGCTGACCGTGCGCATGGGGATCACACTGTTCCTGCTCGGTCTGCTGTACGTGGGCTTCATCGCCGCGCTGATCGCGCTGCTGAAGTCCTGGGTCCTCGTCGTGGTGATCGTGGCCCTGGTGTTCGGGGCGCAGTTCTGGTTCTCCGACCGGATCGCGCTGTTCGCGATGCGGGGCCGGGTCGTGGAGCGGGACGAGTACCCGGAGCTGCACGGAGTGGTCGACCGGCTCTCCGCGATGGCCGGCATGCCGAAGCCGGTGGTCGCCGTGTCGGCCATGGACATGCCGAACGCGTTCGCGACCGGGCGGAACCCGGACAACGCGGTGATCTGCGTGACCACCGGCCTGCTGCGCCGGCTGGAGCCGGCCGAGCTGGAGGGCGTGCTCGCGCACGAGCTGTCGCACGTGGCGCACAAGGACGTCGCCGTGATCACGGTCGCGTCGTTCCTCGGCGTGATCGCGGGACTGGTCGTGCGGTTCGCCTTCTACTCGCAGCTGTTCGGCGCCGGACGGCGGGACCAGAACACCCTGGTCGTGTTCGCGGCCGTGATGGGCGTCTCCGCGGCGGTGTACGCGCTGAGCTTCGTGCTGATCCGGGCCCTGTCCCGGTACCGGGAGCTGGCCGCGGACCGGGCCGCCGCCCTGCTCACCGGCCGCCCCTCGGCACTGGCGTCGGCGCTCACCAAGGTGACCGGCGACATCGCCCGCATCCCGACGAAGGACCTGCGGACGGCGCAGGCCTTCAACGCCTTCTACTTCACGCCCGCCCTCGGCGCCGAGCCCGGCCTCGGACGGCTCTTCTCCACCCACCCCGGTCTGGAGGAGCGGCTCGACCAGCTGGGCCGGATCTCCGCCGAACTGGGTGAGGCGGCGACGCCCGGGAAGGCCTGAGTCCGATGGGCCTGCTCGACATCCTGCTCGGCCGTTCCAGGCCCGTCGCGCCCGACCTGGACCGGCTCTTCGCGCTGCCCTCGGCGGCGGTGGGCCTCCAGGCCGCGGCCGGTTTCACGCCGACCGGGCGGGGCGCGGTGTGCTTCGCGACGGTCGAGGGCGCCGCCTTCGAGCAGACGCACCGCGAGGTCCGGGCCCTGCTGGACGCGGACGCCGGCCGCACCCCGGTGGAGCTGAGCCACGACTCCTACGGCTACTCCTGGCTCGTCTCGCACCGCTCCCCCGACGAGCTGCCGCTGCTGGTGAACGACCTGCACGCGGTGAACAGCTCGATGGAGGTCAACGGCTTCGGACCGCAGCTGCTGTGCTCCCTGGCCGGCTTCCGCGACGACGACGGGCGGCGGCTCGCGCTCGTCTACCTCTACAAGCGCGGCACCTTCTACCCGTTCGCGCCCCTGCCCGGCGACCGGCAGCAGCGGGACAACGCGCTGGAGCTGCGGATACGTGCGGTGCTCGCCGGCGAGCTGCCGGTCGAGGAGGACCTGGGCCGCTGGTTCCCGGTGTGGGGCGCGCCCGGCCTGTGACCGGCTGGGGGCCGGCTGTCAGTGCTGTCGTGCAGGATGGCCGTACCGGGAGGCTACGGGCGGGCGGAGGCCGGCATGGGTGACGGACGGCGGCACATCGGGACGGCGGAGCGGCGCGCGAGGCTCGCGCTGCGGCAGCGACTGGCGGGCGGGGCCCGCGCGGACAGCCCGGAGGAGGTCGCCGGCTCGCTGGTCGCGCTGCACGGCACGGACCCCGCGACGGTGTATCTGGCCGTCGGGGCAAGGCTGGCGGACCCGGCGAAGACGGTGGGCGAGACGGAACGGGCGCTGTACGAGGACGGGACGCTGGTCCGGATGCACGGCATGCGGCACACCGTGTTCGTCTTCCCGACCGCGCTGACGGCGGTGGTGCACGCGTCGACCGGTCTCACCGTGGCCGCCCGGGAGCGGGCCGCGCTCCTCAAGCACATGGCGGCGGCCGGGGCGCCGGACGCGGCCTGGCTGACGGAGGTCGAGGAGTCGACGCTGGCGGCGCTGGCGCGGCGCGGACAGGCGACGGCGGCCGAGCTGTCCCGGGACGAGCCGCGGCTGAAGGAACAGTTCGTGTACGCGGCCGGGAAGAGCTACGAGGGCGTGCACACGGTCTCCACCCGGCTGCTGAAGGTGCTGGGCGTGGAGGGCAAGGTCGTACGGGGCCGGCCGCTGGGTTCGTGGACGTCCAGCCAGTTCCGCTGGGCGCCGGCGCCCGCGCATCCCGAGCTGGACACCGCCGGGGCGCAGGCGGACCTGCTGCGCCGCTGGCTCACGGCGTGCGGGCCGGCCACCGAGGAGGACCTGAAGTGGTGGACGGGGTGGCGGGTGACGGAGGTCCGCCGGGCGCTGGCCGCGATCGGCGCGGAGGCGGTGACGCTGGACGAGGGCACGGGGTACGTGGCCGCCGGTGACGCCGGTCCGGTGGCGGCGCCCGCGGAACCCTGGGCCGCACTGCTGCCCGCGCTGGACCCCACGGCGATGGGCTGGCGGGAGCGGGACTGGTACCTCGCGCCGGAACTGCGCCCGGCGCTGTTCGACCGCAGCGGCAACGTCGGCCCGACGGTGTGGTGGAACGGCCGCGTGATCGGCGGCTGGGCCCAGCGGGCCGACGGCGAGATCGTCTGGCGGCTCCTGGACCACACGGACGTCGGCCGCGAGGCCGAGGCGGCGATCACGACGGAGGCGGAACGGCTGGCGTCCTGGGTGGGGACAACGCGGGTGACCCCGCGTTTCCGGACCCCCCTGGAACGGGAGCTGTA
>NZ_WWHX01000486.1 GCF_009862125.1 Streptomyces sp. SID5910
ACGGTCGGCGACCTGCTGGTCCGGGCGGTGCCCGCGCGGCACGACGGGCGGCGGCTGCCGTTCGGCCCGCACCGTGCCCCCGCGCTCGGCTACGTCGTGGAGGGCGAGGGCCGTACGTACTTCGCCGGGGACACCGGCCTGTTCGACGGGATGGAGAAGGAGGTCGGGCCGGTCGACGCGGCGCTGCTGCCGGTCGGCGGCTGGGGTCCGTACCTGGGCCCCGACCATCTGGACGCGGGGCGGGCGGCCGAGGCGTTGGCCCGGCTGGCGCCGGCCACGGCGGTGCCGGTGCACTACGGCACGTACTGGCCGATCGGGATGGACGGTGTGCGCCCCCACGAGTTCCACACGCCGGGCGACGAGTTCGTGCGCCTGTCGGCGCTGCGCGCGCCGGGCGTGGCGGTGCACCGGCTGGGGCACGGCGAGAGCGTGCGGGTGGGGGTCGCGAGGTGACCTGGCTGGGCACCGCCGTGACGAGCATCCCGACCGAGCCGACGCAGCAGGCGCTGGGCTATCCGTCGCTGTTCCTGCTGGTGCTGATCGGGGCGTTGGTGCCGGTGGTGCCGACGGGTGTGCTGGTGAGTTCGGCGGCGGTGGTGGCGATGCACCAGACGCTGCCGTTCTCGCTGCTGATGGTGTTCGTGACGGCGTCGCTGGCCGCGTTCTGCGGGGACATGGCGCTGTACTGGCTGGGGCGGCGCGGGGTCGGTTCGAAGAACGGGTCGCGCTGGCTGGAGGTGATCCGGTCCCGGGCGCCCGAGGACCGGCTGGAGCAGGCGCAGGAGAAGCTCGCCGATCACGACGTGGCGGTGCTCGTGCTGTCCCGGCTGGTGCCGGCCGGCCGGATCCCGGTGATGCTGGCCTGCCTGCTCGCCGAGTGGCCGTCGCGCCGCTTCGCCCGCGGCAACCTGCCGGCGTGCCTGGCGTGGGCGGTGACGTACCAGCTGATCGGGATCCTGGGCGGCTCGCTGTTCAGCAAACCGTGGGAGGGCGTGGCCGCGGCGATCGCGCTCACGGTCCTGGTGGGCGCGGCACCCAGCGCCTGGCGCCGGATACGGGGGCCGGCGAAGGCGTAGGGGGCGACCTGGGGGGCTGAGGGTCTGGGGGTCTGAGGGTTTGAGGGGCGTTCAGTCGTCGCCGAGTACGCGGGAACCGCCGACGGGGAGGTCCCACAGGTCCTCCCGGGGCAGGCCCGCCCGCTGCCAGGCGGCGCGTACGCGGGTGAGCGGTTCCATGACGGGTTCGGCCGACAGCACGAACGTGCCCCAGTGCATGGGCGCCATCCGCCGGGCCCCGAGGTCCTGGGCGGCGCGGACCGCCTCCTCCGGGTCGCAGTGCACGTCGCTGAGCCACCAGCGCGGGTCGTAGGCGCCGATGGGGAGCAGCGCGAGGTCGATGCCGGGGTAGCGGCGGCCGATGCGGGAGAACCAGTGGCCGTAACCGGTGTCGCCGGCGAAGTACACGCGCCGGCCGTCGGCGTCGGTGAGGACCCAGCCGCCCCACAGGGTGCGGCAGGTGTCGGTGAGGCTGCGCTTGGACCAGTGGTGGGCCGGTACGAAGTCGAAGCGGACCCCGCCCAGCAGGGCGCCCTCCCACCAGTCCAGCTCGGTGACGCGGGTGAACCGGCGCCGGTGGAACCAGCGGCCGAGCCCGGCCGGCACGAACACCGGGGTGTCCCGCGGGAGCCGGCGCAGCGTCGGGGCGTCCAGGTGGTCGTAGTGGTTGTGGCTGATGACGACCGCGTCGATCCGCGGCAGGTCGCTCCAGGCGACGCCGACGGGGGTGACGCGGGCCGGGGTGCCGAGGATGCGGCGGGACCAGACCGGGTCGGTGAGCACGGTGAGCCCGCCGACGCTCACCACCCAACTGGCGTGTCCCGCCCAGGTGACGGCGAGGGTGCGGGTGTCCACACGGGGCACGGGCCCGGGGGCGTACGGGAGTCTGGGGACGTCGGCGAGGCCTTCGGGGCCGGGTCTGACCGCGCCCTCGCGGGCGAATCTGGCGAAGGCCTTCAGGCCGGGCAGCGGGGCGGTCAGCCGGTCGTGGAAGGTCCGCGGCCACACCCGGTGTTCGGCCAGCGGCCGGGGCTCGGCGAGGGGCGGGTACGGGGAGGCGGTGGCCGGTCCGGCGTCGGTGTCCTGGTCCTGGACGGGCGTGGGGGTGCTCGCGGTCGGCCGGGGCTGCTGCGTCATCGGGGAGGCTCCCATCGCTGAGCGTCGCGGAGATCGCCGAAGACCGACTTCAGGGCGGTCAACGCGCCGTGCACGTGCGGCAGTTCCAACGGGTCCCGGGCGGCGAGGCATTCCGCGCGCCGCTCGTCGGTGTCCCCCAGGAACGGGCCGGTGGACAGCCTGACGCGCAGGGCGAGGAGGTCGTCGCCGAAGCGGTGGCCGCCGGGGGCGGGCATGCCGAGCCGGGCGGTGAGGAAGTCCTCCAGTTCCTGGGCGTCGCCCACGCCGTGGGCGGCGAGCGCGTCGCGCAGCGGGCCGAGGTCGGCGTACAGGTGGCGGCCGGCCTGCGGGGGCCGGGCGGTGGCGCCGGCGGCGACGACGGCGGAGCGCACGGCGGCGGCCACGCGCGCGTGCAGGCGTACGGCGGCCGTGCGGCGGGCGGTGACCGGCTCCGGTTCGGTGAGCGCGTAGCCGGCCGCGGCGGC
>NZ_WWHX01000487.1 GCF_009862125.1 Streptomyces sp. SID5910
CTGCGCAACCTGGACTGGTTCGAGGTCACCCAGGTGCGGGGCCAGATCGAGGAGGGCGAGGTCGCCCACTGGCAGGTGGGCCTCAAGCTCGGCTTCCGCCTGGAGGAGTCGGAGTAGCACCCCGCCGGCCCGGAACAGGAGAGCCGCGGGGCCGGTCAGGTACGTCCCTGGCGCTCCTGGGCGTCCTTCAGTTCGGCCGATCCGGTGGCCCAGTCCGCGCGGACGACGGTGAACCCGGCCCGTTCGGCGTCGTCGCACACCAGCTCGTCGTCGTCCACCAGGACGCGGATCTCGCGGGCGCGGGCGAGCCGGCCCAGGATCTCCAGCTTGGTGCGCCGGGCGGGCCGGCGGTCGCTGTTGCCCCGCATGTAGAGCCGCCCCTCGGGAAGCCCCTGCGCGGCCAGCCAGTCGAGCGTGTCGCGCCGGCAGCGCTCGGGCCGGCCGGTCAGGTAGACGATCTCGCACTCCCCGGCGCTCGCGCGCACCAGCGCGATGCCCTCCGGCAGCGGCGGATCATGGGGCGCGGCGGCGAAGAAGGCGTCCCAGTCGCGCGGCCGGCGCTCCAGGAAGCGCTGCCGGTGCGCGGTGCCGGCGAGGGTGTTGTCCAGGTCGAACACGGCCAGCGGAGGCCTGCTGCTGTCGCTCACACCCCCACCCTAGAACGCGGGCCGCGGCCACCGACCGCCGCGCCCGCGCTCGTGCCCGTCACCGTCGACGGCGTCGGCCATCTCGTGCCGCAGCACCTGGTGCGGGCCCACGAGCGCGGACTGCCGCGCGCCGAGGGCTGACCGGGGCGGGCCGGACACCCGGTCGCCCGGTCGCGGGAATCCTGGCGCCGCCCACGCGTTGAACCCCGTGTGAGCTCAGTGACCGCGGCGACCCGCTTCTCCGTCCTCGACCGCTCCCGCATCCGCGAGGGCGGCACCGGCGCCGAGGCGCTGCGCGACACCGTCGCCCTGGCGCGCGAGGCGGAGCGGCTCGGCTACCACCGGTTCTGGGTGGCCGAGCACCACGGCGTGCCGGGCGTGGCCGGTTCGGCGCCGACCGTGCTGGCCGCCGCCGTCGCGGGCGCCACGCATCGGATCCGGGTCGGCACCGGCGGCGTGATGCTGCCCAACCACCGGCCCCTGGTCGTCGCCGAGCAGTTCGGGGTGCTGGAGTCGCTGTTCCCCGGCCGGATCGACATGGGCCTCGGCCGTTCGGTGGGCTTCACCGACGGCGTGCGCAGGGCGCTGGGCCGCGACAAGGACGACGCCGAGGACTTCGACGCGCAACTGGCGGAGCTGCTCGGCTGGTTCCGCGGCACCTCCCCCACGGGCGTGCACGCCCGCCCCACGGAGGGGCTGACCGTGCCGCCGTTCGTGCTGGCCATGGGCGAGGGCGCGGCCGTCGCCGCCCGCGCGGGCCTGCCGATGGTCATCGGCGACCTGCGCGACCGCGACCGGATGCTGCGCGGCATCGACCGCTACCGCGCCGCCTTCCGCCCCTCCGCGTGGAGCCGGGAGCCGTACGTCGTCGTCTCGGGCACCGTCGCCGTGGCCGGCACCCCGGAGGCCGCCCGTCGCCTTCTGCTGCCGGAGGCCTGGTCCATGGCGCACGCGCGGACCCGGGGCGCCTTCCCGCCGCTGCCGCCTGCCGAGGCCGTCGAGGCCCGGTCGATGACCGCCAAGGAGCGCAGCCTGTACGAGTCCGGCCTGACCGGCCACATCGCGGGCACCGAGGAACAGGTCGCCGGCGAACTGGAGTCGCTGCTGACGGAGACGGGCGCCCAGGAGGTCCTGGTCACCACCAGCACGTACGACCGCGAGGCCCTGCTGGACTCCTACCGGCGGCTCGCCCGCGTCACCGGCGCGGGGACGCGGGCCGCCGCGGCGTAGAATCGCGGGGTTTGTCCCCCCGGCCGTGACCCGAAGACCGTACGGAGTTCCCCGCGATGCACAGCCCCCACGACCCGTACGTCCGTGTCCGCGGCGCCCGTGAGCACAACCTCAAGGGCGTGGACGTCGACGTCCCGCGGGACGTGGTGGCCGTGTTCACCGGCGTGTCCGGCTCCGGCAAGTCGTCGCTCGCCTTCGGCACCGTCTACGCGGAGGCGCAGCGCCGGTACTTCGAGTCGGTCGCGCCCTACGCCCGCCGGCTGATCCAGCAGGTCGGCGCCCCGGAGGTCGGCGAGATCACCGGGCTGCCGCCCGCCGTGTCGCTCCAGCAGCGCCGGGCGGCGCCGACGTCCCGTTCGTCGGTCGGCACGGTCACCAACCTGTCCAACTCCCTGCGGATGCTGTTCTCGCGCGCCGGCGACTATCCGCCGGGCGCCGCGCGGCTCGACTCCGACGCCTTCTCGCCCAACACGGCCGCCGGGGCGTGTCCCGAGTGCCACGGACTCGGCCGGGTGCACCGTACGACCGAGGAACTGCTCGTCCCCGACCCGTCGCTGTCGATCCGGGACGGGGCGATCGCCGCGTGGCCCGGCGCCTGGCAGGGCAAGAACCTGCGGGACGTCCTCGACGCCCTCGGGTACGACGTGGACCGGCCCTGGCGCGAACTGCCCGCCGGGCAGCGGGAGTGGATCCTGTTCACGGACGAGCAGCCGGTCGTCACCGTGCACCCCGTCCGGGACGCCGGCCGTATCCAGCGGCCGTACCAGGGCACGTACATGAGCGCTCACCGGTATGTGATGAAGACGTTCTCGGACTCGAAGAGCGCGACGCTGCGGGCGAAGGCCGAGCGGTTCCTCACCAGCGCGCCCTGCCCGGTCTGCGGCGGCGGCCGGCTGCGGCCCGAGGCGCTCGCGGTGACCGTCGGCGGCCGTGGCATCGCCGAGCTGGCCGCGCTGCCGCTCACGGAACTCGCCGGGCTGCTGCCGACGCACGACGAGACGGCCCGGGTGCTCACCGCCGACCTGACCTCCCGCATCACGCCCGTCGTGGAGCTGGGCCTCGGCTATCTGAGCCTCGACCGCGCCGCGCCCACGCTCTCGGCGGGCGAGCTGCAACGGCTGCGCCTCGCGACGCAGTTGCGCTCCGGGCTGTTCGGTGTCGTGTACGTCCTGGACGAGCCGTCCGCGGGACTGCACCCGGCGGACACCGAGGCGCTGCTGACGGTGCTGGACCGGCTGAAGGCGGCGGGCAACTCGGTGTTCGTGGTCGAGCACCACCTCGGTGTGATGCGCGGCGCCGACTGGATCGTGGACGTCGGCCCCCGGGCGGGCGAGCACGGCGGGCGGGTGCTGTACAGCGGCCCGGTGGCCGGGCTGGCCGAGGTCGCCGAGTCGGCGACGGCACCGTACCTCTTCGACGGCTCCCCCGCGCCGGTCCGCGAGGTGCGCGAGCCGCGCGGCACCCTGACGGTCGACCCGGTCACCCGGCACAACCTGCACGAGGTGAGCGCCGGGTTCCCGCTCGGCGTCCTGACGGCGGTGACCGGGGTGTCCGGGTCGGGCAAGTCGACGCTCATCGGCGCGATCACCGAGGAGTCACCCGGTGTGGAGCGGCTGGTCTCCGTGGACCAGAAGCCGATCGGCCGCACCCCGCGGTCCAACCTGGCCACGTACACGGGCCTGTTCGACGTCGTGCGGAAGGTCTTCGCGGCCACCGACGCGGCACGCGAACGGGGTTACGGCGTCGGCCGGTTCTCCTTCAACGTGGCGGGCGGGCGCTGCGAGACCTGTCAGGGCGAGGGGTTCGTCAGCGTCGAGCTGCTGTTCCTGCCGAGCACCTACGCGCCGTGCCCGGACTGCGGCGGGGCGCGCTACAACCCTCCGACGCTCGAAGTGACCTACCGGGGACGGAACATCGCCGAGGTCCTGGACCTGACGGTGGAGGAGGCGGCGGAGTTCTTCGCGGACACGCCGGCGGTGGCGCGCAGCCTGGCGGCGCTGCTCGACGTGGGCCTCGGCTATCTGCGGCTCGGGCAGCCCGCGACGGAGCTGTCGGGCGGGGAGGCGCAGCGCATCAAGCTGGCGAGCGAGTTGCAGCGGGGCCGCCGCGGGCACACCCTGTACCTCCTGGACGAGCCGACGACCGGGCTGCATCCCGCCGATGTCGAGGTGCTGATGCGGCAGTTGCACGGCCTGGTCGACGCCGGTCACACGGTGATCGTGGTGGAGCACGACATGGCCGTGGTGGCGGGCGCCGACTGGGTGATCGACCTGGGGCCGGGCGGCGGCGACGCGGGCGGGCGGATCGTTGCCGAGGGCCCTCCGGCCGAGGTGGCGCGGGCGCGGGACAGCGCCACCGCGCCGTATCTGGCGGCCGTCCTGGACGGCGGGACGCGCCGGTGAAGACTGCTCACCGGCGCGCGCCCTGACCGGACGCCGGCGGGTGCTACTCGCGGCCCCGCCGGATGTCGTCCTCGGTGATGCCCTCCGTCTCGGCCTCGATCCGCTCCTTGCGGACCTGACCGCGCACGGTCTCGTTCTCGATGTGCTCCTCCGTGGTCAGCCGGACGCGTTCGACCGGCACCGTCTCGGTCTCCACGACCGCGCGTTCCTCGTGCAGGGTGACCTCGTGCTCGGCCTCGCCGAGCTCCTGTCCGGCCATCGCCTCGTCACGGTTGGCGTCCGTGATCGGCTCGCGCTCGACGCGTACCTCCTCGTGGCGCACAGGCACGGTCTGCTCGACCTCCTCGGTGACCACGTACTTGCGGAGCCTGGCCCGGCCGACCTCGTGCTGCTCGATGCCGACGTGCATCCGCTCCTCGGAGCGGGTCATGGCGTCGTCGCCGCGCATGCCCCGCCGGCCCGCCATGTCCTCGCGGCCGGTGGTGCCCGCCGTGTCCGCCGTGTCCGCCAGGCCGGCCGTGCCCGCGGCGCCG
>NZ_WWHX01000488.1 GCF_009862125.1 Streptomyces sp. SID5910
CGCACGACGCAGCCGCCCGGCGCTGCGCCGACCTCGCCCGGCTCTCCGCCCAGGCCGCCACCGCCGTACGCCGCCTCGCCCCGCTGCGCGAGGAGTACGACCGCGTCGCCCGCCTCGCGTCCCTCGCCGCGGGCACCTCGGCGGACAACGAACGCCGGATGCGCCTGGAGTCGTACGTGCTGGCGGCCCGCCTCGAACAGGTCGCCGCCGCCGCTACCGCCCGGCTCCAGCGGATGTCCTCGGGCCGCTACACCCTCGTGCACTCCGACGACCGCACCGGCCGCGGACGCAGCGGCCTCGGACTGCACGTCGTCGACGCCTGGACCGGCCGGGAGCGGGACACGGCGACGCTGTCCGGCGGCGAGACCTTCTTCGCCTCCCTCGCCCTCGCGCTCGGCCTCGCCGACGTCGTCACCGACGAGGCCGGCGGGGTCCGCCTGGACACCCTCTTCATCGACGAGGGCTTCGGCAGCCTCGACGACCAGACCCTGGACGAGGTCCTCGACGTGCTCGACTCGCTGCGGGAACGGGACCGCAGCGTCGGCATCGTCAGCCACGTCGCCGACCTGCGGCGCCGGATCCACGCCCAACTGGAGGTCGTCAAGGGCAGGTCGGGCTCCGTGCTGCGGCAGCGGGGCGCGGGCTGAACCGGCGTCAGCGGCCCACGGGGCGGCGGGGCAGCGGCGAGGAGTAGACGACGCTCGTCGTCACCGAGCCCAGCGTCCCGATCCGCCCCGACACCTCCTCCAGGTGCCGCATCGACCGGGCCGCGACCTTGATGACGAAGCAGTCGTCGCCCGTGACGTGGTGCGCCTCCAGGATCTCGGGCGTGACGGCCACCAGGTCGTGGAACGGCTTGTAGTTGCCGGTCGGGTACCTGAGGCGCACGAACGCCAGGACGGGCATCCCCAGCCGTTCCGGGTCGACGACGGCCGCGTACCCCTGGATGATCCCGGCCTCCTCCATGCGGCGCACCCGCTCGGTCACCGCGCTCGCCGACATGGAGACGGCCCGCGCCAGCTCGGCGAAACTGGCCCGCCCGTCCCGCTGGAGGGCGTCCAGGATGAGCCAGTCCGTGGTGTCCGGTGAATACGTGGTCATCCCGGATGGATAGCAGGGGAATCCCCGGTGGATCAAGGGAAGAGCCGGGGATCGTCCCTTCTGGGAGGGTGCGCGGCGCCCGTAGGTTTCCGGTCAGGAGATCCACCGAGGAGAGGCCGGACCATGATCACCACCAACGCCGTGCTGCGCGTCGCGCCCGCTGCCCCCGACGCCGCCGCCGCGTACTTCCGGGCGAGCCTCGCCCTCCACGCGGACGTCTCCGACGTCGCCGCCGCGCTGGCGGCCGGCGGCGATCCGGGGTTCGTCGTCGTGGACTCCCGCTCCACCGAGTCCTGGGACCAGGGCCACATCCCTGGCGCGGTCCACCTGCCGACCGCGCTCATCGCCGAACAGGCCGCGCGACTCCTCGACCCCGCCGTGCCCGTCGTCACCTACTGCTGGGGCCCCGGCTGCAACGGCGCCACCCGCGCCGCCCTCGCCCTCGCCGAACTCGGGTACCGGGTCAAGGAGATGCTCGGCGGCTTCGAGTACTGGGTGCGCGAAGGCTTCGCGTACGAGACCTGGCAGAGCACCGAGCGCCGCCCCGCCGATGCGCTGACCGCCCCGGTGGACGCGGCCGACTGCGGCTGCTGACGGGCGTGTAGGTTCTGCCGCATGGTGCGATACGCGGAGCCGGGCGCGGTGGAGTGGGTCGAGTCGGGCGGCGGTCCGCTCATAGCGGTGCCGGAGACGGTCCTGCCGTTCTGGGCCGGCGCCGACGGCGAGGAGACGGCCTCCGACTACGACCGGGCCTGCGAGATCGACGGGCAGGTGGGGCTCCTGCCGGTCGGCGACTCGGCGGCCCTGGTGTTCGGCGACGAACCCGCCTCCACCGCCTATCTGCCGGGCCACGGCGCCTTCGTGCGCTGGTGCGCGGCCGACTCCGAGGACGAGGTCCTGGCCGGCGTGCCCGGCGCCCTCGACGCGGCCGACTGGGAGCCCGAGATGACCTGGCAGGTGCCGGGCCCGGTCGTCCTGTTCGACGCGGCCTGGCCCGGCACCGCCTGCGAACGGGCCGACCACGTCCGCGTCACCCTGGACCCCGGCCGGTACGCCGTGCGCGCCGCCGAGGTGCGCCCCGGCCCGGAGACCTGGCTGAACGTCGTACAACTGCGGCGGCTCACGGACCGGTAGGCCCCGCGACAACGGTGTGCGGCGGGGCCCGAGGGGGCGCTGAGCCCCGGTCAGAGCCGGGACAGCTCGTCCACCAGGTCGTCCAGGCCCAGCGAGCCCTGGGAGAGCGCCGCCATGTGCCACGCCTTCGCGTCGAACGCGTCGCCGTGCCGCTTGCGGGCGTTCTCCCGGCCCAGCAGCCACGCCCGCTCACCGAGCTTGTAGCCGATCGCCTGGCCCGGGATCGTCAGGTACCGGGTCAGCTCGCTCTCCACGAAGTCCGCCGGACGGCTGCTGTGCGAGCCGAAGAACTCCTGCGCCAGCTCCGGCGTCCACCGCTCGCCCGGGTGGAACGGGGAGTCCGCCGGGATCTCCAGCTCCAGGTGCATGCCGATGTCCACGATGACCCGGGCCGCCCGCATCATCTGCGCGTCCAGATAACCGAGCCGCTGCTCCGCGTCCGTGAGGAAGCCCAGCTCGTCCATCAGCCGCTCCGCGTACAGCGCCCAGCCCTCGGCGTTGGCGCTGACCATGCCGACCGAGGCCTGGTAGCGGGAGAGGTTGTCGGCGACGTGCGCCCACTGCGCGAGCTGGAGGTGATGGCCCGGGACGCCCTCGTGGTACCAGGTGGAGACCAGGTCGTAGACCGGGAAGCGGGTCAGGCCCATCGTCGGCAGCCAGGTCCGGCCGGGACGCGAGAAGTCCTCCGACGGGGGCGTGTAGTAGGGGGCCGCCGCGCTGCCGGGCGGGGCGATGCGCGACTCCACCTTCCTTACCCGCTCGGCGAGTTCGAAGTGGGTGCCGTCCAGCGCCTCGATCGCCTGGTCCATCAGGCCCTGGAGCCACTCGCGGACCTCGTCGACGCCCTCGATGTGCGTGCCGTGCTCGTCCAGGTGCGCCAGCGCCACCCACGGCGTCTCGGCACCTGGCAGGATCTTCTCCGCCTCCTGCTTCATCTCGCCGAGCAGCCGGTGGTACTCGGCCCAGCCGTACGCGTAGGCCTCGTCCAGGTCGAGGTCGGTGCCGTTGTAGTAGCGCGACCAGCGGGCGTAGCGCTCGCGGCCCACCGTGTCCGGGGCGCCCTCGATCGCCGGCGCGTACACGTCGCGCATCCAGTCCCGCAGCTCCACCACGGCCGCGGTCGCGCCCCGCGCGGCCTCGTCCAGCTCCGCGCGCAGCGCCTCGGGGCCGGCGGCGGCGAAGTCCTCGAACCAGCCGCGCCCCTCACCCGTGTCCGCCCACTCGCCGAGCTGCCCGACGAAGGTCGCCGTCGGGCGCGGGCCCGCGTACAGCTTGCGTTCCAGGCCCAGCGCGAGGGATGCGCGGTAACCGGCCAGCGCGGCCGGCACCGCGCGCAGCCGCTCGGCGATCCGCGCCCAGTCCTCGTCCGTCCCCGTCGGCGTCACGGTGAACGCCTCGCGCACCGCGTGCACGGCCGTGCCCATGTTGCCGACGGAGCGCAGGCCCTCCTCCGCCTCGTGCACGGCGAGTTCAGCGGTGAGGCGTTCCCGCAGCAGCCGGGCGCAACGCCGCTCCACGTCGCTGTCGCCGCCGGGCCGGCGCTCCGCCTCGTCCAGCCGGGCGAGCGTGGCCCGCGCCAGCTCCGCGAGGGCCTCCTGCCCCGCCGGGGAGAAGTCGGGCAGACGGCTGGAACTCTCGGCCACACCGAGATACGTACCGGTGACCGGGTCGAGGGCGATGAGCTCGTCGACGTAGGCGTCGGCGACCTCGCGGGGCAGCGGGCTCTTGGTCTCTGACATGCGGACATCCTCATACGGATTCCGGCGCCGCGTCAGCCCGCTTCGCCCGGTCCGGCACCGCCGGCGGCCGGATTTCGCTCAGGGCGTGGATCCGGGGGCGGCGGGCGGCAGCAGGGGGCCGCACTCCCACTGCTGGAAGATCAGCCGCGTCTCGACGCGGGCCACCTCCTTGCGGGACGTGAACCCGTCCAGGACCAGCCGCTGCAAGTCCGCCATGTCCGCGACCGCGACATGCACGAGGTAGTCGTCGGGGCCGGTCAGATGGAAGACGGTGCGCGACTCGGGCAGCGCCCGGATCCGCTCCACGAACGGCCCGACCAGCTCCCGCCGGTGCGGGCGGACCTGCACCGACAGCAGCGCCTGGAGTCCCCGCCCGAGCTTCGCCGGGTCCAGCTCCAGCCGGTGCCCGAGAATCACCCCGGCCCGCCGCAGCCGGGTCACCCGGTCCAGGCAGGTCGACGGCGCTACCCCGACCTGGGCGGCGAGGTCCCGGTAGGTGGTCCGGGCGTCGTTCTGAAGCAGCCGCAGCAGATGGAGATCCACCGGATCCAGTACGACGGAATCGGCCATGCGCCGAACGTAGCACGGGGACCTTCCCCGGTAGCCCGTTCAATGTTCACTCTTCCGCCCATGGACTCTGCGCGCATGCCCACGTCACCACCCGACGACGTCCGCACCACCGCACCCGGGAGCAGGGCACTGGCCACCGAGGCCGTGCACGCCGGCCGCGACGACCTCGCCCGCCAGGGACTGCACGCCCCGCCCATCGACCTGTCCACGACCTACCCGTCCTACGACAGCCGCGGCGAGGCCGCCCGCATCGACGCCTTCGCCGCCACCGGCGCGGACCCGGACGGCCCGCCGGTCTACGGCCGCCTCGGCAACCCGACCGTCGCCCGCTTTGAGACCGCGCTGGCCAGGCTGGAGGGCACCGAGGCCGCCGTCGCCTTCGCCAGCGGCATGGCAGCCCTGAGCGCCGTCCTGCTGGTCCGCGCCTCCATGGGACTGCGGCACGTCGTCGCCGTGCGGCCGCTGTACGGGTGCAGCGACCACCTGCTGACCGCCGGACTGCTCGGTTCCGAGGTCACCTGGACCGACCCGGCGGGCATCGCGGACGCCCTGCGCCCGGACACCGGCCTGGTCATCGTGGAGTCCCCGGCCAACCCCACGCTGGCCGAGGTCGACCTGCGGGCCGTGGCCCACGCCTGCGGGTCCGTGCCGCTCCTCGTCGACAGCACCTTCGCCACGCCCGTGCTCCAGCGGCCCGCCGAGCACGGCGCCCGGCTGGTGCTGCACAG
Organism: Streptomyces sp. SID5910; assembly: GCF_009862125.1. Taxonomy (GTDB): domain Bacteria; phylum Actinomycetota; class Actinomycetes; order Streptomycetales; family Streptomycetaceae; genus Streptomyces. The sequence goes on from NZ_WWHX01000488.1 coordinate 5,273, forward strand.
CGCCACCAAGTACCTCGGCGGGCACGGCGACGTGCTGGCCGGCGTGGTGGCCTGCGACGAGGAGTTCGCGGGACGGCTCAGGCAGGTCCGCTTCGCCACCGGCGGCGTCCTGCACCCGCTGGCCGGCTATCTGCTGCTGCGCGGCCTGTCCACCCTGCCGGTGCGGGTGCGCGCCGCCTCCGCGAACGCCGCCGAACTCGCCGGGCGCCTCGCCGCCGACCCGCGCGTGGCCCGCGTCCACTACCCGCGCATCGGCGGCGCGATGGTCGCCTTCGAGGTGCAGGGGGACCCGCACGACGTCATCTCCCGCGTCCGGCTGATCACCCCGGCCGTGAGCCTCGGCAGCGTCGACACGCTCATCCAGCACCCGGCGTCCATCAGCCACCGCATCGTGGACGCCGACGACCGGCGCGGCGCCGGCGTGAGCGACCGGCTGCTGCGGCTGTCGGTGGGCCTGGAGGACGTCGAGGACCTGTGGGCCGACCTGGACGCGGCGCTGGGGGAGCAGGTGGCGGCGGTGCCGCTGCGGGAGGCGCTGTCGCGGGCCGAATGACGGCGCCCCCGCGGCCGGGCCGGCTGGTCCCCGCGGCCGGTCCGGCTACTCCCCGCCGATGCGCTCGCCGTGCGGCAGCCGCGCCGCCGCACGGGACTCCGCGTCGAGCCGGGCCGTGACGACCAGGGTCCCCTCCTCGATCTGATAGTCGAGGGGGAGGCCCAGGCCGCGCATCGCGGCGACCATGCCCGTGTTCGACGCCTGCGTGACGGCGTACACGCTCGCGCAGCCCGTCTCCGCCGCCATCGCCACCAGCCGCCCGAGCAGCTCGCCGCCGACGCCCCGGCGCTGCCAGGAGTCCTCGACGAGCAGGGCGACCTCCGTCTCGTCCCCGTCCCACAGCAGATGGCCGAGCCCGACGATCCGACCCGAAGCGGTCTGCACCGCCAGGGTCCGGCCGTAGCGCGGGCTGAGCAGATGGTTCAGATAGCGGTCGGTGTCCCCGACCGGGCCGTGGTACCGCATCCCGAGGGTCCGGTCCGAGCACCGCTCGTGCATCGCCTTCGCCGCCACCAGGTCACGGGTGTCGGCGCGGCGGACGGTGATGTCGTGCCCCTCGGGCAGCGTCAGCACGTCCCGGCCGCGCGGCAGGCGCGGTCCGAGCCGGGCGTCCAGTTCGACCAGCGCCCGCGCCCGGGCGAACTCGGCGGGTGTGAACGGCAGATACGGCCGCTCCACGCTGATCACCCCGCCCTCCGGGGCGCGCAGCCGCAGCACGGTGCCGTCGAGGGCGCCCTCCGCCGGGACCCCGGCCTCCGCGCGCCCGGTGGCGGGCAGCGACCGGATCGTGCACCGGCCCAGCAACTGGCGCAGCGCCAACGGCAGTTCCGCGGCGTCCAGGGCCGTACGGGCGGCCAGTCCCAGGACCCGGGTCGGCGCGTCGACCAGGTCGTGGGCGTCGGCCCGCTCGGTCCAGGTGTCGACGCCGCCCGCCGCCGACACCACCGCGGCCAGCTCGGTCCCGCTGAGGTCGCCCGGGGCGCGGAGCAGGAACTCGTCCACCGTGCCGTCGGCCAGCGGATGCGTCTGGAGGCTCAGGATGTCCACCCGCAGCTCGGCGAGCGCGGCGCACAGCGCGGCCAGCGACCCCGGCGCGTCCCGCACCGTCGTCCGCATCCGCCACAGCGCGCTGTCCCCCGGCG
>NZ_WWHX01000489.1 GCF_009862125.1 Streptomyces sp. SID5910
GCCCTGATCGCCACCAGCGACACCGCCGCCAACACCGCGGCCTCCGCCGAGGCCGAACGGCACCGCGTGTGGTGCGTCCGCTCCGACGACGCCGACGCGGCCACCGCCTGGACCCCGGCCACCGGCACCAGCGAGGGCGTGACGGTCGCCGTCCTCACCACCGACGCCCGGGGCCGCGACCCCCGCCACACCGCCGCCATCCGCGACGCGGTCGTGGAGGGCCTGCGCGACGGCACCCTGGTCGCCCCGCACCACCGCACCCGCACCCCCGGCGTCGCCCTGGTCGGCGGCGGCCCCGGCGACCCGGACCTGATCACCGTCCGCGGCCGGCGCCTGCTCGCCGAGGCCGACGTCGTCATCGCCGACCGGCTCGGCCCCCGCGACCTGCTCGCCGAGCTGCCGCCGCACGTCGAGGTCATCGACGCGGCGAAGATCCCCTACGGCCGCTTCATGGCCCAGGAGGCCATCAACAACGCCCTCGTCGAGCACGCCAAGCAGGGCAAGTCGGTCGTACGGCTCAAGGGCGGCGACCCGTTCGTCTTCGGGCGGGGCATGGAGGAGGCCCAGGCACTGGCCGAGGCGGGCATCCCGTGCACGGTCGTCCCCGGCATCTCCAGCTCCATCTCCGTCCCCGGCGCGGCCGGCATCCCCGTCACCCACCGGGGCGTCGCCCACGAGTTCACCGTGGTCAGCGGCCACGTGGCCCCCGACGACGAGCGGTCCCTCGTCGACTGGCCCTCGCTCGCCAAGCTCACCGGCACGCTCGTGATCCTCATGGGCGTCGACAAGATCGGCAAGATCGCCGAGACCCTCGTCTCGCACGGCCGCTCCCCGGACACCCCGGTCGCCCTGGTCCAGGAGGGCACGACCGCCGCCCAGCGCCGGGTCGACGCCACCCTCGCCACGGTCGCCGAGACCGTCGTCGCCCAGGAGGTCAAGCCCCCGGCGGTCATCGTCGTCGGCGACGTCGTCCACCAGGGGCCGCAGGGACCGCAGGGAAACGCGTGACATGGCCGACCCCCTCACCCTCCACGACCCCGACGACCCCCGCCTGCACGACTACACCGACCTGACCGACGTCCAGCTGCGCCGCCGCCGCGAACCCGCCGAGGGCCTGTTCATCGCCGAGGGCGAGAAGGTCATCCGGCGGGCCGTCCAGGCCGGCTACGCGATGCGGTCGATGCTGCTGTCGGCCAAGTGGGTCGACGTCATGCGCGACGTCATCGACGCCACCCCCGCCCCCGTGTACGTGGTGGACCCCGCGCTCGCCGAACAGGTCACCGGCTACCACGTCCACCGCGGCGCCCTCGCCTCCATGCGGCGCGAACCGCTGCCCGCGGTGTCCGACCTGTTGCGCGCCACGCCCGCCCCCGGACGGGGGGAGGGCACGGTCCGCCGCGTCGCCGTCTTCGAGGACATCGTCGACCACGCCAACGTCGGCGCCGCCTTCCGCAACGCCGCCGCCCTCGGCATCGACGCCGTCCTCCTCAGCCCACGCTGCGCCGACCCGCTCTACCGGCGGTCCGTGAAGGTCTCGATGGGCGCCGTCCTCCAGGTGCCGTGGACCCGCCTGGAGTCCTGGCCGGCGGACCTCGGCACGCTGCGCGCCGAGGGGTTCACGGTCGCCGCGCTCTGCCTGAGCGACCGGGCCGTCACCCTCGACGAACTCGCCGCGAGGAAACTCGGGAAACTCGCCCTGCTGTTCGGCACGGAAGGCACCGGCCTCACCCCCGGCGCGCTCGAAGCGGCCGACGAGCACGTGCGCATCCCGATGGACGCCGGCGTCGACTCCCTGAACGTGGCGGCCACCTCGGCGGTCGTCTTCTACGTCACCCGCCCGGGACCCGCCTGACCTGCGAGGGAGACGCCCCGGGACACCCCGCGGCCCGCCAGGTCAGAGCCCGGACGCCTCGGGCCCCGGCCCCTCGGCGCGCACATCGGCCCGTACCTGCTCCTGCTGGACCCGCACCCCGCCCCGCTCGTCCCCGAGCCCCCGGGCCGGCCCCTGGCAGCCCTGCGCGGCGGCGATGCCGAGGGCGACCAGCAGCGTCACCACCACGAAGACGGTCAGCCGCTGCCGCAGCAACCGCGGATTCGCGGGACGCAGCCGGGTCCCCGTGGTCCTCGGCCCCGGACGCCCGGACCCACCGCGCGACCCGGGCCGGCTGCCGGAACGGGCACCGCCCCGCCCGGTGTCGCGGGAGGCGGGCGTGGGCCGCGCCCCGGACCGGGATCCCGCCCGGCCCCCGCGCGAGGCACCGCCGCGGGACGGGCTGTCGCCCCGTGCGGACGACCCACCGCGCGACGGCACCCCACCGCGCGACGAGGAGTTCCTGCCCCGCGCGGGCGTACCGCCCCGGGAACCCGAGCCGCCCCGGGACGAGGGAGTGCCCTGACCGCCCGGCTGCCCCTGCGGGCGCCGCTGGACACGCTCCTGCTCCGGATAGGTGTCGGCGAGCTGCCCCGTGGGCCGGTCCGCCTCCCCGGAACGCGGCGCCGGCGGCCGTACGTCGGCGAGCCCCTGTGCCTCCCGGGCGGCGATCTCCTTGAGCCGCAGGGACAGCTGAAGGGTGCTGGGCCGCTCGTCGGGGTCCTTCGCCAGGCACGCCCGCACCAGCGGCGCCAGCGCGTCCGGCACGCCGTGCAGCTGGGCCTCCTCGTGCACCACGCGGTACAGCATCACCTCGGAGCTGCCGTGCCCGAAGGGCGAGTCGCCCATCGAGGCGTACGCCAGCGTGGCACCCAGCGAGAACACGTCCGTGGCCGGCGTGACGGCCGCACCCCGCACCTGCTCCGGCGCGAGGAAGCCGGGCGAGCCGACCGCCGTGCCGACGTGCGTGAGCGTCGAGGCGCCCGTTGCCCAGGCGATGCCGAAGTCGATGATCCGCGGCCCCTTCGGGGACAGCAGGATGTTGGACGGCTTCAGGTCCCGGTGCACGACCCCCGCCTCGTGGACGGCGACCAGTCCCTCGGACAGGGCGGCCCCGACGGCGGCGACGTCCGCCGCACCGAGGGGCCCCTCGTCGACGACCTTGTCGTGCAGCGAGGGTCCGGGGACGTACTGCGTCGCGAACCAGGGCCGGTCCGCGTCCAGGTCCGCGGCTACCAGCCGCGCGGTGCACCCACCGCGGATCCGCCGGGCCGCCGACACCTCGCGGGCGAACCGCGACCGGAACTCCTGGTCCTCGGCCAGATCAGGCCGGATGACCTTGAGCGCGACCCGCTGCCCCTTCTTGTCGGAGCCCAGGTAGACCACGCCCATCCCACCCGCGCCGAGCCGCCTGTGAAGCCTGAACGAGCCGACGACGCGCGGGTCCTCGCGCCTCAGGCGCATCATCGCCATGTTCATCCCCGCTGCCCGGTCCCTGTGACGTGCCACAGCTTACGTACCCACGGCCGCCCGCGCGCAGAGGCCGCGCCCTCTCGGCCCGAGGGATTGTCGGTACGGGGCGGGAGAGTTGAAGGTCGGTCAGGCCCCCGGAGGTCCGCGCGCCCGGCGGGGCCGGTGATCCAACCGCCGGGCATGCACTGGGGATTGGTCCCCGCCCGGACGATCATGCGGGGCGTGGCCCCCGGCCGGAGCCGAGGGCGCGACCCGGGCGCCGCGCACGTGATCGAAGTCACCGGACGGCGGACGTCCCCTCCGGGATGACCCCGACGCGGGCGGGCCGGTCTCCACCCAGGGGAGTACACCGCGGGGAACGGCTCATCCTCCGGGAGGCCCGGCAATCGGTACGAGGGCATGACGTCGGGTGGTCCCCGGACGCCTAGATTTGAGGTCAAGCGGCGGGTGCAGCACTCGTCCCCCGAGGTCAGACGCCCGCCGCTGCCAAGGACAACGGAATCGGTCAGGAGAGGGACCATGGCCCAGACGGCACCGCGGACGCTGGTCCGCACGCGGGAACAGCGCCGTCAGGGACGTCGTCACCCGGTGGTGGCGACCCTCATGGCCCTGCCCCTGGCGGTCCTGCTCCTCCTCGTCTTCGACGGGTGGGAGACAGTGGCCACACAGGCGTCGTCCGTGGGTGTGATGCTGGGGCGCTGAGAAGCGACCCCCAGGCCCGGAAGAGCGGTCCGGGCGGGGACATCCACCCATGAAACCCCGTGGGGACGGGGGTGCGGCGGACGGCAAAATGCCGGCGCAGCTGGGGAGCTGCGCCGGCATTGCTTTTCCCTCCCGCATAGCTGCGGGCAGCCGTGCCACTGCCCCGCCATCCCGCCTAGCTGCGGGCA
>NZ_WWHX01000490.1 GCF_009862125.1 Streptomyces sp. SID5910
GGACACCCCCCGGCGCGGCCCCGACCCACCACCGAACCCGAGGCGCTACGCGCACCCCCACCGAGCAGCCACAGGCTGCCGCAGGCATGCCCCTGTCCCCTTATGAGGGATCGTTTCACCCGTACGGATTAAAAGTGTCCAACGCGCCACTTCGCGCCACCCATAGCCGCCTACGGTCGCCGGGTGATGAGCAGCAGTCCGGAGACCAAGACCCGCACGACCGGCACCCACCGGGCACACCGGGAGCACCGGGAGCACCGGGAAGCGCGTGACCGCGCGGCGGCGCGCACGCTCGCGCAGCGGCCACCCGCGCGCTACGAGGCGTACCTGGACGGCCTGTTCACCTACTGCCTGTCCGTCCTGTGCGACCACGACACCGCGACCGCCGCCCTGGGCGACGTCCTCACGCTCGCCGAGCGCCGCGACCACCGCGGCAACCGCGGCCCCGACTCCGCGGACCGCAGGGCCTGGCTGTACGCCCTCGCCCGCTGGGCCTGCCTCCGCAAGCTGGCCGAGGCCAAGCAGAAACGTCCGGCCACCCACGCCGCAGGCCGCCCGACCCCCGGCGGCCAGCACCCGGCCCCCGAGCGGCAGCACCCCGCCGACCAGGAGCGCCGCCGCCGCGAACTCGCCCTGCTCGCCTGGCCGGAGGCCGCCGGCACCACCCCCGAGCAGCGCGAGGCCCTCGAACTCGCCGTGCGCCACCACCTCGCCCCCCACGAGGTCGCCGCCGTGCTCGGCATGGACCTCCCCGCCGCCCGGGAACTGCTCGCCGCGGCCGCCTGCGAGGTCGAACGCACCCGCGCCGCCCTCGCCGTCGTCGAGACCGGCGCCTGCCGGGGCGTGTCCCGCCTCACCGGCGAGAACCGCTTCGTGCTCAGCGCCGCCCTCCGCCGCGAACTGGTCCGCCACGTCGACGACTGCCCGCGCTGCCGCCGCGCGGCCGAGCGCGCGATCCCCGGCCGCTGGCCCGGCACCACCGTCACCCCCGCCGAGCTGCCGGTCCTGGAGGCCCCG
>NZ_WWHX01000491.1 GCF_009862125.1 Streptomyces sp. SID5910
CATCAGCAGCCCCAGCACCGGCGGCCCCCCGAGGCTCCACACCGTGCCCACGCTGCCCCACACCCCCAGCACCCGCCCCCGCAGATGCGCCGGCGGGTCGGTCTGGAGGACCGCCGTGCCGGCCGTGTCGGAGACGGACTCCACCACCGCCATCGGCAGCACCATCACCAGCAGCACGGCCAGCGACGGCGACATCCCCGCCACCACCTGAAGCAGCCCGCCCGCCGCCGCCAACGCGCCCACGACCCGCACCGAAGGACGGCGCAGCCTCGCGCCCAGGACCGCGCCGACGATGCCGCCGACCGCCAGCACGGTGGAGACCGTGCCGAACGACCCGGCACCGCCCGCGAGCGGCCCCGTGACGAGCACCGCCAGCGTGAGCTGGTAGTTGCGCCCGAAGACCGCGCTCACACCCGTCACGCCGGCCAGCGCCAGCAGCCGGGGACGGCGTACGAAGAACGCCAGGCCCTCCCGCACGCTCATGCCGTCGTCCGCGGCACGCCGGCCGCGCAGCGCTTTCCCGGCCGTCCGGACCGCCCCGCGGGCGGGGCGCAGGAAGGGGATGACCGACGCCACGAACAGGAACGACAGCCCGTTCGCGGCGTACGCGGCGGCCGTGCCGAGGAAGCCGACCGTCACACCGGCGAGCGCGGCGCCCGTGAGGCGGCCCGCCTGGTGCACCAGCGCGCCCACCCCGATCGCGGACGGGACGTCCTCCGGCGGGACCAGGTCGTTGCCCAGCAGGGAGCACGCCGGGCCGTCGACGGTGGCGATGACGCCGGTGACGGCGGCCAGCACCATCAGGGAGGTGAGGTCAAGGCGGTCGAGCGCCACCAGCAGGGCCGTCACGAACGCCACCGTGCCGAGCAGCGCCTGACTGACCGCGGCGGTCAGCTTCCGCGGCCAGCGGTCCACGGCCGCGCCGCCGAACACGCTGATCAGCAGCGCCGGCGCGGCCTGCACCGACATGGACAGGCCCGTCGCGGCCGCGGAGCCGGTGATGTGCAGGACCAGCAGGTTCTGCACCGTGAGCTGCATCCACGTACCGGCGTTCGACACGAAGTTCGCCACGGACCACCAGCGCATGCTGCGGTGCCGCAGGGAACGCCACGGTGAGCGGGACGCGGACTCGGAGGGAGCCGGCGGGGCTGAGGGAGGAGAGGAAGACACAGTGCGCCACTCGAAGACGAGTCGTGAGACCCGGAAAGGACAGGAACACGGGAGCGAGGACGCCGGCTGCGTTGCGCGGCCACTCCGAGAGCCGGAAGACGGCGCGGACCATCGTGGCAGAAGGGGTGGCCGAGTCGATGCCGGATGAGGTGAGGCGGTGGGTCGGCCCACTTCAAGTCCTCGCCAGTCAAGAACAGTTGCTTCTGTGAGTGTGGTTGATCACAGGGGCGCGGTTGGCGTCAAGGTATGAATGCGACTCGGTGGGGCACTCGGGGCGCGCTCGTCACGCGTTCCGCCGGCGCAGTGCCGGGGAAAGGCGGTCTCCTCATGATGCCGATGGCGGCGTTCACCCCGTACGACCGGGCCCGCGCACCGTGGGACCGGGCCCTGGTGACCGGCGGCGCCGGATTCCTGGGCTCCCACCTCTGCACCCGCCTGCTCGATTCGGGTGTCGAAGTCGACTGCCTGGACGATCTCTCCACGGGGCGGCCCGAGAAAGTGGCCCATCTGGCCGGCCGGCCCGGCTTCCGCTTCCTGGAGCGGGACATCTCCGAGCCCGGCTGTGCGGAAGCCCTCACCGGCCCGTACGACCTGGTTCTCCATCTGGCCGGGCCCGCGTCCTCCGCCGCCTGGCCGGAGCGGCCGGACGAGCTGCTCGACGCCGGCAGCCTCGGCACCCGTACCGCACTGGGTGTCGCCGTACGGGACAGGGCCCGGTTCCTGCTCGCCTCCTCGCCGCCGTGCCTCCCGGAGCCGGGCCACGGCGCCGACCCGGTCGGTCCGCACAGCGCCTGGGCCGAGGCCGTCCGGTTCGCCGAGGCCCTGGTCACCGCGCACGCGGGCGCCCACGGCTCGAACGCCGGGATCGTGCGGCTCTTCACCGGCTACGGTCCCGGCATGCGCACCGACGACGGCGGCATGCCGGCCGCCTTCATCGAGCAGGCCCTGGCCGGGCAGCCGGTCCTCGTGGCCGGGGACGGCGGCCTCACGCACCCCCTGTGCTACGTCGACGACATGGTCGACGGCGTCCTGCTGGTCGCGGCCGGCCGCTCGGTACGGCCCGTGGACCTCGGCGGAGACGAGCAACCGACGGACCTGGAGATCGCGCGGCACGTGATCGGCCTGACCGGCTCCGACTCGCCGCTCGCCTTCGTCGACACACCGGGCGACCGGCCCGTGCCGCCCCGCCCCGTCACCGGCTTCGCCCGCGAGATCTTCGGCTGGCTGCCGGGTGTGACCTGGCAGGAAGGTCTGGAGCGCACCGTCGCCGCCTTCCGGGACCGGCCCGAGCCGGTGCCGACGGTCGCGAGGGAGCGGGCGGGGGAGTGGTGAGTGACACGAGAGCAAGGGAAGGGGCCCGTCGGTGACGGGCCCCTTCCCTATGTTTCGCTGACGGTCGTCAGTCGGACTTGCCCCGGCCCGACAGTGCGTCCCGCACGCGGTCGACCATGCCCGCGCCCGGTGCCATGAGCTTGTTCATCGGCGGCTTGTCCGGGGCGGAGGGGTGCGGACGCGTCGGCGCCGTCTTCTTCGCCTGGCGGACCTTGTCGCCCAACTGGTCCAGGGCGCCCGGCGGGCACGCCTCGCGGAGCCTCGGGAAGAGGTTGCCCTCCTCGTCGGCGACATGGGACCGGATCTCGCTCATCAGCTTGCCGATCAGACGGTCGAACTCGGCGTCGTCCGCCTGGCAGCCCTCCAGGTCCTTCATGATCTGCTCGGCCTCGGCGTGGTCCTCGAGCTCCTTGTCGGCGAGGGCGCCGCCGTTCGGTACGTGCTCGCGGACCGCCGGGTAGAGGTACGCCTCCTCCGCCACCGAGTGGCGGACCAGCTCGATCGTCACCTGGTCGGCGTACAGCTTGCGGTCCTTGTGACCGGGCGGCAGCGCCTCGATCTTGCCGAACAGCTCCTCGACCTCGCGGTGATCGGTCGTCAGCTCGTCGATGACGTTTCCACCGTGGCCCATGTTCCACACCTCCAGTCGGATCGTGACGGCCGGGGGACCGGCCCGCCACGGGCGTCGGGTCCCCGCGCAGGCGCCGGGCTAACGCCCCTTCAGCAGCCGAGCCGGGACCGGATGCCGCCGGCGGCCGCCGCGGGGCGAGCCGCGGCCCGCACCGAGCGCTGCACCGTGTGGGCCTCGTGCCGCAGTCCCTTGACGGCGTGCCGGCCGCGCCACATCAGCGAGGGCGCGCCCCCGGTGTCGTCCGCGGCGATCAGCAGGCCGCCCATCATGGACAGGTTCTTCAGGAAGTGGATGCGCTGCTGGGCCCGGTCGCCCGGGTCCTCCGCCTCCCAGTAGCGGTGCCCGGCCAGCGTGGTGGGGATCAGGGACGCGGCGAGGGCCAGTGCGGACAGCCGGGGGAACCGGCCGAGTCCGAGCATGATGCCGCCCGCCACCTGTACGGCGCCGTTGAGCCGTACGAGTTGCTCGGTGTTGTCCGGCAGGGCGCCCACGCGGTCGGTCACGGGCCGGACGACGGGTTCGGCCGCCGGCGCCACGTCCTGGGGGCGGCGCAGGGAGTGCAGGCCGCCTGCGACGAACATCGAGGCGAGCATCGGCCGGCCGGCCATGCGCAGAAGACTCATGACGCTCTCTCCAGGGTTGCCAAGGGTGTGGTGTCTATCGGGATCATCAGGTGCCCCGGGCGGGGCGCGCCATTCGGCGCCCGGTGCGGAGCAGGGGTCGGACGACGCCGGGCCGTGGGGGCTTGTCGCAGGTCACAGGCTGGTCAGGAGCTGCGGCGACAAGTTCTTGATCATGGTGTTGGTCCAGCGCATTTGGCGCAGCGTCCGCGGGTGGCAGGCGGAGGCCAGGTCCAGGAGGACCGTCCGGCCCGTGGTGAGCTGGAACGGGTACTCCTCGTCGGGCTCCTCGTGCGGCGGCAGATGGGCGGCGGCCTTCAGGACGGCCTTGCTGTCGGGGTTGAGGGAGCGGGGTTCAGGGCGCGCCGAGTTGGTAGACGTTGAAGGCCCGGCGGATCACCGGCTGGGCCACGTTGCGCACCCGTACACCGCCCGCCGTCATGCCGTGCTCCGAGCCCAGGTGTGCGTGGCCGTGGACCGCGAGGTCCGCGCCGGCCGTGTCGATCGCCTCGGCCAGCAGATAGCTGCCGAGGAACGGATGGATCTCCGGCGGCTCACCGGCCAGCGTGTCGGCCACGGGGGAGAAGTGCGTCAGGGCGACGCGCACCGCGCAGTCCTGGTCGTCCAGCTCCTTGAGCGCGGCGTGCAGGCTGTCCGCGGAGCGGCGGGTGGTGCGTACGAACTCCTTCATGACCGGTTCCCCGAACTCCCCGGCGCTGCGGCCCACGAAGCCGCCGCCGAAGCCCTTGGTCCCGGCGATGCCGATACGGTTCCCGGCGCACTCCACGACCGTCGCCTCGCCCTCCAGGACCGTCACACCGGCGTCCTGGAGGAGGGCGGTGACCTTCTCGGGCTGCTCGTCGTGGTGGTCGTGGTTGCCGAGGACGGCCACCACCGGCACCGGCAGGCCGCGCACCTCCTGGGCCACCACGCGGGCCTCCTCCGGTGTGCCGTGCCGGGTGAGGTCGCCGGCGAGCAGCAGCAGGTCGGCGCAGTCGGGCAGGGTCTCGAAGGCGGGGCGCAGCAGCCCCTGGCTGTCGAGGCCCATGTGGATGTCTCCCACGGCGGCGACGCGGATCATCACAGCTCCTCGGCGTGGTCGGGGCTGGTGGTGTCGGCCACCACGATGTCGCTGTGCACGGTGAGCCCCGCCAGCTCCTCGCCGACGATCCGCAGCAGGGTCTCGCGGCACTGCGCGGAGGGCACCGTGCCGGTGACCGCGACGGCCCCGGCCCGGACCTCGGCGCGCACCCCGAGCTCGCCGAGCTCCTCTGCGGCGAGCCGGTCGTGCAGGTGGGCGACGCGGTACTCGACGTTCTCCGTGGCCGGCACGGGTCCGCTCGCGGCGGGCCCCTGGTGTCCGACGGGGTCGCTCATCGGTGCTCCTCCTTCGCGGGGGAGGCCGGGGAGATGATCTCCAGCCGTTCGAGGATGAAGAAGAACGCGGCGGGCATCGGCGCGTCGCCGCAGTCGCGGCGCAGCTCGTCCCAGTCGATCTTCTCGCGCAGTGTGCGGGCGATGGGCAGCACCGCCCCGAAGTCGCAGTGGTGCTCGGAGAAGGCCGCGAGCAGGCCGCGCAGCAGGTCGGTCGGCGACAGGACCGGCATGAGCACCGAGTCGACGGAGAGTTCCTGGGCCCGCTCCAGCAGCTCCGCCGTGACCGGCTGGTGCGCCAGCTCGAAGATGAGGTCGACCTGCTGGCCCAGGCAGTTGGCCTTGAGCAGCCAGTCCTCGGGCGGCGTGTAGACCTCCAGGCCGGCTTCGCGCAGCGTGCGGGCGACGGAGTCCGCGTCGTCGGGCCGGATGCAGAAGTCGACGTCGTGCTGGAGGTTCTGGGTGCCGCCGTGCGCGTACACGGCGACACTGCCGGCGAGGGCGAACGGCTGCCCCTCCCGCTTCAGGATGGCGCCCACCTGCTTGGCGGCCTGGAGGATGGCCTGGTTGCGGTCGACGGGGAGTTCCTCACGTCGTACGTCGTCACGGTCCGGCGACCGGGCGTCCCCCGCCGCCGGACGAAGCTCCGCCACACCGGCGCGCCGATCGAGCATGTGATCGTCGGCGGGCTGCGTCATCGCTGTCCCCTCTCCAGGCTGTCGCCTTCCGCTCGACCGGTCCGGTCGTCGCCCCGTTGCGGGTACCCGGCGCGGCACCGCCGACACGAGGCGTGCACCGCCCGGCGCCGGGGAGTGCCCGGCGGATTCCGGGCACCCGGGCGTCATGGACGAACAGCACGAACGGCAGCAGGGCGACGCGGACCGCCGGAACGTCGAGCGGCTGGTGGCGGCGTGGCTGGAGGAGACCGCGCGGCACGACCCCGCCGCGGCCCGGGAGGCCCGCGCGGGCTGGGAACGGGGAGCCCTGCCGGAGCGGGCCGCGCAGGACCTGGCTACCTGGGTCACCGCGCGGATCACGGACACCGGCTTCACCGAGGACGAGGGCCCGTACGTCGAGGGGCCCGTGCGCATCAGCCCGTCGGACAAGGACACCGTGCACGGCTGGCTGCGGGCCCAGGGCCACGCCGTGTGACGGACCCGGCGCTCAGCCGGCCCGGGGCCGCCGCTCGACGATCAGAAGCGTGTACCCCGGCGTGTGCGCCGAGCGGATCGGTCGCGGGACGCTTCGGTCGTCGCAGACCGGGCACGCGGTCCGTCGGACGATCCCGAGCGCGAAGGAGTGGTGCCCCATGACCGAGTACGAGCGTTCCCGCACCATGCCCGCCCGGCCCGAGCAGGTCTTCGACCAGGCCGCGAACGTCGGCCGGCTGGACACCTGGCTGCCGCGGGAGCTGCACGTCGAGATGGAGGAACCGCCCGCGGTCACCGTCCACGAGGACGGCAGCGACCAGGACACCTCCGCGCTGCTGAGCGCCCGGCCCGAGCAGCTGCGGCTCGAATGGGGCACCCGCGACCAGGGCAGCTACGCCGGCTGGCTCCAGGTCGCCGGCCTCGACGCCGGGGCCAGCGAGGTCACCGTGCACCTGTCGTTCTTCGACGAGACCCACGACCCGGGCGGGCGGGCCGTGGCCGACGCCCTCGACACCAGCCTGCGACGCCTGGAGGAACAGGTACGGCTGCGCGCCGGCTGACCGCCCCGCGCCGCTGTTGCCCGGTGGTGACATCCGGGACGAATCCGTTGCGGAGGAAGAGGGCAACCCATCACGGTCATGTCGGGTCGTACAGGAGGAAACACCGACCGACACCGACGAACCGACCTGGGGGACCCATGCCCGTCCGCACCCGAGGAGTCCGAACCGCCGCGGCCGCACTGGCGGCCGGCGCGGCGGTGGCCGTCGCCGCCGTCCCGGCCACCGCTGCCGCACCCGGCCGGACCGGACCCGCCTTCCTGGAACCGTCCGAACTGCCGCCGCACCCCGCCTCCGACTGGTACGCCGGACCCGTCACCGCCGGGCAGCCCGACCCGCTGCCGATGTGCGTCGGCGAGGCCCTGCCGTCCGTCGCCTCCCACCGCCGGTACTGGACCGAGTACGACACGGGCGCCCTCCAGGTCACCGTGGTCGAGCGCAGCACGAAGCGGGCGAAGGAGTTCGCGGCCCTGCTCCGCGAGGACCTGCGCGACTGCGCGCGCAGGGTGAGGGAGCAGGACCCCGACATCACCGCCACGCAGAAGGACTACGGCCGGCTGGACGTCGCGGACGGCGCCCATGTCTACGGCGTCCACACGGTCTCCTCGTGGGGCTCCTCCGACATCGGCCTGTTCTCGGTCGGCCGGGACGGCACCACCGTGACCGTCGTGCAGTGGGGACAGATGGGCACCTTCGAGCACGCGCGGGTGGCCGACTTCAAGGCCACCACCGTCACGGCGGTGAACAAGCTGTCCTGACACGCGTGGGGCGGGCCGGTGGTCCGGCCCGCCCCACGGTGTGCTGCGGCGACGCGTCAGCAGTCCGGCACGCCGGCGATCTTCTCGCCGCCGCGCAGGTACAGGTTGTTCACCCAGGCGATGTCACTGCCCGCGAACTCCTGCACCGCGGTCCACCAGCTGTTGCCGCCGACGGCCGGGTCGTTCACGTACTGCCCCCGCTGCTGGCAGACGGCGTCCAGCCAGTAGTGCGAGCGGACCGCCAGCACGTTTGAGGCGGTGGTCGGCTGCTGGCGCAGGTTGACGTCGGTGGCCCAGATGTAGACGTCGGTGAGCGACGGGTCGCCGCCGCTCACCTTCGCCGGTGCGGCCTCGGCCGTGGCGACGACCGCCCCGGCGGTGAGCGCGGCCGCCGCCAGCACGGTCGCGGAGCGGCGCAGCAGTCGCTTCATGTGTGTGTCCCCCATGATGTGATCCCCCATGTGATCGATCGGTGTGCGGGCCCGTCGGGCCTGGTGGCGGGCGTGCCGGTCAGCAGGTCGCCGAGGCCGGCAGGTCCCCGTACGCGTCGCCCTTGAGGTAGACGGCGCTCACATACCCCTCGACGAGTTTCACCCAGACGTTGTTGGTGTAGCCGTTGTCGCTGATGGTCTCGCCGCGGGTCCAGCAGTACGCGCCGCGCGGCTGGCCGGCCGCGACGGAGCCGACCTTGTCGTAGGAACGGGCGGGCCCGGAACGGACGTTGACGGTCTCGTAGGGCTCGACCGCGTACGGCGCGGCCAGCACCCGGTCGCCGCCCCGGCCGGCGTCGGAGGCCGCGAGGGCGGTGGTGGCGGTGAGCGGGCCGAGCAGTGCCAGCGCCCCGGCCCCGACGAGCGCGACCCTGGTCAACGGGCGAACGGTCATGTGTGATTCCCCCTGTCCTGATGTGCCGCCACGAGCCGGACGGGCCGGCGGACGGCATCCGGTGGTGCACTCAGCACTGTAGGGAGAACCGGCGCGCGGGGGTCCCTGACAAATCTCAGGGCGCCGGCGCCGCCGTCACTCGCCGGGCTCCACCGCGTCGCGGCGCCCGGTCGTCTCCTTCTGGTCCGTCCGCGCGAGCGCGGGGTGGTGCAGGTCGAACGCGGGGGACTCCGAGCGCACGCGCGGCAGGGCGTGGAAGTTGTGGCGCGGCGGGGGACACGACGTCGCCCACTCCAGGGAGCGGCCGTACCCCCAGGGGTCGTCGGCGCCGACCGGCGTGCCGTACCTGGCGGTCTTCCACACGTTGTACAGGAACGGCAGCGTGGACAGGCCCAGCAGGAAGGACCCGATGGTGGAGACCGTGTTGAGGGCCGTGAAGCCGTCGGCGGCCAGGTAGTCGGCGTACCGCCGGGGCATGCCCTCCACGCCGAGCCAGTGCTGCACCAGGAACGTGGTGTGGAAGCCCACGAACAGCGTCCAGAAGTGCACCTTCTCCAGCCGGTGGTCGAGCATGCGGCCCGTCATCTTCGGCCACCAGAAGCTGAATCCGCCGAACATGGCGAACACGATGGTGCCGAACAGCACGTAGTGGAAGTGCGCGACGACGAAGTACGAGTCGGTGACGTGCCAGTCCAGCGGCGGCGAGCCGAGGATCACCCCGGTCAGACCGCCGAAGAGGAACGTGACCAGGAATCCGGCCGCCCACAGCATCGGCGGCTCGAACGACAGGGACCCCTGCCACATCGTGCCGATCCAGTTGAAGAACTTCACGCCGGTGGGCACGGCGATGAGATACGTCAGGAACGAGAAGAACGGCAGCAGCACCGCGCCCGTGGCGAACATGTGGTGAGCCCAGACCGTGGCCGACAGACCGGTGATGGCGATGGTGGCGCCGATCAGGCTCACGTAGCCGAAGAGCGGCCGGCGCGAGAAGACCGGGATGATCTCGGTGACCACCCCGAAGAACGGCAGCGCGAGGATGTACACCTCGGGATGGCCGAAGAACCAGAAGAGGTGCTGCCACAGGACCGGCCCGCCGTACTGGGCGTCGAACACATGCGCGCCGAAGTGCCGGTCCGCCTCCAGCACCAGCAGCGACGCCGCCAGCACCGGGAAGGCCATCAGCACCAGGACCGAGGTCAGCAGCACGTTCCAGACGAAGATCGGCATACGGAAGATCGTCATGCCGGGGGCGCGCATGCAGATGATCGTGGTGATGAAGTTGACCGA
>NZ_WWHX01000492.1 GCF_009862125.1 Streptomyces sp. SID5910
CACCGGGCGAGGTGTCCGCGCGGCCGGACGGGGCGTTCGGAGGGCTCCCGGGCCTGGGTGCCCTCGCCCGCCTCGACCGGGCCGACACCGCTCACCACGGGCCCCCGGTCGGCCCGCCGCCGGCGTAGCGCTCGGCGCACCGGGCGCGGGTGAGGCGGTCGGTCAACTCCTCGGCCGCTCGTGCCCCTTGCTCCCGCCGCACGGGCCGCGCGGCGTCCACGACCTCCCGCAGGATGTCGTACTGCCGGTTGGACAGTCCCATCGACTGGTAGTCGCCGTAGGTGCCGCCCTCCAGCACCTCGCGGGACCAGTGCGTGACGACGCGCACGCACAACTCGGTGCCGGACGCGGGGGTCGTCCGTGCGGTGGTGGCGCCGGCGGGCGAACGGGGTGCGTCCGTTCCTGAACTGCCGCATCCGCTCACCAGCGCGGCCGTCAGCAGCGCCAGGGGGATCGCGTACCGCACCGAGCGCACGGCGACGGTCGGCCGAGGGGCTCGTACCCGCTCCATCCCCCGACGCTAAGGCGCCGGGGGAGCGGGGGCAACGGTGCTGCCGGCACCGCTGAAGGCGGGCGTGCTCAGCCCGCCGCGCCCGTCTGGGCGGCGTCGCCGGGGTTCACGTCCCGCAGCAGGCAGGTCAGGCGGGCCGTGCACACCCGGCGGTCCTGCTCGTCACTGATCACGATCTCGTACGTCGCCGTCGACCGCCCCCGGTGCACGGGCGTGGCCACGCCGGTGACCAGGCCGGAGCGGACCCCTCGGTGGTGGGTGCAGTTCAGGTCGACACCCACGGCGATCTTGGAGCTGCCGCCGTGCAGCATCGAGCCCACCGACCCCAGCGTCTCGGCCAGCACCGCGGACGCGCCGCCGTGCAGCAGCCCGTACGGCTGGGTGTTGCCCTCCACCGGCATGGTGCCGACGACCCGCTCGGGCGCCGCCTCCAGGACCTGGACGCCCATCCGCGCCCCCAGGTGCCCCGCGGAGAACAGCGCGGGGAGATCGACGCCCATCGCGGCGTACTCGTCGATGATCTCCTGCGGGAACTGCACCTGCTGCTGCTCGCCCATGGGCCTGGCTCCGTTCACTGCGGTCCGTCGGTCCGATCCGCCTGTCGGCTCGACTGAGCGGACGCTCAGTCGGTCGCCGATTGTTCCAGACGGACGACCACCGACTTGCTGGCCGGGGTGTTGCTGGTGTCCGCCGTGGCGTCCAGCGGCACCAGGACGTTGGTCTCCGGGTAGTAGGCGGCGGCGCAGCCCCGGGCCGTCGGATAGTGCACGACGCGGAAACCGGGTGCCCGGCGCTCCACACCGTCCGCCCACTCGCCGACCAGGTCGACGTAGGAGCCGTCCGCGACGTTCAGCTTCTCGGCGTCCTCCGGATGGACCAGGACCACCCGGCGGCCGTTCCTGATGCCGCGGTAGCGGTCGTCCAGGCCGTAGATCGTGGTGTTGTACTGGTCGTGCGAGCGCAGCGTCTGGAGCAGCAGCCGGCCCTCGGGCAGCTCCGGGTACTCGACCGGCGCGGCCGTGAAGTTGGCCTTGCCCGTGGCCGTCGGGAAGCGGCGCTCGTCGCGCGGCGCGTGGGGGAGGGCGAAGCCGCCCGGGTGCGCCACGCGCGCGTTGAAGTCCTCGAAGCCGGGGATCACGCGGGCGATGCGGTCGCGGATCGTCGCGTAGTCCTTCTCGAACTCCTCCCACGGCACCCTGCTGTCCTCGCCGAGCACCCGGCGCGCCAGCCGGCACACGATGGCCGGCTCGGACAGCAGATGCCGGCTCGCGGGTTCGAGCCGTCCCCGGGAGGCGTGCACCATGCCCATCGAGTCCTCGACGGTGACGAACTGCTCGCCGCCGCCCTGGAGATCGCGCTCGGTGCGGCCCAGCGTCGGCAGGATCAGGGCCCGGGCGCCCGTGACGGCGTGCGAGCGGTTCAGCTTCGTCGACACGTGTACGGTGAGGCGGGCGCGGCGCATCGCCGCCTCGGTGACCTCCGTGTCGGGGGACGCGGAGACGAAGTTGCCGCCCATCGCGAAGAAGACCTTCGCCTCGCCGTCGCGCAACGCGCGGATGGCCCGCACGACGTCGTACCCGTGCTCGCGCGGCGGGGCGAAGCCGAACTCCTTCTCCAGCGCGTCCAGGAACGCGGGCGCGGGGCGCTCGAAGATGCCCATCGTGCGGTCGCCCTGCACGTTGGAGTGGCCGCGGACCGGGCAGACGCCCGCGCCCGGACGGCCGATGTTGCCGCGCAGGAGGAGGAAGTTGACGACCTCGCGGATGGTGGGCACCGAGTGCTTGTGCTGCGTCAGGCCCATCGCCCAGCACACGATGGTGCGCTTCGAGGCGAGGACCAGGCGCAGCGTCTCCTCGATCTCCGCGCGAGTGAGACCGGTCGCCGCCAGCGTCTCCGCCCAGTCGGCGGCGCGCGCGGCCTCGGCGAACTCCTCGAAGCCGTGCGTGTGTTCCGCGACGAACGCCTCGTCGACCGCCCCCTCGGTCTGAAGGATCAGCTTGTTGAGGAGCCGGAACAGGGCCTGGTCGCCGCCGAGACGGATCTGGAGGAACAGGTCGGTGAGCGCGGCGCCGGTGGTGAGCCCCTTCGGCGTCTGCGGGTTCTTGAAGCGCTCCAGGCCCGCCTCGGGCAGCGGATTGACGCTGATGATCCTCGCGCCGTTCGCCTTGGCCTTCTCCAGCGCGGAGAGCATGCGCGGGTGGTTGGTGCCCGGATTCTGGCCCGCCACGATGATCAGGTCGGACTTGTACAGGTCCTCCAGCAGGACGCTGCCCTTGCCGATGCCGATCGTCTCCGACAGCGCCGAGCCGGACGACTCGTGGCACATGTTGGAGCAGTCCGGCAGGTTGTTGGTGCCCAGCTCGCGCGCGAAGAGCTGGTAGAGGAACGCCGCCTCGTTGCTGGTGCGCCCCGACGTGTAGAAGACCGCCTCGTCCGGCGAGTCCAGGGCGGTGAGCTCCTCCGCGACGATGTCGAAGGCGCGCTTCCAGGTCACCGGCTCGTAGTGCTCGCCGCCCTCCGGGAGGTACACGGGATGCGTGAGCCGGCCCTGCTGGCCCAGCCAGTAGCCGCTGCGGGTCGCGAGGTCGGCCACGGAGTGCGCGGCGAAGAACTCCGGGGTGACCCGGCGCAGGGTGGCCTCCTCGGCCACGGCCTTCGCGCCGTTCTCGCAGAACTCCGCCTTGTGCCGGTGGTCCGGCTCGGGCCAGGCGCAGCCCGGGCAGTCGAAGCCGTTCTTCTGGTTGACGCTCAGCAGCGTCAGCGCGGTCCGCCGCACGCCCATCTGCCGCTGTGCGATGCGCAGGGTGTGGCCGATGGCCGGAATGCCCGCCGCCGCATGCTGGGGCTCGGTGACCTGCGGCGCGTCCTGAACCGGATCACCCTTGGGCGGCTTCGTCGCCATCGCGCGCTCCTTCGCATGCACGTGTGAGGTACGCCTCGATCCTCGCACGGCCCACTGACAGCGCCGGAGGCCGACCTGCTCACCCCGGGCAGGAGAGGCGTCGCGAAGGGGCGCGGGGAACCGCGCGACCAGCCACGACGCACCGATGCCGACGGGATCACCGCACACAACGCCCCCTGCCACCGGCGCTCGCGGGACCGACTGTCAGTGCCACGTGGCAGGATCGGGGACGTGGCAAAGACAGCAGCGAAGAAGACCGAGACCCCCACCGGCGGCAGCCGCCCGCGCCTGATGCTCATGGACGGGCACTCGCTGGCGTACCGCGCGTTCTTCGCGCTGCCCGCGGAGAACTTCACGACCGCGACGGGCCAGCCGACCAACGCGATCTACGGCTTCGCGTCGATGCTGGCCAACACATTGCGTGACGAGGCGCCCACCCACTTCGCGGTGGCGTTCGACGTCTCCCGCAAGACCTGGCGCTCCGAGGAGTTCACCGAGTACAAGGCGAACCGCTCCAAGACGCCGGACGAGTTCAAGGGCCAGGTCGAGCTGATCGGCGAGCTGCTCGACGCGATGCACGTGACCCGCTTCGCCGTCGAGGGCTTCGAGGCGGACGACGTCATCGCCACGCTCGCCACGCAGGCCGAGGCCGAGGGCTTCGAGGTCCTGATCGTCACCGGCGACCGGGACTCGTTCCAGCTGGTCAGCGAGCACACCACAGTCCTGTATCCGACCAAGGGCGTCTCCGAGCTCACCCGGTTCACCCCGGAGAAGGTCCTCGAGAAGTACGGACTGACACCCGCCCAGTACCCCGACTTCGCGGCGCTGCGCGGCGACCCGTCGGACAACCTGCCGGGCATCCCGGGCGTCGGCGAGAAGACGGCCGCGAAGTGGATCAACCAGTTCGGGTCCTTCGCGGACCTGGTCGAGCGCGTCGACGAGGTCAAGGGCAAGGCCGGGCAGAATCTGCGCGACCACCTGGAGTCCGTGAAGCTCAACCGCCGGCTCACCGAGCTGGAGCGGCAGGTCGAGCTGCCGAAGACGGTCACCGACCTGGAGCGTCCCGCGTACGACCGCAAGGGCGTCGCGATGATCCTGGACACCCTGGAGATCCGCAACCCGTCCCTGCGCGAGCGCCTGTTCGCCGTCGACCCGGGCAGCGAGGAGGCCGTGGCCACGCCGGTCGTGGCGGACGGCGTGGAGCTGGACGGCACGGTGCTGGGCACGGGCGAGCTGGCCGGCTGGCTCGCCGAGCACGGCGACCGGCCCCTCGGCGTCGCCACGGTCGACACGTGGGCGCTGGGCACCGGCTCGGTCGCCGAGGTCGCGCTCGCCGCGTCCGACGGCAAGGCCGCCTGGTTCGACCCGACGGAGACCGACGAGGCCGACGAAGCGGCGTTCACAGCCTGGCTCGCCGACCCGGACCGGCCGAAGGTCCTCCACAACGCCAAGGGCGCCATGCGCGTCTTCGCCGAGCACGGCTGGAGCGTCGCCGGCGTGGACATGGACACCGCGCTCGCCGCCTACCTGGTCAAGCCGGGCCGCCGCTCCTTCGACCTGGACGCGCTCTCCCTGGAGTACCTGCACCGCGAGCTGGCCCCCGCCGCCGCGGCCGACGGCCAGCTGGCCTTCGGCGCGGACGACGCCGCCGAGGCCGAGGCGCTCATGGTGCAGGCCCGCGCCATCCTCGACCTGGGCGAGGTCTTCGAGGGCCGCCTGGCGGAGGTCGGCGCCGCGGACCTGCTGCGCGACATGGAACTGCCGACGTCCGCCCTGCTGGCCCGCATGGAGCGGCACGGCATCGCGGCCGACCGGGAGCACCTTCAGGCCATGGAGCAGATGTTCGCGGGCGCGGTCCAGCAGGCCGTGAAGGAGGCCCACGCGGCGGCCGGACGCGAGTTCAACCTGGGCTCGCCCAAGCAGCTCCAGGAAGTCCTCTTCGGCGAGCTGAACCTGCCCAAGACGAAGAAGACCAAGACCGGCTACACGACGGACGCCGACGCGCTGGCCTGGCTGGCGACGCAGACGGACAACGAACTGCCGGTGATCATGCTCCGGCACCGCGAGCAGGCCAAGCTGCGCGTCACGGTCGAGGGCCTGATCAAGACGATCGCCGCGGACGGCCGTATCCACACCACGTTCAACCAGACGGTCGCCGCGACGGGCCGCCTCTCGTCGACCGACCCGAACCTCCAGAACATCCCGGTCCGCACCGACGAGGGCCGGGCGATCCGCCGCGGGTTCGTCGTCGGCGAGGGCTTCGAGTCGCTGATGACGGCGGACTACAGCCAGATCGAGCTGCGCGTGATGGCCCACCTGTCCGAGGACGCGGGCCTGATCGAGGCGTTCACCTCCGGCGAGGACCTGCACACCACGGCCGCCGCGCAGGTGTTCTCCGTCGAGCAGTCCGCGGTGGACGCGGAGATGCGGCGCAAGATCAAGGCCATGTCGTACGGCCTGGCGTACGGGCTGTCGGCCTTCGGCCTCTCCCAGCAGCTGAACATCGAGGCGGCCGAGGCCCGGGGCCTGATGGACGCCTACTTCGAGCGGTTCGGCGGCGTCCGGGACTATCTGCGCCGGGTCGTCGACGAGGCCAGGGCCACCGGATACACGGCCACGCTCTTCGGCCGCCGCCGCTATCTGCCCGACCTCAACAGCGACAACCGCCAGCGCCGCGAGGCGGCCGAGCGGATGGCCCTGAACGCCCCGATCCAGGGCACGGCGGCGGACATCGTCAAGATCGCCATGCTCAACGTGGACAGGGCGCTGCGCGAGGCCGGCCTGGCGTCCCGCATGCTGCTCCAGGTCCACGACGAAATCGTCCTGGAGATCGCCCCCGGTGAGCGGGCGACGGCAGAGGACCTGATCCGCCGCGAAATGGCCACCGCCGTCGACCTGAGAGTCCCCCTGGGCGTCTCGGTGGGCGCGGGCGGGGACTGGGAATCAGCAGCGCACTAGCCTCCGGCGGCTGAGCAGCGGGCCCGGGAGCCAGGCAGACGCCAGCTCCCGGGCCTCGGCGCTCCCCGGGCCTACCCCGTGGTCCGGGCTGGAGCGCGCCGCCCCAACGGCCAGACGGCGGTCGCCCACCGCGGGCCTTTTCGGTGCCGGTCCGCCGCTGCGGTGCAGGGCCGGGGCGGCGGGCCTCTGCCGCGCCGGGCTCCCGTGACGCCCGGCCCTTGGCGTGCGCGCCTCCTGGGGCGCCGGGCGTCTGTGGTGCGGGATCGCCGTGGTGCCGGCTCTCTCCGCGATGCCGGGCTGCTGCGGTGCTGGACCCCTGCGGTGTCGTGCCGCAGGACCGTGGTGCCGGGCTCTGCCAGTGGGCCGCTGCGGCGCTGGGACCGTGGGGCGCGCGACGCGCTTGGCCGTTCGCGTCCGCCGAAGAGCCACCCCGGCCGATCGCCCGGTACCGGCAGGTGACGGCGAGCCCGTTACCGTCCCGCGTGACAGCCGTCCCCGCACGCACCCCCTCCGGCGCGCCCCCGCCCCGCCTGGGCTCCGGCCGGACGCGC
>NZ_WWHX01000050.1 GCF_009862125.1 Streptomyces sp. SID5910
GGGCGGTGCCTCCGGTGCCTGCCCGGTGCCAGGCGGCGCGGTGTGCCCAGGGGGGCGGGGCACCGCGGGACACGCCACGGACCGTCCGCGGCGGCCCGCGACGATCAGGCCCCGCGGTCCTCCGTGCCGTGCCAGGACCGCCAGAGCGCCGCGTAGGCACCGTCCGCCGCGACCAGCTCGTCGTGGCTGCCCAGCTCGACGATCCGGCCGTTCTCGACGACGGCGATGACGTCCGCGTCGT
>NZ_WWHX01000493.1 GCF_009862125.1 Streptomyces sp. SID5910
TTTTCCGATGCTCGGGACATCAGGGCTGTGGAGGAGCGGCCGTCGAGGTACGGGAGCAGGACCGCCTGGCCGTCCCACTCCTGGAGCAGGGCCGCCTCGGGGAGGTCCGCGCCCGCGTAGTCGCCGCCCTTGACCCAGACGTCGGGCCGCAGGTCGGCGAGGAGGCGTTCCGGGGTGTCCTCGTCGAAGACGGCGACCGCGTCGACGCAGGCCAGGGCGCGCAGGACGCGGATCCGGTCGGCGAGGGGGTTGACGGGGCGGCCGTCGCCCTTGCGGCGCCGGACGGAGGCGTCGGAGTTGACGCAGACGACCAGGCAGTCGCCGAGCCGCCGGGCCGCCTGGAGGAGGCCCACGTGCCCGGCGTGCAGCAGGTCGAAGCAGCCGCCCGCGGCGACGACCGTGCCGTGCTGGGCGCGGACGCGGGCGGCCAGGGCGTGCG
>NZ_WWHX01000494.1 GCF_009862125.1 Streptomyces sp. SID5910
CGGGTGGGCGCAGCGGCACCCCGCAACGCCGGGCCGCGAGAGCTCCCCCCGCACCGACGCCCCCCCCCACCGCACAGCACCGCCCACGTCAGACCCGTCCGACGGCCCCCGTCATCCACCGCCAGGCCCATCGCCCCCCGCCCGCTCACACCCCCCGCACATCCCGCCAAGCCACCGGCACCGCCTCCGCCACGTCATGCGCCCCCACCGGCGCCCCCACCGACGCCACCCGCCCCGCGAGCCCGTGCAGATACGCCCCCACACTCCCCGCGTCCACCGCCGACAGCCCCGCCGCCAGCAACGACCCCGCCAGCCCCGACAGCACGTCCCCACTCCCCGCCGTCGCCAGCCACGACGTCCCTGTCGCGTTCACCCGCACCGG
>NZ_WWHX01000495.1 GCF_009862125.1 Streptomyces sp. SID5910
CGTCGTGCGACAGGGACGACCAGGGTCAGCCCTCGTCGGTGGCGGCCGTGACCGAGGACGGCGCCGACTGCTCGGCCGCCGCGGTCTTCTTCGACGCCGTCTTCTTGGCCGTGGCCTTCTTGGCGGTCGTCGTCTTCGTCGCCGCCTTCTTGGCCGCGGCCTTCTTCGCGGTCGTCGTCTTCTTGGCCGTCGCGGTCTTCTTGGTGGCGGCCTTCTTCGCCGTCGCCTTCTTGGCCGTCTTGCGGGCCGCCGCCTTCTTGGCCGGGGCCTCGGCCTCCTCCGCCTCAGCAGGGGCTTCCGCCTCGGCCGGGACCTCGGCCGGGGCCTCCGCCGGGGCCGACGGGACGACCACGACGGCCGCCTCCTCGGACGCGGTCGAGGTGGTGGGCTTGCGCACCGCCCGACGGCGCGGACGGGCCGGAGCGGCGCTCTC
>NZ_WWHX01000496.1 GCF_009862125.1 Streptomyces sp. SID5910
AGGCCGGGGGTCCAGGGGGCGGAGCCCCCTGGGCGGGGTCGTAGGGGCCCCGCCCCTACACGTCCGCCCGCCGCACCGCCCGCCGCCCCAGCAGCTCGGCCAACCCCCGCCGCGTGGCCGCCAACACCACCCGGTCCTCCCCCCGCAACACATACGTCCCCGGCAGATCCCACACCAACCGAGGCTCCCGAACCCCGCCCTCCTGCTCCCCGCCGGAGGCCCCCGCGACCTCCAACGCCAGCACCCGCCACGCCCC
>NZ_WWHX01000497.1 GCF_009862125.1 Streptomyces sp. SID5910
GCCGGTCCGCCCCGCGGCGCTTCCCGTCAGTGGCCCACCGGCGACGGCGACGCGCTCCGGCCGCCCACGCCCGGCACGGGGACCGTCGCGCGGACCGGGGTCTCCCTGAGCCGCCGGCGTACCCCTTGGACGAGGGTCCGCGCCGTGAACGTCGCGCCGTGCACGAAACGCATGGCCGGGCCGAAACCGGAGGCCGTCACCAGGCCCGCCAGGAACAGGCCCGGGTGGGACGACTCGAACTCCCGGCCGGTCGCCGGGGAGCCGTCGGGCAGCACCGCGAGCCGGCCGCACAGGTCCCCGGCGAGCATCCCCATCCGGTCGCAGCGCGGCTTGAACCCGGTGGCGGCGATGACGTGCTCGGTCTCCAGGGTGAGCACGGTGCCGTCACGGCCCACCGTGTCCAGCCGCACACCACCCGGCACCGCGCAGGCCGCGGTCACCTCGTGACCCGGCATCAGCTCCACCGCGCGCTCCACCCGGTCCCGCACCCACCACGCGCCCGCCGGGCCCAGCGCGGTGGCCGCGATGCGGGTCCTGGTCGCCTCGGGCAGCCGCCGGAAGACACCGGGGCGCTCGGAGTAGAACCAGTTCCGCCAGCCCGGGCCGAGTCCGCTGTGCGGCGAGCGGACCGTCTGCGTCCAGGGGCGCTCCCAGGGCGGCGGCACGTCGTTCCACCGCACCCGCTCCGCTCGCGCCAGCACCCGCACCCGGGTGCCCTGCTCGGCGAGCAGCGCCGCGGTC
The DNA here is from genome assembly GCF_009862125.1 of Streptomyces sp. SID5910. Classification (GTDB taxonomy): domain Bacteria; phylum Actinomycetota; class Actinomycetes; order Streptomycetales; family Streptomycetaceae; genus Streptomyces. The sequence goes on from NZ_WWHX01000497.1 coordinate 742, forward strand.
TCCAGCGCCGCCTGGCCGCCGCCGATCACCGTCACGTCCTTGCCGCGGAACGGGGCGAGGTCGCTGTGGTGGCTGCTGTGCGTCACCAGCGCCGGGTGCAGTCCGCGCAGGGCGGGCGGCACCTCGATGAACGGCATCACGCCCACCGCCATCGCCACCGTCCGCGCGTGCAGCATCTCCCCGTCCTCGGTGACCACCGTGAAGCCCCCGGGGGCGGCCGCCACCCGCGCCGCCATGCGCTCGTCCACCTCCGGCACGGCGTGCCGCGCGAACCACAGGCCGTACGACGCGAACTCCTCCACCGGGATCGGCTGCGCGTGACGCGCCGTCAGCCCCTTCTCGGCGCAGTACGCGTCCAGGCGCCAGCGCCCTCGCGGGTCGGAGAGGTTGGACGCCCAGGGCTCCGACTTCAGGTACATGCCGGCGGGCATGTGGTCGCGCCAGGACGCCATGGGCCGGCCGAGCACCCGCAGGTTCAGCCCGGCGCCCGCGGCGTGGGACGCGATCGACAGACCGTACGGACCCGCGCCCACCACCAGAAGGTCGTACATCATCACTTGCTCGCTTTCTCGTTGTCGGTCGGGGAGGAAAGGGAGGGCTGGGACGGCAGGGAGGGCCGGGTCGGCAGGGTCGGTGGCGCGGGGCGCAGCCGCTCCCGCAGCCGGCCCGCGACATGCCGGCCCCACAGACTCCACATCGCCCGTCCGGGGGCGGGGTCGTCCTTGGCGTACCAGGCCAGCTCGCGGCCGCCCGGGGCCGGACGCAGTGCGGTCAGCGGCGCGTAGTTCTCCACCACGAATGCCCGCCCGGCCAGCGGTGCGCCGTCCGGGAGCGGGCGGCCCGTCAGATCGAGGTGCAGGGCGCGTACGACGTCCAGTCCCGCGCTGTCCGCGAACAGCCGGAACTGGGCGCCGGGGCGCGGATTGAAGTCGAGCAGGTGGTAGCGGCCGGTCGTGCCGCAGCGGCGGAAGTCGAGGTCGAAGATGCCCCGGTAGCCCAGCTCGCCCGTGACCCGCTCGGCCAGCGCCCGCACCTCGGGATTGGGCGTCCAGCGGCCCACCGCCGTCAGACCCGCCCCCCGCGGCCAGGCCAGCTGCTTGCGGCCCGGCCCGCCCGCGCGCACCGCGCCCGAGCCGTCGGCGTACCCGTGGAAGAACCAGTCCCGGTCGGGCCCCGGCGGCAGATAGGCCTGGAGCAGCAGCGGACTGCCCGCCTCCGCGGTGCGCCGGTACAGCTCCCGCGCCTGCTCCGGGGACCGCACCAGCAGGGTGCTGCGCAGCCCGCTGCCGGCCGGCAGCAGCCAGGGCCGGCTCCACTTCGCCACCACCGGCACGCCGAGCCGCCGTACGGCGTCGGCCGCCTCCGCCGCGCTGTCCGGGACCAGCGTCACCGGGTGCGGCACGTCCGCGGCCGCGCACACGGAGGCCAGTTCGCCCTTGTCGGCGACGCGTTCGGCCAGCGCGCCCGGCAACGCGGGCAGCAGGTAGGAGGGGGTGAGGGCGTCGCGCATGCGGGCCACGGCGATCGCGCTCGCGTCGTCCATCGGGATCAGGACGGCGGGTGACGCCACCTCAGCCGCCACCCGGCGCAGCACGGTGAGGATGTCCTCGGCGGACGCGCCCGGGAGCGGCGGGGGATGCATGCGCCGTACGTAGCGCGACCTGTGGACGGGACTCGCGGCCGAGTCGGCGACGACGTGCACCTCCACCCCCGCCCTGCCGAGGGAGCGCACGGCGCCCAGCGTGCCGTGGTGAAAGGGGTTCGGGTCGGTCCGCAGCAGTACCGCGGGGACACGGGTGTCGAGCAACGACATGAAGTCTCGCTTTCTTTTGGACGCGTTCCGGGTATTTCACCCGCACGGGCGAGTACGGCACTCGAAAGCCCCAAGGGCGGTGGCGCCCTGGAATGTCCTGTGCCTGAATTCATATGACTGTTCGTCAATAGCGATAACGGCGACAGAGAACAGAAACAGATAACGGATTCAGAGAACAGACAGAGGTCGGACGAGAGCGAAGAAAGGAGCAGGCATGGCACCACAGCACAAGCGGATCCGGTTCGGCAGGCTGGCCGTGGGCGCGGTGACGGTGGCCGCGTCGGCCGTCCTGGCGTCCGGTCCCGCGGCGGGGGTGGGGGTGGTGCGGGCCACTGATCCCCCCGCTCCGTCGCCGTCCGCCACCCCGGCACCGGGCCCGCAGGCGTCCAAGGCACCGGCCTTCGGCGCCTTCCTCGCCTCCGACGCCCGCGGTGTGGCCCGCATGGCGCAGCTCAGCCACTGGCTCGGCGGCGCCGAACTCCGGGTCGGCCACACCTACCTGCCCGGCAACCGCTGGCAGGACATCGAGGGCGACATCCGCTTCCTCGAGTCGTGGGCGCAGTGGCGCAACGCCAAGGACGACCGGATGCTCGTCCTGAACGTGCCCATGCAGGAGCGCAACGAGGAGGGCGTCTCCGACGGCGAGGTCCGGCAGCTGCTGCGGCGGGGCGCGGCCGGTGAGTTCGACCACCACTTCCGTGCCCTCGCCGAGCGGCTGGTCCGGCTGAAGGTGCCGGACACGGTCGTGGTCCTCGGCTGGGAGATGAACGGCGTCACCTACACCCACCGGTGCGGGCCGGACCCGGAGGCCTGGAAGAAGTACTGGAACCGGATCGTCACCACGATGCGCTCGGTGCCGGGCCAGAAGTTCCGCTTCGACTTCACGCCCAGCCGCGGCCGGGACGCGGTTCCCTGGACGGAGTGCTACCCGGGCGACGACACGGTCGACGTCCTCGGCATGGACTCCTACGACCAGCCGTCCGGGATGTCCTTCGACCAGCAGGTGAAGGAGCCCTACGGGCTTCAGGCGCACGTGGACTTCGCGAAGGCGCACGGCAAGCCCATCTCGTACCCGGAGTGGGGGCTCTTCCGCAACGGCGACAACGCCGAGTACATGCGGCGCATGCTGGAGTGGATCGTCGAGCACAAGCCGCTCTACAACACGCTGACCGACTACTGCCCGCACGGTGTGTGGCAGTGCGGCGCCAACCCGGAGGCGTCCCGCGTCTACCGGTCCGTCGTGTCCGGCCTCGCCGACGAGCCGACGCCCACCGATCCGCCCACCGACCCGCCCACGCCCACTCCCACCACGCCCGAGCCCACCACGCCCGAGCCCACGCCGACCGAGCCCGCACCGACGGAGCCCACCGCGCCGCGGCCTCCGGAGGGGTGCTCGCCGGTGAACCTGGGCAGCTGGGCGGAGTACTGGCTCGGCGGCAAGCTCTGCCTCCGCTTCGAGTGGTGGTCGCCGGACGACTAGCCCTCCCGCCGTCCCGGACGGTGGCGGCCGGCCCGTGCCGGTGCCCGCCGCCACCGCCGGGCAGCGCACCGCCGTCACCGCTGCCCGTGCACGTCGGCTGCCGTGGCCGGTCCGGGTACCGACGGGACGGGGGTGGCCGGGTCGTCCTCCCGGCGGGTGCGCCGTGGCCGGGCCAGCAGGGCCAGGCCGCCCAGCAGTCCGCCCGCGCTCGCCCCCACCAGGGTGGTCACCGGCGTCGACGCCGACGTCGGGCTGCTCGGCCTCACCGCGCGGGAGAACTGCACCAACTTGACCTGGGTGCTGTCCTCGGAGTGGTCGGCGTGCTGCGTCAGCGCGCGGGAGACCGCGTTGGCCATGTCGACGGCCAGGCCGGGCCGCGTCGAGGTGGCCGACACGGCGACCATCGGCGCGTCGGGCGAGGTCGACGTGCGCACCTTGTCCTGGAGGGTGCGCACGGGCACGCCCGCCCACACCTGGGCGTCCCCCAGCACCGCGAGCTGGGTGGCCACCCGGCCGTACGCCTGCGCGAAACCGCGGGCGGCCTCCGGGGTGGACTTCGCCGTCGGCACGGCGACGACATAGCTGGTGGCCGTGTAGGTGGCCGGCGTGAACAGGCCGTAGGCGCCGCCCGCCAGGGTGCCGGCGAGGGCGCCCGCCGCGAGCACGGACCAGGACGGCAGCTTCTTGGCACGAGCCGCGGACAGGCGGTGCCGGCGGGCCGGGGTGTCGGTCATGACGGACTTGCTCCGAGGGGTGAGAGGGCCGACGGCGAACGGGAGACCGCCGCCGCGTAGACGTCGACGAGGCGGGCTGTGCTGCGGGTGATGCAGTAGCGGTGCGCCACGTCCGGGACGGTGCGGGACCGGGCGCCCGCCGCCCGCACCTGGGCGATCGCGCGGGCGTACGCGTCGGGGCCGCCGTGCACGCGCCGGGCGCCGGCGGTGGCCGACGGCGGCAGATCCTCGATCGCCGGGCAGGACGCGTAGAGCACGGGCAGACCCGACGCCAGCGCCTCCACCGCCGCCAGCCCGAAGGCCTCGTCCGGCGACGGGGACGCGAACACGTCCATCGCGGAGGTGAGCGAGGGCAGGTCGGGGCCCGGGGTGCCGTCGGGGACGTAGGGGCGTTCGCCGGTGAACAGGACCCGCCCGGACACACCGGCCTCGTGGGCGGTGCGGCGCAGCAGGTGTTCGTCGGGGCCGCCGCCCACCAGCAGCAGCCAGTGGTCCTCCGGCAGCCGGGTGAGCGCGTGGACGAGGACGTCGAAGCGCTTGCCCCGGGTGAGCCGGCCGACCCCGCCGACGACGAACGCGTCCTCCGGCAGGCCGAGCCGCCGGCGGGAGCGCGCGCGGAGTTCGGGGTCGAAGCGGAAGCGGTCCAGCTCGATGCCGTTCGGGACGACCTCGATGCGGGGGGCCGGCACGCCCCAGTGCTTCAGCCGGTGGGCCACCGCCGAGGAGACGGCGACCGTCGTCGAGCCGAGCCGCTCGCTGGCGAGGTACAGCGCGCGCACCCCGGCGGTGAGGCTGCGGCCCTCCATCTGGGAGTCCCCCAGGGAGTGCTCGGTGGCGACGACGGCACGGACCCCGGCGAGGCGCGCGGCGAGCCGGCCGTAGACGCAGGCCCGGTACAGATGGGTGTGGACCAGGTCGTAGCCGCCGGCGCGGATCAGCCGGACCAGCCGGGGGAGCGCGGTCAGGTCGCGGTTGCCGGCCATGCCGAGGTGCGTGACGCGGACACCGTCGGCGGTGAGGCCGTCGGCGACCGGGCCGGGGTTGGTCAGCGTGACGACGTCGCATTCCAGGGGCAGATGGCGCAGCAGCAGGCGCAGTTGCTGCTCGGCCCCGCCGACGCCGAGGCCGGTGATGATGTGCAGGGCCCTCATCTCACAGGCCTTCCGCGGGGCGCCGCCGCAGCCGGTGCAGCCTGTGCTTGAGGAACAGCCGCCAGGCCGTGTCGTTCTGGCCGACGTGGACGCGGGGCAGGGCGTGCGGACCGGTCAGCGGGCCGGGGTCGATGGCGCAGGCGTAGGCGTACCCGGCCTCGCGGACCGCCTCGACGGCACGGGCGTCGACCGTGCCGTACGGGTAGCAGAAGCCGTCGGCCGCGACCCCGGTCAGCTCTTCGAGCAGCGCCCGGCTCTCGACGACCTCCGTCTTCAGGGTCAGGTCGTCCGCCCGGGTGAGGTCGACGTGGGTCAGTCCGTGCGAGCCGATCTCCACGCCTTCCGCGGCCGCCTGCCGGATGCCGTCGGCGGTCAGCAGCGGCTTGCGCGGGCCCAGCGGGTCCCAGGCGTTGTCGCCGCCGAGCCGTCCGGGCAGGACGAAGAGGGTGGCGCCGCAGTTCCACCGGCGCAGCACCGGCAGGGCGGCGGTGAGGAAGTCGGCGTACCCGTCGTCGAAGGTGAGCCCGACCAGGTCCCGCCCCTCGCCCCGCGCGCGGGCGGCGAGCAGGTCGGCCACGGACACGCCCCGCAGCCCCCGGCGGCGCAGCCACGCCAGCTGTTCGCCGAGCCGCTCGGGAGTGACCGTGACGCGGTACGGGTCGTCCGAGCAGTCGTCCACCGAGTGGTACATCGCCACCCAGGGCAGCGGGCGCGGGGCGACGGATCTGGCGGTCTGGGCGGAATCAACGGGTGCGGCCATGGGTGAGCCTTCGTGTGACGGTGCGTACGGAACGCACGGCGGATGTGGAGCCCCGGGCGCCCGAGGCCCAGGCGAGCGGGACGAAGACGGCGCTGACGGTCAGGCAGCCCGCCGCGAGGCCCGCCAGCGGGGAGGCGAACCGGCTCGCGGCGAACGCCCCGGCGACGGTGGCGGCGGCCGTCGCGAGCACGGGCCCGCTCAGCCGGCCCAGTACGTGCCGGACGCGGACCGTGACGCCGTGCGCGTCGCCGGGCCGGCCCGAGCGCAGCCCGGCGAGCAGCAGGGCGGCGGTGACGGTGATGCCGAGGGCGTTGGCGGCGGCGATCCCCGCGACGCCCCAGGGCCCTACCGTCGCGGCGCCGGTCAGGGACGTCACGGCGATGCCCGCGGCCATCACGCCGACCGGGTACCAGCGGGGCCGGCCCGCCGAGAAGTAGGAGCGGATCAGGGCGCCCACCAGGGTCTGGCCGAGCAGTCCGAGGGCGTACACCCGCATGACGTCCGCCGTCGCCACGGTGTCGTCCGCGGTGAACGCGCCCCGCTCGAAGAGCAGCCGGATCATCTGCGGGGCGCAGGCGATCACCGCGCACATGCCCATCAGCACCACGCAGGACGCGAGGACGAGGTCCCGCTCCACCCGGCTGCGGGCCCGCTCGGTGTCGCCGTCCGCGAGGGCCCGCGCCACCACGGGGAAGGTGACCGTGCACACCATCAGCGACAGCGTCATCGGGATCTGGGCGACCTTCTGCGCGTAGTTGAGGTGGGAGATGGCCCCGGCGGGCAGGGAGGAGGCGAGGAAGCGCTCGACGAGGACCTGCGACTGGCGGCACAGGGCGAACAGGAGCACGGCGGCGACCAGGGCGAAGCGCATCGGCCGCTCCGCCGGTCCCGCGCCGGTGCCGGGCCCCCGCGAGGCCGGGACGCGTGCCGTCAGCTGCCGCCACAGGGACGGGAGTTGGACCGCCACCATCAGCAGGCCGCCCGCCGCGACGCCGGCCGCCGCCGCCCGTACGCCCCACCGGCCTCCCAGCAGGAACATCGCGGCGATGATGCCGGCGTTGTAGGCGACGTAGATCGCCGCGGGCGCGAAGAAGCGGCGGTGCGCCCGCAGCGCGGCGCTGCACCACCCCGCGAGTCCGAAGGCCAGCAGGCTGATCGCCGTGAGCCGGGTGCAGTCCACGGCGAGGCCGGGGTCGGGCAGGCCCGGCGCCAGGGCCCGGACCAGGAGAGGGGCCGCGCCGGCGACCAGCGCGGCCACCGCGGTGAGGGCCAGGCACAGCCGGGGCAGGGTGGCGGCGACCAGGTCCCGCACCGGGTCCCCGGCGGCGCCCCGGGCGCGGCGGGCCAGCGCCAGGCTGAACGCCGGGATCAGCACCAGCGCCAGCCCGTCCTCGATCAGCAGCGTGGCGGCCAGCTCGGGCACGGTCCACGCGACGAGGAAGGCGTCGGTGTCGCTGCCGGCCCCGAACAGCCGGGCCAGCGACTGGTCGCGCACCAGCCCGAGCAGCGAGCCGGCGATCGACAGCGCCGCCGTGACGAGCGCCGCCCGCGCGAGGAACTTCCGCGAGGCGGAGACCTGTTCGGAGCCGGCCAGCACGGAGGCCGCCGCACGCGCCGTGGGCACGGGCGCGGCCTCGTCGGTCTCGGCCTCGGGGAGCTGCGAGGGCACGGCGGTCATCGGGCCACCGCCTCTTCGACACGGCCCGGTACGCCACCGGCCCGCACGGGGGCGGCCGCACGCGCCGCTTCGTCGGTCTCGGCGCCGGGAAGCTGCGAGGGCACGGTGGTCATCGGGCCACCGCCTCCTCGGCACGGCCCGGCACGCCGCAGGCCCGCACGGGGGCGGCCACACGCGCCGCTTCGTCGGTCTCGGCCTCGGGGAGCTGCGAGGGCAGCGTGGTCATCGGGCCACCGCCTCCTCGGCACGCTTCGGTACGCCACCGGGTGACGGGGTGTCACATCGCTCGCCGCCGGCCAGCGCCCACCAGGCCGCGAGGCCCAGCGCCATGGCGGTCACCACGGTCGAGGGGCCGCCGATGTCGCCGTACAGGAAGTCGGTCAGCACCCAGACCAGCAGCCCGCAGGCGACCAGCGCGCAGTCGAACCCCGGTCCCCGGCGGCGGACGCGCAGCAGCCGGCGCACCCCGCGCACCAGCAGCGCCAGCCAGGCCCCGGCGAGGGTGAGCAGGCCGATCAGCCCCTGCTCGCTCAGCACCAGCAGGTACATGTTGTGCGGCGACAGCAGCGCCTGCCGGTGGTACTCGGCCCCCGCGCCCTCGGTGTCGCTGCCCGACGACAGCGCCAGCGTCGCGTGGCCGTCGCGGTACTCGGGGAAGTTCTTCAGGCCCACGCCGGTCAGCGGGTGGTCGCGCCACATGCCGGTCGCCGACGACCACAGCGTGTACCGGTCGACGACGGACTGGTCGGGCGCGTCGGCGACCTGCGCGATGCTGCCGATCCGCTCCTGCAACTGGGCGGTGCCGACCCCGAACCCGCCCACCAGGACCACCCCGGCGGCGGCCAGCGCGGCGGCCGTCTTCAGCGCCCGGCGCAGCCCGGCCAGCGCCAGCTGCGCACCGCACGTCAGGGCCGTCGCGATCCAGGCGCCCCGGCTGAAGGACACCGCGAGCGGGGCCAGCAGCACGAGCGCGCAGCCCGTCGCGGCCGCCCGCTGCCACACCGGCGCCCGGCCCAGCGCGAGCCCGGTGGCGCACACCAGGCCGAGGGAGACCACGGTCGCCATGCCCATCACGTCCTGGGCGCCGAAGGTGCCGACCGCCCGGATGTCGGCGCCCTGGTAGGAGGCACCGGTGCGGGTGACGTACTGGTGGACGCCGACCGCGCCCTCGAACAGGGCGAGCCCCACGAACGTCCAGGCCACCACCCGGAAGTCGCGGCGGCCCCGGAGCAGCAGCAGTACCGCCGCCGGGACCAGCACGAAGACCTGGAGGTAGCGGGCCAGGCCGGTCAGCCCCGCCGCGGTCGAGGACGCCCCCAGCGCGGCGAGCGCGACCCCCACCACGGGCAGACCCAGTACGAGGGCCGCGGCGGGCGTCAGCGGGCGCCGGCGCTCCCGCAGCAGCCGGATCACGCAGTACCCCACCACCAGCCCGGAGGCCACGTCGGCGGGCCCCGCGCCGTGCCCGGCCGGCGGCAGCGCCACCAGGGCGAGCACCGCCGCCAGGGGCAGGACCGGTACGAGCGCGGCGGCCCGGCGCGGGAGCGGTGCGAGAGCGTGGCTCACGTCGGTCAGCTCCCCGTCGGGCGGACCAGCGTGGCCGCGGTGCGCAGCAGGATGCAGATGTCCCGCCACAGCGACCAGTCGTCGATGTAGGCGTTGTCGAACCGGCAGCGGTCCTCGATCGACGTGTCACCGCGCAGCCCGTGGATCTGGGCGAGGCCGGTGATCCCGGTCCGCATGCGGTGGCGGGCCGCGTAACCGGGGTGGGCCCCGCTGAACTGCGCGACGAAGTACGCCCGTTCGGGGCGCGGCCCGACCAGGCTCATGTCGCCGCGCAGCACGTTCCACAGCTGGAGCAGCTCGTCGAGCGAGGTGCGCCGCAGCATGCGGCAGAAGCGGCTCATCTCGTGCTCGCCGGCCACGCTCCACCGGGTCGCCGACTCGTGCTCGTTCACCGGGCGGTGGGTGCGGAACTTCAGTAGCGTGAACGGCTTCCCGTCCAGGCCGATCCGCTCCTGCCGGAACACCACGCCCGGACCGTCACTGAGGCGCAGGACCGTAGCGCACACCAGCAGCAGCGGGCTGACCAGCAGCAGCAGCGTGCCCGACACGACGACGTCGAGCATCCGCTTGCCCGCGCCGCCGCGCCGCGCCGGGGACAGGTCCAGCCGCCGGCAGGCGAACCCGGCCAGCCGCTGCCCCGTGGCGTACGACGGGGAGTCGGCGTCCAGCTCCCAGACCACACAGCCCGACTCGGCCAACGTCCGCAGCAGCGACGCCTGTTCGGCGCGGACCGACGGATGGACGGCCAGCACCGCGCGCACCCCGTTCTGGATGACCGCCCGTTCGACCTCCTCGCCGGTCCGCAGCACCGGGACCCCGTCGGCGCCCTCCGGCTGGTCGGCGACCACGCCCACCGGCCGCACACCGCACCCCGGGTGGCGCAGCACGGCGGCGGCCACACGCTGGGCGACCGCCGGCGGACCCACCACGAGCGCGGCGTGCGGATGCCGCAGCAGCGCTGCGCGCCGCCGCGCGTGCACGGCCGCGCGCAGCGCACAGCACGCCCCCGCTTGAAGGACGACCCCCGTCAGCACGGTGCCGGCGGCCAGCGCGTTCCCCGGCCGGTACGCCGCCCAGAGCGCCGCGGGCACCAGCCAGGCCACGGCGGTACGGCCGCACACGGCGGGCAGCTCCTCCAGCAGCCCCGGCACCGGCGGCCGGCCGTCGCGGGCGCGCAGCAGCAGGGACGCGACGACCAGCAGCGCCATCAGCAGCGGCTGTCGCTGGGTGCCGGTGAGCGCCAGTGTCCCCAGCACGGCGGCGCCTCCGTCCGCCAGGACCAGCGGCACCGGCGAGGCCGGGCGCGCCGGGGGCCGCGGGGCGGACACGCGCACACCGGTCGCGGTGCCGAGCGGCGGCATGACGGAGACGGGTGGGAAGCCGTGGTCCCGGGGCGGCGTTACACCGGGGGAGGACACGGTACGTTCGGCAGTCACGAGTGGATGGACTCCCTGTGCTCGGTGGACTCGACGTCCTGTGTGGTCGGGTCCGCCCCGGAGCCCCGGCCCGTGCCGAGCGGTCGGCCCCGCTCGACGCCGCGGACGGTGGCGCGTTCGACCGCCGCGAACGGGCGCGCACCGGGTGAGGCGGCCCATGGGCCGAGAAGGTCGCGGTAGACGTCCGCGACCGCCCCGGTGGTGCGGCGCACGTCGTGGAGGGACAGCACGTGCCGGCGGCCCTGGACGCCGAGGGACTCGCGCAGCGGCGCGTCGAGCAGCAGCGCGGTGACGGCCGCGGCCAGTTCCCCCGGGTTCTCCGACGGGACCACACACCGGGCGGCGAGGCCGGGCGGCAGGCTCTCGCGGGCGCCGTCGACATCGGTGACCAGCACCGGCACGCCGCAGGCCATCGCCTCCAGCGGGGCCAGCGCCATGCCCTCCCAGCGGGACGGCAGCACGGCGAGATCGGCGGCCTGGTACCAGACGGAGGTGTCGGCGACGGCGCCCGTGAACAGCACGGAGCCGGGGGCGTGACGGCGCAGGTGCTCACGGTCCGGTCCGTCGCCGACCAGGACGAGCCGGGCGTCCGGCACCCGGCGCACCACGGTCTCCCACGCGCGCAGCAGGACGTCCTGCCCCTTCTGCGGGCACAGCCGCCCCACGCAGACCACGAGGGGGGCGGCCGGATGGACGCCGGCGAGCGGTGCGAGCCCGGCCCGTACGACGCGGGCCGCGGCGGGGCGGTAGCGCTCGGGGTCGATGCCGTTGGGGACGACCGTCCACCTGCCCGTGATGCCGGCCCGGACGCCGGTCGCGCGCTCGGCCTCGCTCACGCACAGCATGCGCGCGGCCCAGCGCGCCCCCCACCGCTCCCACCGCAGCGCGAGCGCGGCGGTGCCGCCGCCGACCGCCTCGAACGACCAGGCGTGCGGCTGGAAGACCGTCGGGATCCGGCCGCGCACCGCGAGCCGGCCGGCGAGCCCCGCCTTCGCGCTGTGCGCGTGCACCAGGTCGGGGCGCACGTCGTCGATCAGGCGGGCGAGGCGCCGCACCTCCCCCAGCAGCGAAGGGCCCGGCGACCGCGTCGCCTGCCAGTGCCGGACGTGCGCGCCGACCGCCCGCAGCCGGGCGGTGAGCGCGCTGTCGGGGCAGACCGCGGTGACCTCCAGGCCGTCCGCCAACTGCGCCCGCACGAGGTCCGTCACGACACGGGCGACCCCGCCGTCCACCGGTTGGGTGAGGTGCAGGACCCGCGGCGGACGGCTGCGGGGTGACGGGGCCACGGACACGGCTTCCTCGCTGACGACGGTGCTAGGAACGGGTGGCGGTGTGTTCACCGCCGGGCGTCGAAGGCGGCGAAGAGCACACCGGCCCACGCCGCGTCGCGCTCGGAGGCGAGCCGTACGGTCGCCTGGTCGCCGGCGCGCGGCAGACCCTCCGGCAGGTCGAAGACGTCCGAGTCGTAGCCGAGGGTGTTCGGGTACGCCGGCACCCGCGCCGCGGCGGGCCCGCTGATGGTGGAGTTCAGGACGTCGCCCGCCGGGTCGGCGGAACCGCTGATCCGGGTGGCGCCGGACCCGGGGCGGGTGCTCAGGGTGAGCGAGTCGCCGGTGGTGCCCCGGTCGCCGTCGTACGCCACCAGGCCCACCCGGGCCCCGGCGCCCACCGCGAGGTCCAGGCCGCGCAGCCGGAGCTCCGCCGCCTGGGACCGCAGCGGCGTGAAGCCGTCCCAGAGCGCGAGGTGCCGCAGCGGCTCCGCCGGGTCCTCGTACGCCACCACGAGCGTCCAGCCGCCCCAGGCGCCGGCCGCGGAACCGCCGGCGGCCACGTTGACCTGCGCCACGGTGTAGAGGCCCGGCCCGCTGTCGCGCACCAGGCCCGTCACGTCCGCCGAGGCCTGGAAGGCGTCCGCGGTGTCGGTCACGCGGTGCCCGACGGCCGTGTCCGCGATGACCTCCTTGTACTCGCCGCCGGGTTCGGCGAGGAGCACCCGCCCGTTGTCCGCCGAGGGCTTCTGCTCGCCCACGCGCAGGTTGCCGCCCCAGTACAGGCGCGCGTACGTCACCCGCGCGCCCGCGGGCAGCCGGACCTCCGCCCGGGAGGAGTTGTACGTGTTCGGGTCGCGGTCGACATCGACGTAGAACATGTCGAAGTCCCCGTTCACCCCGGCCCCGCCCGCCTGCGCGCCGGAGCACGAGGGTGCCTGGGCGCGGCAGGTGATGGAGGTGTTGGCGGCGCGCACGATGCCGCCGTGCTGGAGTGCGGAGTACCGCTGCGCGAACGTGATGCCGTCCGCCTCCGGTACGGGCGGTGCGGCCGGCGCGGCCGCCGGGGAACCGCACGAGGCCCAGATCGAGGCGAGGGCGAGCACGCCCACCGTCGCATGACGAAGCAGCTGGCCCGGGGAATGGCGCATGACCGTCGGTGCCCTTTCGGAACGGGGGTGGCAGGCAGCGGCACGGATGCGTCACGTCCGCCTGAGGGGTGCGTCAGCGTTTCGCAACTCTAGTCATCAAGCGGCCGAATTCACCGAAATTCGGGGCATACCGCGATCTGTGTTGGAAACGTGAAGGAGTTGCGCGCCGGGTGGTGCCGGTCCCCGCCCGCGACGGGCGGACCCCGCCGTGCCGCCGAACGGGTACGGCCTCAGGACGCCCTCGCACAGCGCCCCATCAGGGACATCGCGGCAGCAGGGTGAACGGCGGGGCCACGGCGGCCCCTCACCGGTTGCGGGCCGTTCTGGGCGCACTGACCGTGGGCTTCAAGCTCCGACCTCTCTCTCGAAAGGACCCCCATGCGTGCCCTGCCCGCACGGCCCATCGCACTCGGCGCCCTGTGCGCCGCCCTCCTGACCGGCATCACCGGCCCCGTCGCCATGGCGGCCGACCACACCCCCGGCCACACCCGCGCGGTGTCGTCCGACACGCCGCTCCCCGCAGCCGAGACCCTCCTCGGCGAGGTCAACAGCCTCAACGCCCGTGGCGCCGAACTCACCCCCGTGTCCGACCTGCTGACGGCCGTGGTCAAGTCGGACAACCGCGCGCTCCCGCCGGCCGAGGCCAAGGAGCTCGGTGAGGCCGCCAAGGACGCGCTGGAGAAGGCGGCCGCGAAGACCGAGGCGACCAGGGACGCCACGCGGACCCCGGCGACGGACCGGCTGGCGCCCGCCACCGGCTCCGACCTCATCGGCGACGCGCTGGACGCCGTGCAGAAGGCCGTCGACGACCTCCTGGGCTCGCTCTTCGCCGACGACACCGCGGGCACGGCCGACACCTCGGGCACCGCGGACACCTCCGGCACCGCGGACGCCACGAACACCACCGACCTGACGACGCCGTCGCTCGACCAGCTGCTGGCCGAGGTGAACAAGCTCGTCGACGCGCTCACCGTCAACGACCCGACGGTGTCGACCCTGCCCGCGCCGGCGACGCCGTCCACCACGTCGCCGTCGGCCGCCGTGACGCCCGCGACGCCGGCCGTCACGCTCCCCGCGCTCACGCCCCCGGCCCCGGTGCTCCAGCCGGCCTCCTGAGCCTCCGCGGCGCGCGCTCGGGCCCCGGGAACCGGTCTTTCAGAGTTCTCATATGAGGACATGAGGACTTGCGAATCTCCGGCATCCCCGCTTCCGCTCCGCTGCGGAGTCGTTGGGCACGGCGGCAGACACCCTCCTCCGGCGACCCGCGTTGCCGAAGAAAGGAACACGATGAAGTCCCTGAAGGCCGCCGCCGTCGTCGTCGGGTCCCTGATCGCCTCCGGCGCAGCCGCGCCCGCGTTCGCCGCCGAGCCGATGCCCCACAGCATCGACAACAGCACGAGCGCGCCGTTCAAGAACGTGCGCGTCCTCGACACGCAGCTGGACAACCCGGCGGCCCTGCTCGACGCCGAGAACGCGGAGTCCCCGCTGTACAAGGTGGAGGGCGCGCGGAAGGCGCTGACGAACTCCGAGTCGCCGCTGTACCGCGGTCTGTCGATGCAGGGCTGAGCACGCGCCCAGGAAGAGGGCGGTCCCCGGACTACACCGGGGACCGCCCTTTCCCGTAGGGGCGTCACCGTCCTGCTGCGCGGCGGCGACGGCGTCCTTCTGCGGGCGTCACCGTTCCGGCGGCGCGGCGGTGGCGGTCTCCCGTGCGGGCGTCACTGTTCCAGCGGCGCGGCGGTGGCGGTCTCCCGTGCGGGCGTCACTGTTCCAGCGGCGCGGCGGTGACGGCGTCCCGTACAGGCGTCACCGTTCCGGCCGTGCGGCGGTGACCGTGCCGGACGTCCGACGGTTACCGCTGCCGGCAACCGAGCGGACGAGGAGTGGACCATGGCGATCAACACCGGCGGCGCACTTGTGGACACCGAGGACGAGGCACCCGGGCTGCCGGGACCGGCACGACCGGTGGGCAGAACCCGGAGGGACCTGGCGCACGGCCTGCGCGGGGCGGCACTCGTCGCCACCCTGGCCGCGCTGGTCGCCGCCGCCCCCGCGCCCCGGAGTCCGCAGGACGGCACCGACTTCTCCGAGACCTACCGCGGCCGCCGCATCCGCGGCGTGCGAACACCCGGGCGAGGCCCGGCCGGCGGTGCCCGGTGGCACGTCACCGTGGACGGCCGCCCCCTCCACCTGATGCGGCGCGCCGACGGCACCTGGCTGAGCATGGTCGACCACTACTGCTCGTACCCGACGCCCCTGGAGGCCGCCCGCGCCGCCGTCGACGAACTCGGCCCCGGCGAACGGCTGCGCGCCGGGACCGGGACCCAGCCGGCCGAGGCACCCGCACACCGGGG
The DNA here is from genome assembly GCF_009862125.1 of Streptomyces sp. SID5910. GTDB lineage: Bacteria > Actinomycetota > Actinomycetes > Streptomycetales > Streptomycetaceae > Streptomyces. The sequence continues at coordinate 16,133 of NZ_WWHX01000497.1, forward strand.
AGGCCGCCATGGCGTACGTGCGTAAGGACGCCGCCACGCTCACCAGGACCGAGAAGAGCCGGTTCGTCAAGGCGCTGCTGGAGCTCAAACGGCGTGGCGAGTACGACGAGTTCGTGCGCGTGCACCTCGCCCACTTCAACCCCGACGGCGAGAGCGGTCTGCGCGCCGCGCACATGGCGCCGTCCTTCCTGCCCTGGCACCGCCGCCTGCTGCTCGACCTGGAGAACGCCCTGCGGCGCGTGGACTCCTCGGTGACCATCCCGTACTGGGACTGGACCCGCGACCGCACGGCCACCTCCACGCCGTGGACGGCGGACCTCCTCGGCGGCAACGGCCGCCTCTCCGACCGGCAGGTCACCACCGGCCCCTTCGCCCACCGGACGGGCGACTGGCCCCTCAAGGAGGGCGTGACCGACACGGAGTTCCTCACCCGGGACCTCGGCCGCAGCCGCGACCCGATCGGCCTGCCCGGCAGGAACGACCTGGAGTGGGCCCTGAAGGACGCCGTCTACGACGTGTCGCCCTGGGACTCGACGGTCACACGGGGCTTCCGCAACAAGCTGGAGGGCTGGGGCACCGGCCGCGGAAGCGCCTCCTGGCGCAACCACAACAGGGTGCACCGCTGGGTCGGCGGCACCATGCTCGGCGCCGCCTCCGTCAACGACCCCGTCTTCTGGCTGCACCACGCCTTCGTCGACCTCCAGTGGCAGCGCTGGCAGCGCCGGCACGGCGGGGCCCGCTACCTCCCGGCGACACCGCCGGGCTCCGGCGAGGCGCAGCACGGCCGGATCGTCGCCCGCCGGCAGCAGCTGCCGCCCTGGGACGTGACACCGGCCGAGCTGGAGGACGTCGGCCGCATCTACCGGTACGCGTGATGGCGCTGCGACACGCCGGGTGCTCTGCCCGATTCCTGCGCAAGGGCACCACAGAGCGGGCTTTCACAAGAAATTTACGGTGATGGGCGCTTCATTCGCCAAAAGCCTGGAACGTCCTCTAAAGTAAGCACTAACAGTGACCGGTCCAACACGGACTGTGTTGCTCTCACAGAAACGGAGAGGTAATGCGCAAGATCCAGAAGGCTGCCGTCGTCGTCGCGATGCTCGGCAGTGTCGGTGCCCTGGGCGCCGGGACCGCGGTGGCCGGCGAGGGTGCGAGCTTCGACGTCAAGGGCGGCGGCTGCTCGGTGTCGGGTGACTCGAACCAGCTCATCGGCAACGTCGGCGTCCTGAACGGCGTCGTCGGCGGCCTCCTGACCTTCGGCAACGACGGTGACCACGGGACCCAGGACAACGAGCAGGGTCACAAGGTCGACTGCTCCACCCGCGGCTTCACGGGCTGACGCCTGCTAGACGCATGAGGACAGGTCCCGGGACGCAAGTCCCGGGGCCTCTCCCTGACATTTTTCACACTTACCCGAGCGTTGATCTCGTGACATTTCTCCAAGGGCACACAGGCAGTGGCCGCAGGGTTCGAGACGCACAGCGCCTGGGGGGACTACCGCAAAGGACAAAGCGGATGCAGAAGTTCAAGAAGATCGCAGTGGTGGCGGGAGTCCTGGGGGGCTCCGTACTGATGGGGCTCGGCACCGCCCAGGCTCACACCGTCGACGTCCCCGTCTGCGACGAGACGGCCACCGACGGCCACTGCGGCCAGAAGCGCGAGTACCAGTACACGACCGAGGACGGCAAGGTCCACGTCGTGGTCTCGCGCGAGGGCTGTGCGATCAAGGGCAACAGCACTGTGGACTGCTCCATTCACCACCCCTGATTCGACTGAGGCACTTGCGCCCACTCGACGCAGCCGTCACTCCCGCTGATCTGCACCTGGCTCCCGCCGCAGCGTCAGAGGCAACGGCTGCCCCGTATGCCAGATGGCCGGACCCGTTCACCCGGGGACGGCCATCTGGCGTTTGGGCGTGAAGGGGAGAGGGGCGATCCCGCAGTCGCCGCCCCCCTCTCGCTCCCCGCCGAAGTCACTCCAGGGGGGTGCAGTACGGGAGCCCGTCGATGGGCTGGTCGGTGAAGAAGCGGCCGATGAGCTCCGCCGACTCCTCCCGGCGCTCGACGGTGACCAGGTGGTCTGCCTCGGTGATGGTGGTGAAGCGCGCCGAGGGCATGATCGCGGCGAGCTCACGGCCCATCTCGGGGGTGCACAGCGTGTCGTACTCGCCGGTGAACACCAGGGACGGCACGTCGGGAACGGGCAGCGGCCGGTAGCAACCGTGCGTGGTCAGCCGCGTGTTGTGCTCGACGGCCTTCTTGACCTCGTCCGGCGTCTGGTTGATGAACTGCCGGTGCAGAAGGCGAGCGACGGCGGCGTGCCTGCGCACCTGGCCGGCCCCCGGATTCGACATGAACAACTGCACCAGCCCCTCGGCGGCCTTGTCGACATCCCCGCTCTCGATCGCGTGCGACAGAAGCGGCACGGCCTCGGTGTAGAGGTCGGGAAGGCGCTTGGCCGCACCGCAGAAGACGATGCGACGGACGAACTCGGGGTGGAGCTGGGCGAAGCGGAGACCGACGACCTCACCGAAGCAGCCGCCGAAGAGGTTGACCTCCGGCATGTCGATCTCCACCAGCATGTGCTTGACCGCGTCGGCGAGGAAGTCGATGCCGTACTCGGCGGGCAGGAAGTCCGCGGTGCCGTAACCGGGCAGATCCACGGTGACCAACGTGCACAGCGGCGCCAGCCACTTCTCGTGCCCCTGCCACGAGTACCGGTTCTGCGAGGACCCGCCGAGCAGCACCAACGGCGCGGTCTGCGGCGTGCCTTGACGGACGATGCGGCACTGATACGCGAACCCGTCGAAAACAAGGCTCCGTTCCTCCACCTGCCCCGATGCGGCAGCAACGGGACCGGAGCACCCTGTAGTGGCTTCCTGGGCGTTGACGACGGCAGTGCGCATGGACGGCTCCGGTAAGGGACGGAAGGCAGGCGAACCGTCCCATCATTACCAGGGCGCCCTCTATACCGAGGTAATCACTCAATTGTGGGCGATCCCGGTACGGGGGTGTACGGGGACCGTCCCTTGCTCAGTCGGCGATGTGGACTCCGTAGCCGCGCGCGAGGGCGTCGAGTCCGTGGTCGTATCCCTGTCCGACGGCGCGGAACCGCCAGAGCGGGCCACGGCGGTACAGCTCGGCCAGGATCAGCGTGCGTTCGCTCGTGGCGGCGTCCAGTGTCGCGCGCGTCAGTGGGGCGGCGCTGCTGCCCGGTGCCGCGGCGACCTGGACGGCGCCGACGCCGCCGAAGGACAGGCCGCCGTCGATGGCCGCGGCGACCACCACGCGGTGCGAGGACGGAGGCAGGGAGGCGACGTCGACGGTGATGGTCTGTTCGGCCGGGCCGTTGGTGAGCAGGTGGACGGTGCCGCCGGGGTTCTCCGGGGCGCCGTAGAAGACGAAGTCCTCGTCGAAGGAGACCTGTTCGTCCTCGTCGAGCACGAAGGCGACGACGTCGACCTCACCGTGTTCCAGTGGTGCCCAGGACGCGGTGACGTGCCACGGGGACGCGGGGGCGGGCAGGTCGATGACGCCGCCGCGGGGGAGGACGTGAGGCGCCGCAGGACCGGCGGACGCCTCCGCGACCCCGGCGCCGGCATCGACGTCGGCGACGGGGGTGGCCACGGTGGCGGTCGACGCGGGATCGACAAGCCACTGCGCGTCGTGCACCGAGAGTCCCAGTTCCATGATCCGGGCCATGCGGCGGTCGTTCTCCCCACCGGAGAGGACGACGACGTCGGTGACGCTGCGCGAGAGATTGACCGCGGCGGAACCGCCGAGCTCGACGACGCGGCTGCGCGCGTCGACCGCCTCGGTGTGCGTGCCGCCCAGGACGAGCACGCGATGCCCGGCCAGTGGCCTGTCGCCCGGCCCGACGGGAACGGGCTCTGCCTGGCGCGGGGCAGGAATGACCGATGCCGGCCCGGGCGCGTGATGCGCCGCTCCGGCCTCTACCTCGCTGAGCAGCAGGAGGAAGGTGTCCTCGTCGATGACAGGCACCCCTTCGGCGACGGCCCGCTGTGCCTTCGCCGAACCGGACGCGGGCTCGTTGGTGACCAGGACGCTGGTGTGGCGGCTGACCGAGCTCATCATGTTGAGCCCGGCGGCAACGCCTCGGCCGATCAACTCGGCCCGGGCACGGACGGTTTCACCGGTGATCGCGACCTTCATGCCCTGCCGAAGCGGTGCTCCCGGAGTCAGCCGGCCGGGATTGCGATACGTGCAGGGCGTCTTGGGCGGCTTCGGCGTGAACTGGGACTCGGCCCGGGGCGGGCAGCTCACGAAGGGCAACGGCAGTGCGAGCCGCGCCGCCTCACGCAGGGACGCCCGCAGGATCCCGGCCAGCACGCGGGTGTCGTCCAGGGCGTCGTGCGCGTGCTGCTGCGGTACGCCGTAGTGGGCGGCCAGCGTGCCCAGCTTCATGTCGGCCGTCGGCGGGTCCACCTGCCGGTTCAGCGCCAGGGTGCACAGCCGCTGGGACACCGGCAGCCACATGCGGGCCCGGGCGAATTCGTGGGCGAGGAAGTCGTAGTCGAACTGCGCGTTGTGAGCGACCAGAACGCGGTTCTGTAGCAACGCGGCGATGCGCTCGGCCACCTGGTCGAAGGCCGGCGCTCCGCGCAGCCGCTCGGCGGTCAGCCCGTGCACGTCGACGGGCCCCGGGTCGCACCCCGGATCGAGGAGGGTGGAGAACTCCCCGGTCTGCTCGCCATCAGGCCCGACGGTGACCACGGCGACCGACAGCACCCGATCCCGCCGGGGCACCAACCCGGAGGTCTCCACGTCGACGAGGGCCCAGTCGTGGGCGTAGCCGTCCATGGGGGTCAGATCGAAGGAGGGCGAGGGGAGACTCATGAGGGCAAGGATGAAGGGGCATTCGCATCACCTTCAACCTGCATGTGCCGACAGGCGGCGTAGGCGGGCTGCTGCGCAGGCGAACTACTCGCTCACTCCCACGACGCACCACCCTCGCCGAGCCGCTTCGGTCAGGACGTGTCCCCACTGCGTCAGTAGGTCCAGGAATGCGTCGAAGTCAGGAACCCAGCCATCGGGTACGGCGGCATGCTCGGCGAAGGGCCCGCGCATCCGGTCGAGGTGAGGAAGTGCCCGCTCCCAGGTCGCGGCCAGGTCCCGCACGCTTTCCGGTGACCGCGCGAGCAGCACGCCGTAGCCGTCCTCACTGAAGAAGGCCGTGTCGGTGTGCTGGGCCTCACCGTCCGGCCCGTCCCAGAAGAGCCCGCGAAGCAACGCGTCCAACTCGGCCCGCGGCAAGGGGCCCACATGGCCGCGGACACTTTCCCACCGCTGCCCGGCCCAGAAGTGCGCCTTGAAGGAGCCGAGGGTGTGCAGAAACTCGTACAAGGCGAAGTGGGAGCCGTCCGGCCCCTGCGGCCACGCCCATCCTTCATCCTCGCCCGTCAGAGCGTCGTGGTCCCAGAGCCCCGTCTCGTCGGCGTACCAGGCATCCCTCAGCCGCGGCAGCCGCTCCCGCGGCGGGACCTGCATCAGCCATGAACGGTCGGCGATCAGCACGGTGATGTCGAGCCCCATGACGGGGAGAGTACTGGCCGTGGGAACCCGGGGGCGGCCGGACGGCCGCGGAGTCTTTCCTTGATCGTCAGAAGGGCGTCCGGGGGCTTCGTCGTGGCGGCCGACAGCGGCCTGACCAGCGAAAAGCCCCCCCGACGGGAGGGCAGAGATGTGCGCCCCGGCAGGACTCGAACCTGCAGCCAAGCGCTTAGAAGGCTTGGTCAGGGGCGGCATGCGGCGTCTTTGACCTGCATCGATAAGTGGTTCTGTGGGTATGTCAGATAATTTTCCCGCGTTCTCGGGAAGTGGGCCGTAGGGAGAGCTCAAGCATGGTGAGCCCGAGGTGTCTGGCGTTGCTCCGACAGCTCATGGATTCTGGCCGTGCCCGCGATTGGTCCAAGTTGGCGCTCTCAGCTTGGGAAGCGAGTACGTTTTACTGGAGCCGCGAAGTACCTGATCTGCTGAAATGCCCTGTTGTGTAGTGGCTGTTCCCATTGGATCGCACCCTTGTTGACCGTGGTTGTCCGCTCTTGTTGGGCACGTGCGGCACGGACCTACAGCCGCCGCGCGAGGCAGGGCCTCCGTCAGCCGGAAGAACGCGTGTTCATGCGGCCTTCGTCGTCGAGCCAGCCCCTGTCCTCGACATTCCAAACGGGCAGCAGCTGCCGTAGCCGGTTCCGCGTTTCGGTGTCGGTCGAGTGGACGACCGTGCCTCGGCGGCCACGGGAAAGCAGGACCCTGTATGCGTTGAGGATGAACCGGCTGGTGGTCTCGTCGTCCCTCTCTCCACTGCGCAGTCCAGGGAAGCGCGATGCGGACGGGATGACTCGCCACTCCCCTTCACGCCACACAAGGTCCGGGCCGATGATGACCCCACACCAGTCGAATTCGAGACCCTGTACGCCAGATACATGGCCGATCTGCTCGAACCCGCCGGGCTCCGTCGCCCATGACTCGAGCGGCGGCTCTCCGCTGACCGGGCGCCGACCGGTGCTTGACTGCCAGGGGCGGCGCCAGTCACCGATCACGACGTCGAGTCCCAGGGCGGAGTCTCCACGGGGCGTCGACATGGGCCAGCACAGGCCCGCGGTGATGCGCGCTGTCATGCCCTCCTGTATCCGTGCTCTGAGGAACCACTCCATGTCCTGGGGGGTGTCGACGGTCAGCAAGGTGTACCGACTGTCCGGCTGCCACGTCTGTTCCTGTTGAGAAGGGTCGAGGAGGGCGGCCAACCAGTCCATGTAGGGACTGCCCCCGAAGCGGAACTGCGCGGTCAGATCGACGTGGCGCAGTTTCAGCGAGCGTTTCCGCGCAGCCTCCTCGATCACGGTGCGTGTACCGACATCCTGCGGGGAAACGGCCTGGTGTTCGTCGAGGAGGAAGACGGGTACGCGCGCTGCGTCGATGAGCTCTTCTGTCTGGGTGCGATCGAGGCTCTCCTGCCCTTCGCGCGTCATGAATCGGCTGGCCGACGTGCGACGGATGTGCTGTGCCTCGTCGCAGATCAGTACGTCGAGGCCATTGCGTTCGGCCGTCACGAAGGAGTTGAAGTAGGTGAACATTTTCTGGCCGAGACCCATGCCGAATGCCCTTTCACGCAGAGCGGCGACGAATGCCCGTGAGCCGCTCGCGTGCCGTACCCCGTGCCTCCTTCTGTCCAGTTCACACAGCAGTGACAGCGCGAGGGAGCTCTTGCCGCTGCCCGGCCCGCCGGACACGACGATCACTTCCTTGTGATCGGCTCGTCGAGCTCGCTCCACCAGGCCGAGGACGGTTTCGTAGGCGATCCGCTGTTCGTCCAGGAGACGCGGTACCGGGCCCGGCGTGACCGGCGCGGTCGGGTCCGGGTGGCGCCCTGCGGATGTGAGCAGTTCGTCGGCGGCGGTTCTGCCCGGTGCGGGTGACAGGACGGACCGCAGGAAGCTCTGGGCCGCGCCGCGCCCCTCGGCGGTGTACAGCCGACCCCATGAGTCGGGTGGCAGATCGAAGAGCTCGCGGACGGCTGTGTCCGTCGCGTCCAGGAGGCATGCCATACCAGACACGGCGCTGGGGCGGTCACGCAGCAGGGCATGATGGGACACCAGGTACTCGCAATAGCCACGGACCTGCTCGACCGGATGAAGTCTCGTCCTCGTGAACCCGCCGGGCCGGCAGAGCGTCGGATCGTCCTCTGCGACCACGGCGCTCGTCCAGGCCTTGAGCTCCACGACGACGTAGGAGAGATCTGTGGTGAGCGGGTCGAGGCCGGCGACGACCGCGTCGACGCGCACGTCGGTGCCCGGCAAGGCATATTCGAGAACCAGTTCTGTTTGTTCGAGTCCGGCGTCGACCAGGAGCTGCGCAAGTCGCGGCAGTTCCCGTTCCCAGGCCAGCGTCTGGCTGCGGCTCGGCGCGCGTCCATGCGCAATGACGTAGTAGTCGGAGAGCTCGCGGACCAGGGATCCGACGCGAGCCATGTCGGCTATCGCGGCGGCTGACCCGCGCAGCAGGTAGTGGCCCGGGCCCGTCCGCGGGTGTGCGGGCGGCGTCCCCTGATCCGTGGTGGCTGCCGACGTCCCCGGCGTCAGCTCGTAGATCGCTCCCCGCGCCGTCCGCAGCCGCACCCTCGCGTCCCCGACCACGACCGTGCGTGTCTCTCCGGCCCGCACGGTGAGGGTGCGCCCGGCTTCGTTCTCCACCAGCAAGTCGACCACGCGCGGGTGGGTGTCGGGAACCAGAATCGCCGCGACGTCCGGGGCGTCGAGGGCGGAGCCGAGACGGAGCACGCCGCCCTCACGGGACACCGGCAGAGCGACGTCGGGCAGTAGGTTCACCAGCACGGCGACGTCACCGTTGCGGACGCTGTCCGGTGCCGTGACGGGCGGCAGCCCGGCATCCGGCACGCGCCGCATCGCGGATGTGACGAGTTGCCAGCCCGTGACCGTGCTCCGGGCCGTCTCCGGCAGCCGGGCCCAGGCGCCGGACAGCCAGTCGGCGATGCCGTCCCGCTCCTCGGTGATCAGCGCGCGGAGCGCCGGGCGCAGGGCCTCCTCCATGGCCTCCTTACGGCCCGCCTCGCCCGAGACGTCGATCCAGTTGATCCGCTCCTCAAGTGCCAGGGCGGGAGACAACCGACGGTGGGCGTCGGCGATCAACGTACCGATCGTGCGAATCGCGTCGCCCGGCTGGCTCCGGCTGATCCGCCGGGCCAGTTCGGCCCGCAGGTGAGGCAGGAGATCGGGTCGCAGGGCAATGGCCCCGCGGGTTCGTGCCACCACCCAGGGACCGAACCAGAGGTCGGCCTCGTGTCCGGCGTCGAGCTGAGGGAACACCCCGAGCCGCACGGCACGCAGTACCTCGGGCTCGATCCGGGTGGCGACGCTGAGCGCCACCGCGAGGTCCCAGACGCTACCGGCGGGTTCGGGCATCCCCGCGTGGGCGGGCGCCGCGGCGGCTCCCGGACCAGGGGCAGCGGGCAGGGCCGCAGAAGCAACACGCAAAGCGAACCGCCCTACGGCCTCTTCGGAAGCGCGGCCACCGATGCGGTGGGCCATCGCGGTGACGACCGCCGCTTGGCGGGGGGTGAGCTCGTGCGGTTCGGGAAGCAGTGCGAACACGGCCTCACCGAGGACGTCGAGCGCCCGAGCCTGCGCGTCTGTGTCCGGAGGCACGACCGAGGACACCCGTTCGAGAACGGTTTCGCGGACCTGAGGGTCCACCGACGTGGCGTTCCCCAGAGCGGCGGCGGCCAAGGCATACAGGCGGGTCCGGCCCTCGATGTCGGTCTGCCGGTCACCGAGGTCGACGAGACTGGTCAGTATCCTGGCGCGCTCCGCGGGACGTCCCTCGGCGACCGCGTAGCGGATGACGTCCTGCCACTCGCCGTCCAGGGCGCGAGTAGTCAGGAGCCCCAACTCCTCGCGCTCCACGATCTCCTGCGCGGCCAGCCAGTCCCGCAGCGTCACGTGCGCGAACGAGAGCGTGTCCTCGCTGTCAGCGGTCAGTACTCCCGAGCGCGTGATCAGATTCCGAAGAACGTCCTGGGAGCCCGCGTCCACGTGGGGCATGGAAGACAATACACCTGAGATCAGCCGCAGCGCGTGGGTGGTCTGCATCGGCGAAGCGAGAGGCTCGTTGATGAGCTGGTTGTGCGCCAGCCGCTTGAGGAACGCCATCCGCTCTGGAGCCGACAGGGAGTCTCCCTGCCGGACACCGACGCCTCGTTCCTTGTCACGACGGCTCAGAATCATGTCCATGAGCGCCCGGAACAGCTCGCTTGGCGTCATGGGCAGGGAGCGGTCGGAGCGGTCCTCCCGTGTGAGCGCCAGACAGATGAACGTGCACAGAAGCGGGTTGGTGGCCAGCATCGCGAGATCTGAGTTGTTCAGAAGGCGGTCGATAAGGTCTTGGAACGACGTGGGTGAGGCATGCGCCGGGACCGCGGCGCCCTGCAGCGCATGCGCGAGCGCCCGAGTGCCGTCGGTGTCCAGCGGCAGCAGGGTCCTGTCGACGAATCCGTCGGAGGACAGCCACTCTCTGGGTAGGGCGAAGGGGCGCGTGGTGACGAGCCACAGATTCCCGGGGTGGGTGCGGTCGATGGCGGTGATCCAGGGAGCGATGTGCCTCCTGACGTCTTCGAGGACCTCATCGACGCCGTCGATCAGGATCAGTCCTCTGCGGGAGCGAAGCACCTCGGTCGCCCACCCGGGCGGCTGCTCGCCGCCGAGCGCCGGTACGGTGCGTGCCGTCCACTCCTCGGGGCCGGCGAGGGCCGTGTCCGGATTCATGCTCCTCAGAGGCAGCACGAAAGGGACGCGGTCTCGCAGGTACTCCAGGTCGTCCGGTACGGGCTCCCCGAGCGCGGCCGCCACCGCCAAGTACCGCACCAGAGTCGACTTGCCCGATCCGGCCTCCCCGCGCAGACACACCTTGGTGTACCTGCTGAGCAGGGTCTGGGCATTCTCCGTCCTCGCTCGCGTGGAGGTGTCGGCCGCCGTCAGCGGCTGATAGACGTCCAGCGGCAAGGCGCGCGGAACACCCGGCAGGTCTGCACCGCTCAGGGTAAGGCGGCCGTAGAGGTCCACGACCGCTTTCGCA